>JAOZRE010000046.1:0-12846 GCA_029940215.1 bacterium | reverse complement strand
ATTTTGTCGAATGTGACATCCCTCCTCAGGAAAAGCTTTGGTTGGGAAAACTCGATCCTGGACAATTCCAGCAATGTGATATTGAGTACCTCGATCCCGACAGTCGGAACATGGTAGAGATCGAAGGGGTTCGGTTCCCTCGTCTGGGCGATCCGATCCCCATCGGGCCGTACGGTAAGCTTGAAATACTTGCCTGCCCGGAAAGTGAGATCTCACACAGCCCGGACCAATTGATTGTTCGTTATTTACAGGAACCAGTTTCCGGTGTAAGCCCTATCGGTGTCAACCACAAGGTGTCAAATATGGATATGATCTTTTCAGGTGATCTGTGGCTGATGACCGGCCCTGTCATTGAAAAGAACCTGAGAATGGTGCCGAATATACTGAGGTATGGCTTTTTTTCTCTCAGGGAAAGACTGGCCGGCAGAAAGATAGTCTGGGATGATCCGCGCGATCAGGATGCCGTAGCCAAGGATGCGTTGAAAAAAGGCTTCTCACTGGTTCGGGTTAAACCGGGTCATGGTGAAGAGTTCCTGGGGTGCCGAATGGTGCCCAACGCACTTTATGCCGATCGCGACCTGCTGGTCAAGCTGGGTTATGCCATCAATGAAGATCCAGCGGTCTTGTTATTGGAGACGCATGAAAAACATATGACCGAGCTCAGGGAAAAGGGCTATCGGGCCTTTGTGGATGAACTTCAATTCTGGTTGGATGCGGGTGCGGAAACAGAAGAGATCGCCAAACGATTAAAGCGTATCTATCATGAACAGCAGGGTGGCGGTAAGCTGGCGGCCCTTGATCGACTGCAGCGCAGAGAAAGAATACTGGAGCTGATCACCCGGATGGAGGGTGATAATTCAGTTTCTGAGCAACACAGACAGATCGCCGACATCTATCAGCGGCACTACTGCTTGGCTTGTGATCCCACCATCTCATAAACCGTCTTTGGCGCAAATTGGGAACTCAACATAATGAATTCATGGTTTAGCTTTCCAGGCAGGATCTGCCTTCATGTTTTAAAATGCTGAAAACTGGAATGTCAGGAAAACAGCTACAGAAAAGGGTTGCCTGGTCAGAAGATAGAAAAATTTATTGGTTTTTTTGATAGACCTCCCAAGTTGATGAGATCAGTGTTTCCAAATCGCTGAATCGAGGTTGCCAACCAAGAATCCGGCTGGCTTTTTCAGACGATGAATATAAGTCGGCGGGATCGCCGGGCCTGCGATCAACGATGTTATAAGCAATTTGTTTCCCAGATGCCCGGCTAGAAGCATTGATCACGTCCATGACAGAACAGCCGGAACCGGTTCCCAGATTAACCGTCAGTGTTTTGTTCTGTGTCTGGACATATTCAAAGGCTTTGAGGTGCGCATCCGCCAGGTCAGATACATGGATATAGTCCCTGATTCCTGTTCCGTCTGGTGTTGGATAATCATTCCCGAAAATATCCATTGACGCTCTTTTACCTGCAGCCACCTCCATTACCACGGGTATCAGATTAGCAGGATTCTGTTCCAGACCGGTAATTCTACCCCCTGCATCGTATCCAGCCGCATTGAAATATCGCAGGCTGGCATACCGAATACCTTTCAACTGATCAAACCATTCAAGTAAGCGTTCGATTTCCAGTTTGGTGAACCCATAGAAATTTATGGGATTCAGGGGGTGGTTCTCATCCAGGGGAAGATATTCGGGCATTCCGTAAACAGCTGCCGAAGAGGAAAAAATAACAATCCGCGTTTGGGAATTGGACAGTGCCTCCAACAGATTGATCGTTCCATTGATGTTCTGGTAGGCATACTTTTCAGGTATCAACATGGATTCGCCGGCTGCTTTCAAAGATGCCAGATGAACGATGCCATCGTACGGATGCTTAAAGATGTTAGACAGTGCGGCTCTGTCTTGCAGGTCCGCGTGGATAAATCGCGCTTCCGGAAAAAGGTTGATTTGCATCCCCGAACTGAGGTTGTCCAGGACGGTAACCTCAAAACCAGCTTCAATAAAGGATAAAACAACATGGCTGCCAATGTAGCCGGCGCCCCCAACGATTAAGATAGATTTCATGAGTCGTCTCTGGAATAGCGTGATTTAACTTCGGGATTTACGCCAGGAAGCCCCTGCCTTGAAAATCAATCCGGGTGACTTTCCGTGTTCGATTTTTTGATTGGTTCTCAATATCAACCAGTCAGGCTGGATAAAACAGACCTGAAAAATGCCGGGTAGTGACAGCAGTAGTAAGCCGGTATTTGCCAATAGCGAATTATTTGTGATCATCTCATTCGATCATAGCAATATTCCCGGGAATATCAACACCCGCATTGATCAAATCCTGGCTACACCTTAACACTTCGCGGTTATTGATGGCAGGATTGATCCTGTTTTAAAGTCTATGTCCTGGGATTTGAATCGAGTGGATCCGGCTACATGACCATCCTGATGGCCGGAGAACCGGATAATCGGTTATAAACAGCATCGCGGTGAGTTTCATCCGTCACGTCAACCGTCAGGTTCAGGCTGATATATTTGCCGGTTTTGCTGGCGTTTGAGGGGGCCAGTCGATGGGGTTCTGTGATTAAACCGGCCACTGCGGTTTTAAGCTCTGCCTCATCGGTTCCGATGAGCTTGTAGTTCCAGGGGCATGGGTATTCAATATCAGGCTTCATGTTGCCGAATGACATGGACAATTCTCCGTGTGTGTTGGCAAGTTCTGTACAGATGAACAGTGATACATCTATTACCGAAGTGTTTACCGAGATAAGGACAATGGCACTACCCGAACTCCTCACTGATGCGCACCATCGTCTCCAGGTCGGCAATGATGTCGGAATCAAAGCCGATCTTCTTCACGATATTGAATATGGTGTCGCCTTCAGAGATGGGTGTGCCACTGAAAACGGCGAGGCGGCTGCTTAGTCGGAGGGCATATCGTGCAGGCCAAATCCCCGGAAATAGGAGTGTGAAGGGGGTTTTAACCGGTGCTTGCCTCTTCTTTCCAGGATGTCAATGGACAGGTGTCCGGGATTCACCCCGTGCTTCCTGAGTTCCTGGAGCACCTTATCTCTCATTTCATAGAATTCTGTGGGGCCCATCTTAACAGAGTATCTTCTCAGCATGGGTGTGACCAACTTATAGAAGGTATTCACATCCACGTTGGGTTCATTTTCCTCGTAGTAGCGGTTCTCTATGTTGACGAAGGTATCGAAGAGGTCCTCGGGTTTTTCAACCCGGTTGAGTTCAACCGCCAGTTCGATCATGGCCAGGGCGTTGTGATATTTTCCTTTGAATTTCTCGTCGATTCGCTTGGCTTTCAGGATAACGAACTCATTAATAATTTCGTCAGGCAGGATCAGGCGTAGATAGGTTTCGAACAGGTCGTCTGCTCGGGCGAGGACCAGGAGTTCCAGCTTTTCCAGGGTGACGGAATTCAGGCTGGGGGCCCATTTATCAATAAACGTCTGGTTCTTTGACCCCATTCTGCGTAAAAACCTTTCGCAGATCTCTTTTGACACGTTCTCCGGGCAGTTTTGTTCCAGGAACTCAAGGTAATCGACCATGTGTTCGTCTGGGAGTTGCAATATAGTCTTAGCGACCTCGTCTGAAGTAACTTTTTTGGATCTCTGATCCTTGATGATCCCTTCAAAATTCTTAAAGATGTTGTTGCCGTTTTCCATCAGCTTCTCCTCAATAGCTCTCGTTCTGTAAGACCGGAAGATTGAAGCCGGACCTGACTCGGGCTTCCTTATCTGTTTTTTCTGAAAGTTCCGGTTAGTGATGATCGAAAATCACTTTGTTTTTTCTTTGTACACTATTTTTACCCCGTTTGTCGAATGTTTGAATTCCCGAATGGTTTTCCCGAGGCGTTTTATGATATCTGGGGGCAGGGAGCATGCGTCTGCGCCCTTTCATGTGTAATGTTTACTGCTGGTTGAGGATCGCCTGGTGGATGAGTGCATCGAAGAGGCGTTGCTGGGTTGGATCGGCTGCTGCAGTCAGTTCAGGGTGCCATTGGACCCCGACAAACCAGGGGTGTTTTCCGATCTCTGCAGCTTCAAGGACACCATCTGCAGCCTGGGCGACAATTCTGAAATCCCGGGCTGGTTGCCTGATGGACTGATGATGCCAGGAAGCAACTTCCAGCTCTGTCTCCTGCAGGATGTCGAACAGCCGTGAGTCTGGTTCAATCTGTACCAGATGGCGTACGGCTTTGCGTGGTGGGAGTCGGTGGATGACTGAATCACCTAACTGTTCCGGTACGTCCTCAAACAGGGTCCCGCCAAGCAGGGTGTTGAATATCTGCAATCCCCGACAGATGGCAAGGGTAGGCAGTTGATGTTTCAGAATCAACCGCGCTGTTTCGATCTCACTGCGGTCCCTCTCGTCATCGATGTTGTAGATGGATTCATGCGACTGTCCCTGGTACCGCTGTGGGTTGATATCTCCACCCCCGGCAAATACAAATCCATCCAGTCTCTGAATCAGCGGCTCCAGATGTGCCTCTCCAGGGGGAATGAGCAGGGGAATGCCGCCGGAACGGCGGACAGCATCGATATAGTCATGGGGCAACACGAAATAACCGGCGTCGTTTTTGCCATATGTTGTGATGCCTATCAGGGGTTGGGTATCCATTTGCGCGTTTATTGGTCCAGGTTTGGTGTCTCGGGTAATTCAGGTGTGAGGAGATGCCGGCAGAATGCGCCTGCATCTCCTATCATGGGTTGTCACCGGTTAGATGATTTCAAAGTACCGGTCCATTTCCCAATCGGTAATATGCTTGTTGAACTCACGCTGCTCCCAGTTTCGAGTAGCGACATAGTGGTCGACAAAACCGTCGCCGAACAGCTCCCGTGCGGGCCCGGATTTATGCAGTCGTTCGGCTGCCTCCCCCAGGGAACGGGGGAGTTGACGCCAGTCGGCAAACTTCTGATCATAAGCGTTCCCAACCACCGGAGCATCCGGTTCAATCTTGTTTTCAATGCCCCAGAGGCCGGAACCAAGGGCTGCCGCCAGCGCGACGTATGGATTAATATCTGCCGCTGTCAGCCTGTACTCGACCCGCTGTGATTTTGGTTCACCCGGAATGGCCCTCAGGGCGCATGTCCTGTTGTCTATCCCCCAACTGGCCTCGGTTGGTGCCCAGAATCCCGGGATCAACCGGGTATAGCTGTTGACCGTTGGGGCTGTCATGGCCAGAAATTCAGGCATCATCGCCTGCTGTCCGCCGATGAAATACCGCATGGTATCACTGAGCTGGTCCGGTTTCGAGTCATCACAAAATACTGGTTTGCCTTTCAGGTCCTGGAGTGAGAGGTGGATGTGTCCACTCTGTCCGGGCCAGTCATTTGAACATTTTGCCATGAAGGTGGCCATCCAGTTTCGCTTCTGGGCCAGGACTTTGGTGTAGGTCTTAAATAGAGAGGCTTTGTCAGCAGCGGCCAGTATCTCGTCGTAGTAGATGGCCGCCTCCATCACTCCCGGGCCAGTCTCTGAATGCAGGCCCTCCAAGGGGAAGTCCATTTTGAGGCAGAGATCCAGCAACTCCTCGTAAAAATCTGAATGAACAGCGTCCCGCAGCATGGAGTATCCGAAGAACCCGGGTGTAATGGGCTGCAGATCCCGGTAATTCTTGGCCCGGATGGAGTCCGGTGTTTCATCGAAAATAAAAAATTCGAACTCACAGGATCCGACGGCTGTATAGCCCATCTCTGTTGACTTTTGGAGGACCCTTTTCAGCAGACCGCGGGGACAAACAGACTCGGCCTTGTCAGCGAACTCACCGAGAAACAGGAGCATATTGCCCTCCAGGGGGAGCGGGCGGCAGCTTTCGGGGACTACCCTTACCAGTGCATCGGGATATCCGGTGTGCCAGCCGGTGACATCGACATTATCGTAGAGTTGATCATTGGAATCCCAGCCGACAACAACGTCGCAGAACCCGAATCCCTTATCCAGGGAGGAAATGAACTTGTCACGTTTCATATATTTTCCACGGAATATCCCATCAATGTCGAAAACACCGACCTTGACATACTCCAAGCCGCTCTTTTCGACAATTTTCCTGGCATCCTTTGCGTTTTTGACTTTCCGTGGTTCCATCATTCACTCCTTCAGGTTCGAATTGGCTTGCTCTTTGGTCACCGTAAGTACTCTGAGTAACCTATTCTACACGTTCCGTCAATATGTGCGGGGCTCCGGCGCTGATCATCAAACCGTCAACCGGTCAGTTGAAAACTTCCCTGTTTCATTAATCAACATCAATATCCAGGGTGACCGGGTGTTGGAAAAATATGGTTTAACCATTATATTTTCAACTGGAGGCGGTTTTAATTATGGTGTTCAGTGGCATGTTAAACAGCATGGAAACGGTACCAAGAGGAGACCAATCAGTAATGGAAACATTATTCAGAAAGGCGACGCAAAACCGGGTGTTTCAGGATGTGGTGTCACAGATTCAAACCGCGATACTGAACGGTAAATTAAAGGTGGGGGAGAAGTTACCCCCCGAAAGGGAGTTGGGCGAGATGTTGGGCACCAGTCGGGGGACTCTTCGGGAGGCCCTTAGAATTCTGGAGCAGAAAGGCCTGATCGAAATTAAGTTGGGTGTGAACGGGGGAGCCGTGGTCAAGGCGGCGACATCCGAACACATGAGTGAAAGTCTGGCTCTGTTGATTCAGTCACAGGTGGTATCACTGGAAGAACTCTCTGAATTTCGTGAGGGAGTGGAAGGGATCGTCACCGGCCTGGCGGCTGAACGGATAACCGATAACGATATCGAGGGGCTTCAGGCACTCAGGGAACAGGCAACTGAGATCCATCAAAAAGGGCTTGCTGCCTGGGACGATTTTGTAGGAGTTGACGAGCAGATTCACATGCAACTGGCCAGAATCAGTGGTAATCTGTTGTATCGGTTTATCCTGGAGACTGTACATGACAACATTCATCGCTACTATGACAAATATCTGAAGGTGAGCGAGCGGGAGATGGAGGAAAACTACAGTGATCTGTGCAATATCATTGAAGCGGTGATCAACCGGCGGCCGGAGGAGGCCGCCGAGCTGGCAAGAGTTCATGTTAATCGGTTCAAGCAGTACATGGACCGGAAAAAACGGTTGACCTAAAGTCCCATTTCACGAGCGACGATCTCCCGGTGGTCATCACTGCTGCCGAACATCTGAGCCGCTGTACGAGCTCGTTTGAAGTACAACTGCAGATCGTACTCCTCCATAAATCCCAATCCCCCAACAATCTGGTGTCCGAGGCCGACCAGTTTTCCATGGGACTCGTTCACCCAAGCCTTACACATGGCAGCTTCTGCTGTAAAAGGTAACCCTTCACTGATACGCCAGGCAGCCTGGTAAAGCATGAATTTATTGGTATCTTGGAAGGTCAGCATGTTGGCGCAGTGGTGCTGAACGGCCTGAAAAGCCCCCACCGGTTTTCCGAATTGCTTGCGTCCTTTGACATAGGGAATCACCAGTTCCATGACCTTATCTGCGCCTCCTGCCATTTCAGCACATTTGGCCACTGCGGCCTTCAACATGATCTCTTCCAGAACCGGCCAGGCGCCGTTAAGCTCCCCCAGAAGACGGTCAGCCGGGATGGCAACCTTTTCAAAACAGACCTCGTACTGTTTGTCACCACTCATGGTTTCCAGGCTGGTCAGCTGGATCCCCGGAAGGGTGGCATCGACGATGAACAGGCTGATGCCGTTTGCCTCGCTTGCGGTTCGGGCCACACAGATGATGGTATCAGCTACATGGGCGTCCGGAACAAACAGCTTGGTTCCGTCGAGGGTGAATCCAGTAGCGGTTTTTTCAGCTGTCAGCTGAATCCCGGAAGGTTGGTAGATCTCTTCCTGCTCCAGCCATGCCAGGGTTAATTTTCGCTTGCCGGCTGCAATCTCAGGCAGCAGTTCTGCTTTTTGCGCTTCGCTGCCGGCTGTCAGGATAGGCAGGCCCCCAAGTACGACTGTTGAGAAGAAGGGGCCGGGAACGCAGTAGTAACCGAATTCTGATAATAAAATCGAAAGATCCAGGAAGTTGACCCCTGATCCGTCGTAAGTTTCAGGAACCAGGAGGCTCATCCATCCCAGATCCGCCATTTTTTTCCATAGTTTTTCTGAATATCCCGTTTTATCTTCTGCCATCTCCCTGACGAACTCGGAGGGGCACTCCTTGGCCAGCAGTTTATGTGCGGACTCCTTTAGAATATTCTGTTCTGAGCTCAGATCATAATCCATTGTAGCGTCCTTTTTTATTTGGTTGGCAGTTTGAGTCCCCGCAGGGCGATGATGTTCCGCTGAACCTCAGAGGTTCCGGCATAGATGGTTTCCACAATACTGGTGCGGTAGGATTGTTCTATGAGTCCTTCCAGGACGGCATGACGGGAGCCTTTTTTCAGGAGACCGTGATATCCGAGAATTTCCATGCCTGCCTGTGTAATGTGTTGAGCGGTTTCAGTGGCAAATAGCTTCTGCATGGATGACTGGTAGTTGGGTATCTGACCCTTGTCGATTATGTGTGCCAATCGAAAGAACAGCAGCTTGTTTGCCTCCAGTTCGATTTTAAGTTGGGCCAACTTTTGCCGGATCAGGGGTTGTTTCGAAAGTGGCTGCCCGGCAACAGAGGTATCTTTTGTGTAGCTGACGATCTCGTTAAAGATCCGTTCATAGGCCGCCAGTGGAAACATCCTCTCGAAGTCCAGGGCGGACATCAGATAGTAAAATCCCTGGTTTATCTCACCGACCAGATGATTCTTCGGGACCACCACATCATTATAGAAAACCTCGTTTGTCTGCCAACCAGCCATGGTGATCATAGGGCGAATCTCGATCCCCGGACTTTTCAGGTCCACGATCATCATGGACATTCCCTGATACCGCTTGGCCTCCGGGTCCGTGATAGTAGCCAGCCAGTGGTAGTCCGCGACATGGCTGTGGGTGTTGAACGATTTCCCGCCGTTGACAATAAAGTGGTCTCCGCTATCCGCCGCGTGAATCTCCAGTGAAGAGAGGTCTGATCCCGCCTGTGGTTCCGTGTATCCCAGGGCGAACTCAACCTCTCCCCTGGCGATGGGCAGGAGCCACTTCTCTTTCATTTCATCACTGGCAAAGTGCATGATAGTTGGTCCAGCCATGTGGGCTGCCACAAAAATTATTGGTACAGCAGCCATCGCCATCTCCTCCTTGATGGCAAAGGTCAGCATGGCTGATGACCCCAGACCACCGTACTCTTTCGGCCAATCGGGTACCAGCCATCCGTTGGCTGCAAATTTTTTGATGAATTTTCGCCCCTCTGTCCCACCATAGATATGCCCGAGGTGGTGGCTCTCTTCCAGGAGTTCCGGCGTGCTTTCGGATCGCAGGAATTCCCGGACATCCTGAATGATATCCTGTTCTTTTACTGAAAACTCAAAATCCATTTTTCCCCTTCCTGATTGGATGATATGGTACGAATATCTGTTATTTCAAAACAATTACAGGTTTTCATTTCGCAATTATCAGACTTGATGGGTGAAGTCAACTCGGGGCTGGTTGAAAAAGCGGGTTGTTATTTACGGTGATTTCATGAAGACTGGGGAGAAATTGGATCTTACGATCAGCATTAATGCGATTGTGCCTGTGCAGGTGATTGATTACACCAATCTGGGAGGGATGAAAATGGTTAGAACCGAAATATCACTTTTCTTAAATAATGCCCCGGGAGAGTTGGGGAAACTATCGGCCCTGCTGTCTGCAAACGGGGTTAATATTGACGCCCTGATGATCCAGGACGCTTCCAGTTACGTATTGGAGCTGTTTAAGGCGAGGGGGAAATCGATAAAAAAAATAGCATCGGTTGCCAACTATCACTCCATGAGGAAGGACTCTGCCGAGTTTGCACTGATCCGTTTTTTGTCAGATAATTCTGATGCAGCCATCGATCTACTGTCTAAGAATGACTATGTATTTGATATAATGCCGGTGATTGCGATTGAACTTGAGAATCGGCCGGGTGCGCTGGCGGACATAACTGAACGATTCGGGAAAGAGGGGATTAATATTAATTATGTATATGGGTCAGTTTTTTCGGCAGATCAGAATTGCCTCTTTGTTTTTTCACCGGAGGATATCGATCAGGCGGCCAGGATCTTCAACCAATAGGAAAGACCTGAGATTGGCAGGGTGCTGCTTTACTCTGCCATATCCAGTTCGAAGTCTATCAGCTTCTTTTTTGCCAGCTTCAGGCCCTTAATGCGCTCTTCTGCACTGGGGGCGAGCAGTTTTCGAAAATACTTGGTTTCAAGTTCATTCTTTGCCCGAAAGTATCGCCAGCCAATTCTCAGCACAGAGCGCAGGCGCCGCTCCAGTATTTTTGGAGAAACACCAGGCTTAAAAATTTCGTCCTGCAACAGAACGATTTCCGGGCTCATATACTTGATAACTTTTCGCTTGATAAACTGATCCACCTCTTTGACGGATTCGGGTTGTAGATAGATGTCTGAATTCTTCAGGATATCCGCTGTTTTTTCTATTTTCTGCCAGTTGCTTATCTCTTCATCACCCATCATCGCCGTAAAGGTGTCCAGAAACGCATCTTTGAAATCCGGAAAGGGCATGGGGCGGATCGCCTGGGCGGAAAAATTTTTCGGTCTGTCCACCTGGGACTTGAAATAGTCGGCTGCCGTGGCAGGCGAGAAAAAGAGCCAGAAGGTAAAGGATTGGGCAACCAGCCCCTGCTGCTTCTCCTCCAGAAAATAGTACAACTTACCTTTGCGCTTCAGGTACCGGTCCAACTCCTCCCAGGATTCGCTCAGGTAGTGATGCTTCAAAAACGCTCCTGACTGTTTGTCGCTGAAAATCAGTAGCCATTTGGCCTCGGAAAAATCTTTATTCTCTACCCGGGCAAAAACCTCAGTCAATGATTTGATATACTGGGTCAGGTGGGGCAGGAAAAATTGGATGAGCTCTTCAGATGCCTGTGTTGCTTCATTTTCGGACATGTGATGTGACCGCTGTTTCAATGGGTGTCAAAATGAATGGGTAAGCAGGGTGAAAGTCCCTGTAGTTGTTTCATACTAAGGTGTGGTCGGGCTGATTGGCAAGCAAAAAGATATCGGGGTTGCACAGCCTGTCAAAAGTGAAATAAGGGGTATGGACTAACATTTTTCGGACTGGACTTTTGCTTGCCGGGCTGGTAAAATTAGATCAACCTTTGATTGGACTTTCTCTGGCCGTCAAGGCAGGGGAGCTGGCAAGCAACCCTTTTTCCAGGAGGACTATGTCTGTTAAAGTTATTATCTCCAGAACCGTTTCCAATGATCAGCGTGCGGCTATCAAGCCTTTTAAGGCGGAATTGCATGCCCTGGCCCAGCGCAGCAAAGGGTACATCTCAGGCGAAGCACTGGTTAACCAGGAGAACACTGAAGAGCGTATTGTGATCAGTTCCTGGCAGACGGTTGAAAACTGGGAGAATTTTCAAGAACTCGAGGAGTGCAAGCAGTTGCACTACAAGATAGACCAGATTCTGGGCAAGGAAACCCGGTATACCGTTTATGTGAACACCTGACAGCGGTTAGGCGGTTTTTTCTCCCTTTGTGGAAAAATAGGGTTCAACTATTCTGTCCATGATGTCGGCTGGTATGCCGCCCGCATTGTCTATGATCTGCACAATCCGGTGCTCTGTCTCCTCCCCCCGTTGACGCTGATAACCGGGTATTTGATCTGGTTTGGATTGTATGCTCTGGTGCTGAATGCATTTATTCGGTTGCGGATGGTTTTTGTCCCGAGGCTTTTATAAAAATCTGTTCCGAAACCGGACATCTCAGTGAAAAGGTGGTCCCCTTTTTTTCCTCGCTTTCAACCCGGATGCGACCCCCGTGTTTTTCAACCATCTTTTTACACAAAATCAGCCCCAACCCGGTCCCTTTTTCCTTTTCGGTTCCCAGATTCGTGTAAATCACATCAATACGGAACAGTTTAGCGATATTTCTTTCTGAGATGCCGATACCGTTGTCAGTCGCCGCGATCTCCAGCATGTCCCTTTGAGTGGTGTTTTTCTCGGCGGAGTAGTGGATGATGTTCTGAATGAGTTCCACCAGAATAGAGAAGACTTTCTGGGCTGTCGAAAGACTGGCGCCCTTCTGGCTCATTTTTGTTTTCAGAATTTCTCCCATCTCCACGGTCAGTTTCTGGGACATGGGACCGCTGAAGGTCAGGAATAGATCTTGATCAGAAAAACCGTCGTGGATATCATAAAGATTTTTTTTCATATTATCCTGAGGTCATAACTGGTGCTGAAAACAGGGTAGAACGATACAGCGCGGATCAGGATATTTTTTCCATCAGGTTCAGTTTTAGTACCTCAAGGTCCTCCTGGAACTCCTCACCGTATTCCATGGCGCTCTCATTGTCCCGATTGTATATCCAGTTGAGCGGAATGTCTTTTCCGGCATCTGCCGCCGTTTCGAACTGATCGAACATGTCCATCAGCACCTTGGAGGAGGGACTGTTGAAATAGTTGATTTCCAGGTTAACCGTAACTGCTTCGTCCCTGAGTTGGGTCAGGTAGGCTTCCAGCTATTTGAAAACGGGGGCGTAGAACTCGGCGGTATTTTCAGGGTAGGTCTCCCCCTTGATCTCCAACAGGTTCGTCTCAGCGTCGAATATGATCTCAGGCGTATACTTGGTGGGTTCGATTCTAAGGTTGTCCATCTCTTCCTCTGGTTAAAAACAGGGTGTTTCTGGCTACACGATGATATGTGGCAGGTAAAAAGGCGACTGCCGATTTTCGCTTCAATATAACCGGCAGGTGGTCGTCAGTCAAATGAGAAGGGATTTTCCCGAAGCTACATCATGTCATGTTCGGTATG
>JAOZRE010000319.1 GCA_029940215.1 bacterium | reverse complement strand
ACCCACAAAAGCCTGGAAAATCACTGCAAAAATCCCGATAATCACGGAGGTTCTGAGCCCGTAAAGCATGGTACTGTAAAGATCCCTGCCTTGGATATCCGTCCCCAGCCAGAAATTTGGGTTGCCCTTTTCCATCCAGGAAGGTGGCAGCTCGGAATCCATGATATCGATGGTTGTCGTGTTGTATGGATCGTACGGGGCAACAATGGGAGCTGCAAAACTGATGATGACCAGAAACAGGAAAATGGACAGGCAGGAAATAGCGATGGGATCTCTTTTAAAACTGTAAAAAAGGTAGGAGTTGCGAAACCGCTTCCACTCTCTGCTGAAAGCAGAAGAAAATCCCCTCCTTGATGCTTGGGTTTCCCTCGTTAGACGTTTATCGCTCATTTTGTCCCCGCTATTCGAACCATCGGGTTAATCAACCCGTACAATATGTCAATCAGTGTGTTGATCAGGACAAATACCACACCCACCACTACCAGGTAAGCAACGAGCAAGGCTGTATCAGATCGTTCTACGGCTTCATAGAACATGAACCCCATCCCCTGCCACTGAAATACAGTCTCCGTCAGAATGGTAAACGCGAAAAGAATACCGATTTCGATACCGAAGACAGTAATAACCGGAAGCAAAGTGTTCTTGAACGCGTGCAGTAGCCAGACCCTGCGCCGGGTCAGACCTTTGGCCCATGCGTATTTTATATACTCAGTCTCCAGAACCTCCATCATTTCCGCCCGGATCAATCGTATAAACAGCGGCAACATAATTGACGCCAGGGAGATACTGGGCAGGATAAGATGCAGCAGACCGTCCTTTGTCAGGAAGCCGGTCTCCCAACCGCCAATATTCACTGTTTCTCCCCTTCCATATGACGGCAACCAGTTCAGTTCCACTCCGAAAAGATAGATCAGGCCAATGGCTGTCAGAAAAACCGGGAAGGAGACTCCCACAGTGCTGACCCCCATGGTTATCTTGGAAAACAGTTTTTGCGGGTAAATAGCGGTGTAAATTCCCACAGGCATACTAACCAGAACAATGATCATAGCGGTGGCAAATACCAGTTCAAGTGTGGCCGGGGCCTTCTGGGCAATAATCTGTAGTGTGGGTTTGCTGTAGAAATATGAGGTTCCCAGGTCCCCATGCAGAGCGTTCCAAACAAACCGCTTGTACTGAACCATAAACGGATCATTCAATCCCAGCTTGTCTCTCAGCGCCTCTCTGTCAGCAGCAGACACTCTGATTCCGACCATATCGCGGACCGGGTCACCAATGCTGTATTGAACAGCAAATCCTATAAAACTGATTACCAGCATCACCAGGATAGCCTGAATGATACGACGGACAGCGAATGCAAACATTAAAGGTTTTTGGCTGGTTTCTTTCCGGGTGAGCTTCCAGCTTTGGCGCTGAAAGCGGGTCTCATTCAAGTGATAAGCCGATTATTCCTGCTTTTCAAATCCAAGGGACTGATACAAGGTAACATGAATCTATTTTAGACCGTAGAAACAAAAAAAGCCAACCCCTGTATGGAGTTGGCTTCTGTCTGTTTCCGGTTTATTTCATCACCAGATCACCAATGTAGGGAAAATTCATGGTGTTGATGATAGCCGCGACATTCAGACCTTTACGGGCCGCGTATGAATGGTTCTGCCAGTGAAACGGAACATAAGCAGCTTCATCATACATGATCTGCTCAATGTCCTGCAGCATCTTGACACGCTTCGCGCTATCTGTTTCTGTCTGGGCTGCCAGCGTCATCTGATCTACTTTCTTATTACAGTAGTTTCCGCTGTTGTATTGGCCGTAACCGGTTTCCTTGTTTGGGCACATGGACAGGAACTCGTAGAAGTTTCCTGAATCCTCGGTGTCTGAATGCCAGCCGATCATCTGGAAGTCGGCGGGCTGTCGATCAAATTCATCCCAGTATTGGGCCTTGGGCATGGTTTTCAGGTTCACCTTGATTCCAATCTTGGAAAGCATGGCAGCAAAGGTTTCAGCAATCTTTTCATCGTTGATGTACCGGTTATTTGGTGCGATCATTGATGCTTCGAAACCGTCAGCGTAACCGGCTTCTTTCATTAATTGCTTGGCTTTTTCCAGATCATATCGTGGTGTGAGGCTGGACTTGTATCCCTGGTACCCCTTGGGGCTCATTTGACCGGCTGGAGTGGCGGTCCCCTTCATGATCTTCTCTTCGATACCTGCGTTATTAACAGCATACACGATTGCCTGTCGAACCTTTTTGTTTCTCAGGGCCTCGTGACGTTTCTGGTTCATCTGCACCGTAATGATCCGGCCACCGGTGTAAGTGAACAGATTAACGTTGGGATTTTCTTTGATACGGCTAAAGTCCTGGGGTTCTGCAGGCATGATGAAATCAACATCACCAGACAGCAGGGACGCCAAGCGGGTTGCACCACTTTTAATGGGTGTCAGAATTAATTTCTGAACGTTTCCGGGTGAGTTGGTATCCCAGTAATCAGCAAATCTTTCCATGACGACTTTGACACCATGCTCTCTTTCAACGAGCTTGAATGGGCCAGTACCGGATACATTGTTCTTTGCAAATGAGTATCCCACTTTGACCACTGCATCCTTGGACCTGCCTTCGTCATCCTTTCCACTGTAGAACTTGCTGTCCAATGGAAAAACATAGGTGATCATGTTCAACATCAGCGGATAAGGCTTCTTGGTTTTGAAATCAATGGTGAAATCGTCGACGATAATCGGATCTTCAAACGGTTCAAACAATCCCTTGAAATCAGCGCTGTCGCGGAACCGTTTAACGGTGAACACCACGTCTTTGGCTGTAAAGGGATTTCCACTATGGAACTTGACGCCTTTTCTCAGCTTAAATCTCATGGTCAGATCATCAATTCTTTCCCAGCTGGTGGCCAGCCTGGGCTCAAATGTCATGTCTTGCGACCACCTAACGAGTGGGTCAAAAGCCCAGTGAGAAAACTGCAGCATACCGCCGGACAGTTGCTCCTGAATATCAATTGTCTTTGGATCCGCATCAAGAGCCAGTTTCAGGGTCCCGGACTGTGCGGATTTAAACTCCGCTTTTTTCTCCTCTTTTTTATCACAACCGGTGCTCCATAATCCAACTGTCAGCACCAATGCGGCAGCAAACAGCCTTAATAGCTTTTTCATTATTCCTCCCCTTTTATACATGGATTGATTATTCCAGAGTGATCGCCTTAGCCGGATTGACTGAATCTCCCCGAAAAATACTTTTTTTCGCAACAGGGTTCAAACCAGCTGACTGCAGGTGTCATAAACAGATGCCGGTTTTCTGACATGCCTGCCATAGCTTTTTCTTCTCCTGACAAAAAAGCTCGCAAATATACCGGACAAAGATTTCTCAAATCCCGTGGTTTGTCAACCAAAATATAAGCGGTTATAGCTAGAAAAAGAAGGGTAGGAGGGTTATTATTTAAAGGTTTAAAAAGGGGCGTATGGAAGAAAAGTTTGAATATCAGAAATTGATGACACCATCATGGATTGACCCCTGGGATCGATTCCCGGGCAGAAACACCCGTTTATTGTGATGGGGTAGTCCTGTGGATATGGTTATATCCTTTGATTCATGCAGGTTCTGTGACCCCCTCTTATTTGACAGAGGTGGAAAAAAACGAAATGATATGTAGCATGTGGAAACCTGATGTTTCCCCCGATTATTGAACCCTGAAGCATCGTCTGACAGTGAAGACAGCGAATAACATATTGAATTGCACGGGAGTATGAATGAATATTAAGCTCTCAGTTGTGATTATTTCGTTCAATGAAGAACGGGATATTGAGAGATGCCTCAAATCGGTCGTTCCCGTCGCCGACGAAATCGTGGTGGTGGATTCCTACTCTAAGGACCGGACTGAAGAGATCTGCCGAAAATATGACGTCAAGTTCGTTCAACATTCCTTTGAAGGGCATATCGAACAGAAGAATTGGGCGATCACCCAGGCCAGTCATCCCCATGTTCTGTCGCTGGATTCTGATGAGGCGCTGGATGAAACCCTGATTCAATCGATACTGGCTGCCAAGGCAGATTGGCAGGGAGATGGTTATACCATGAACCGCCTGACCAACTATTGTGGAGAATGGATTCGACACTGCGGCTGGTATCCGGACCGGAAGCTTCGGCTCTGGGACAGCCGGAAAGGCAGATGGGCGGGAATTAATCCCCATGATTGTTACGAAATGCAGCCTGAATCGGTTACAACACATCTGAGGGGTGATATTCTGCACTATAGTTACTACTCCATCAGCGAGCATATTCAACAGACCAATTATTTCACTGACCTTTCTGCTAAGGCATATCTTGCGAAGGGAAAGAAGGGGTACCTGATCAAGATTTTCTTTAACCCGATTATCAGTTTTATTAAGAGTTATGTTCTGAAACTCGGCTTTCTGGATGGGTATTACGGGTTTGTTATCAGCGTGCTGGCGGGGCAATCAACATTTTTAAAGTATATCAAACTCAGGCAGCTGCTGCGTGACAGCAGGCAGCAGGAGATTCGAGGATGAGGCTCGCCGTTGCGAATACTTGAACATAGCTGGCTCGACCGTTGCTGGTTGGTTCAATCCATAAAATCCGCCCAGAATCTGGCGAGTTACTTTCAGGCCTGTTATGAAAGGAAAAAGGCCGGGGAGAAACAATGACAACCGGATATAAGGTCAGTTAACCATGGCACTGTTTCTCAGAAAACTGAAAACACAACCGAAAAAAATACTGGTGGCGAGAACCGATCGTATCGGCGATTTTGTTCTCACCCTACCAGTGCTGGAACTGCTGGCAAAGAACGGAATGGCGCCTTCTGTCTTGTGCCAATCGCTGGTGACACCGCTACTTGAAAACAATCCTTATGTTGACAAGATTATTACGGTTGATACCCCCGGCAAGGATGTGATTGATGACATTCGATCACATGCCTTTGCCTGCCTGCTGGTACTGGTAAATGATCCCACTACGAGAGAGCTGTTGCCCCACCTCAGGGAGATTCCTGTTAGAATCGGTCCATTGAGTAAACCGTCCGTATTTTTCGCGTACACTCATCCTGTCCTGCAGAAACGTTCCCGTTCTTTGATGAATGAGGCTGAATATAACCTCGAGCTGTTGGAAATTCTGGGCCTAAAGCCGGAGGAGCCGCTCCGACCGCAACTCTACTTCACCCCTGAAGAAGTCCAGGCGTTTCGTGAGGAATATAGCCAGATACTGGTGAACAGTGATCAGCGGCCGATGATTGTTTTTCACCAGGGAATGGCGGGATCAGCATTGAACTGGAGTGATGAAAACTATGGAAATCTCCTGGGCGGGTTGCTGGAACAGGAATATCTGGTGGTATTAAGCGGTCATGGTGACGAGGAGGTTGTCCGCAACCAGAGTTGTGTGAATCGATTCAGTTCCCTTCACCACGAACGTCTGTTTGATTTAACCAACGCCCTTTCGTTGAGACAATTGGGTCTGTTGATACACCTCAGCGACCTGTTCATTGGCCCTAGTACTGGCCCGACCCACCTGGCGAATGCAGTTGGAACGGACATCATCTCGTTTTATCCGCCAATCCAGGTGCAGTCGACAAGGCGGTGGGGTCCCTATCTGTCTTCCGCCACCATTTTTACTCCGGATGT
>JAOZRE010000608.1 GCA_029940215.1 bacterium | reverse complement strand
ACCAGGTCGACACCACAGGCAAAGGTATCCGGGGTGAAGGTAAGCCCCACTAGGGTTGCATAACCGCCATAGCTGCCACCGTAGATACATACCTTTTCCGGATCGGCGATGCCTTGATCAACAACCCACTTGACCCCGTCAGTCAAGTCACTATGCATCTTACCCGCAAATTCCCTGATTGCCGCTTCCATAAAAGATTTGCCATAACCGGCAGAGCCTCGGTAGTTTAATTGCAAAACCACATACCCACGGTTCGCTAAAAATTGAACCATACTGCTATATCCCCAATAATCCCTGCCCCAGGGGCCGCCATGTACAAACAGTACCATGGGTAGATTTTTACCTGAGGTGCCTTTCGGTACAGTCAAATAGCCATGTATTGTCAGTCCATCGGCCGCTTTAAAAGAAATTGGCTGGATATTCGAGAGTTGGTTCTCATGCGCTGACATTGGATTGGAACTCAGCAGCACTTTTTCCCGGGTCTGCCTGTTGTACAGGTAATAATCAACCCGTTTATCAGTAAAGACATTCAGCGCGAGCACCGTCTCACTATAATCTGCTCCAGAAAAACCAATTCCCACCATCCCTTGTTTAAACTGCTGAATGTCCTCTTTCAGATCTTGATCAAGGACATGCAACTTTTGGTAGTCTGGATGAGATCCAGCCAGGAGCGGTTTTTTTGTCATACCACTGATCACCACAAAACTCAGGTCGACACGGGGATCTTCGTAAACCAGCATCTCTTCTTTGGTTTTTAAATTCAAGCGCACCAGACTTTTTCGGTCTCTGCCTCTGTTGGAAAGCAACCATACCCCTTTGTTATCAGATGTAAAACCCAAAATGGAGACGGATTCATCCAGTGTCCAGGATATGACGGTGTCCCACTCTTTTGTCGATGTTCGAATTTCAAATGTCCAGTATTTCTCTGGATTTCTGCTTGTATTCTTCAGGATACGTCCTCGCAGATTGCCATGTTCATCTGTGATCCATGAGCCTACATTGCCCGGGTTTTGAGCAACCAAGGACATTGCTTTTGTGTCCGTGTTAATCCGATACAGATCGAAAAGCTTTTTATCACGCTGATTATGTTGAATTAAGATATGTTTGGGATCAGATTTTATAATTTGATAAATCCAGGCTTTGGTTCCTTTGAACGGGGTGATATCAAGCGGTTTTTGGCTTGGTTGGTCGGTATCGACAATATAAACATGATGGTTCTCATTCCCATCCTGATCCAGATGGAACAGCATCCGTTTACTGTCCTGCAACCAAGCAACGCCATAGATGCTTCGTGATGAATGGGTATTAATCGTTTGCACGTCATCTTTTCCAATGGTTCGAAAATAGATCGTCATACGACGATTCTTAGACTCCATCCAGGCCAGTTTCTTTCCATCAGGAGATATGGAATATCCATACTTGCTATCCACATTCAGGAAAAAATCTCTGAATGAGATCAAATCCGGGAGTTTGGATTGTTGTAACGCCGGATGAACCGGGCTTGTCGAACATCCGGATGTGAATATCATCAGGCCCATCAAAATACTGAAACCGAACTGCCA
>JAOZRE010000318.1 GCA_029940215.1 bacterium | reverse complement strand
ATTACACTATCAGGAACGGCAACGGTCATAAAATGCCAGCGTATCCCTGGTCATTTTTTCAAGGGTATAAAACCTGTCATAATGTCTCTGAGCCTCCAGTCCCAATTGTGACAATCGTTCCTTTTCTGCTGTCAACCACTGAACCCCCTGAATCAGTTCGGCACTGTCCTTTTTCCCGGTCAGGTATCCGTTTTCCCTGTGCCTGATCAGATCCGGCAACGTACCGGTTTGAAAAGCCAGTACCGGAACCCCCAGGGAAAAAAACTCAACGGCCACCCGGCAATTAACTTCACTGTCAAGGGAGGGGATGACCCCCAGATCAGTCGTTGAAAGAACTCGTCCCAGATCATTCTGAAACCCGAGGATGAGCACCTGTTTCCCTAAATCATTTTTCGTGATAAATTCCTCTAAAAAACGCAACTCCTTTGGGAACTCCTCCAGGTCCTTCACCAACAAAAGGAGATAACATCCATCATCTTTCAAACGGGTCATCGCTTCCAATAACAGGTGATGCCCCTTGACCCGCTGAGTTCGTCCCAGCAGGGTCAACACCGTTGCCCCATCATCGATATTCAGTTCCCGACGTACCTCTTGCCTTTCAACTTCAGAGCTCTGCGTCACCGAGGAATCCCCATAGTGTATCACGGCCATCTGTTGATTCTTCAGACCAAGATCAGACAGCCACCCTTCAACCGGAGAACCAACAGCGATCAGGCCATCGCAGGCACCTGCTCCATACATCATCCGGTTCATGACATTCCTGTGGGGCGGTCTGGCTTCTCCACGGGTTTTGATATAGAGCAATTCCGGTCGAAAATAACGAGCCAGGCTGAACAGGAAGGAACCATTGGATTTAAAGGAGTTGATCACTTGAATCCCAAGCTTATCGATCAACTGCAGAATTTTCCGGAGATTCAGGAAATGCGAAAATGGAGAGACTGCATCCAGTCGAATATCGGTAATGACCGGGATGTTATATTTTTCAGCCTTTCGATGTGCCGGGGAGTTCAGGTTCACCATCAGCCAGACCTCACATCCCTCATCTCGCAAGCCACGCGCCAGGTTTAACGCATATGCCGCTTCCGCATTCCACCAACGGACATTTATCGAGAGCAGAATTTTCCGGATTGGGGCAGACACCCCACAAACTGGAGTCGGCATGACCTAACCCTCACCTGCTGGTGGCGCTGATTTCCGGAAATAATAGGCATGGCCTTCGCGGGTCAGTTTACGACCCTGGTCTTCTGTCAACGGGAAAATCAGGCCTGTAGCGATATCGTGTGGGCGAAAATAGAGCAGATCCTTCGCATCGTTATACAGAATTTGCCCCAGAGCAGTCTCTCCTTTCAGGGAAAAAAACTCAACCCAGTGATATTTTCCTTCATCCGGAAAGCTTTCATTCAGTTTAACCTGCTTGAGATCCCATTTTGAATAACCTTTTGGAAGTTTGGCAAAGGCCTGGGCCGTTTCTTTTACCTCGCTTTCCTCCTCGTTTTCTTCCGATTCGTTCAGCAGTTCGGTTTTATTTTTCAACAAATTTTCGCCAAGAACCGTATCGACCGCCGAATAATATTTGGTTGGGAACCCCTGTTTAAGCCCTTTGATTCTTGACAACAATTCATTTGCCTCCTGGTGCTCCACCAGGGTTGTTTCTTCAGCTTCAGTGAGCTCTTCCCTTTCCACTTTTTTCAACGCCGTCAGCAGCATAGGACCGAAGAGTGTCTTCAAACTCCGTAGCATCTCCTCAAGAAACTGCAATTGATCAGCTCTTTTTTCGTCGACCGATTTGTGCCTGTTTTCAAGATAATGCTGTTTCCATTCAGGAAGCTCGTCCTTTTTTCTTGTCAAAACAATATTCTCCCATAACAGTTAAACAGGCACCCAGGCGTTAATCCCCTGATGCGACTAATTTACAGCAGAAAATCAACAGGCTGCCAACAACATTGTGTTTTCAGTTCAATGTCCCCTGTCTATCACTAAACTTGCATATCATAAAGAAATCCGCAACCGGATCGAGACAGTTCAAAAGAGAAAGTTGACATTCTTTTCAAATGAATGGAAAAATCAAGTATAAAGTGAGGCAGCAGTTGAAAACAACTGTCGGTTTCCAACGACACCCCCGGCTACTGAGCTACCCGCACATATAGGTATATCATTGTTGAACGCCGGGATTGAAGAGGAAGATAGACAACTCCAGTTGGGTGGTATGGCAAAAATCGATAAAGTCGAAGGTTGGATGGATTCGGGGGAAGGCCCGAAAGCCAAAAAGAAAAAGAAGAAGGCGGATCTAAGCCTCGCCGGAGAACTCAACCTCGATTCCCCTAAAAAACAGACTAAAGCGCCCCGCCATAGTTCCACCGGACGGATCGCTAAAATTCAACAATTGCTGAAGGAATCACCTGACACACCGGAGTTTCTTGGAAAATACAAGCCCATGGTGGTGGAGCAGAAAAAGGGATTTTTCAAGAAAAAACAGTACAAGGACCTGGCAAAACTGAGATTGGATTTAAACAAACTGGCAGGTGATGGCAAGGTTGATGTCCACTCCCGACAAAAGGTCAGATCAGACTTGAAAAAATACCCGGAAGTCCCTGATCTGTATGTTATAAATGCAGTATACACCTACCAGGACACCCCAAGGGCCGATGAGGTTAAAGCCATCACCCCGCGGGCACAGGACAAACTCAACGAACATCAACTGGATCAGCTGAAAAAATCCATCCACGAAATTGTACTTGCATTCCATCATGGGGGTTTAAGCGTCTTCAACGTCAACTGGTTCATGAAGATCTACATCGACTACCTGAATGTGTACAAGAGCAGACTGGGCCATGAATACCGCGCAATCCGCAGGAACAAGGACAGGGAATCCAACACCCTCACCAAGAAACTGATAGCCAAACAGACAGAAATCATTGAGATGCTTGATGTAAAGGTGAGATTCAGCGGTCTGGCAAAGCTTGGAATCAAGCTGAATGGCACCACCTACCTATCTGATAATTTCACTCCCTGGGAACTCAGAAGAGCATCATCGGCCTTTAAGGATGGAGATTTGTCCAGGTTAATTATTGAAGAGCGACGTGCCGGAAAACTCATGTTTGTTTACCTGACAATGTTGACCCTGCTCTCAAAGGTGCCCATTCTTAAACTCCTTGTCGAAGATGCCCTGAAACAGATTCCGGAAGACGAAAGGGGAATCACTCTCAGAAAACGCATGGTAATGACCGTCATGAGAGTGTCCGAGTTCGAACTCGCCATGGCCTCGGGTGACAAGACAAAGTCCCGAAACGCAGCCAATGATCTCTATAAGCTCTGCTACGAAACCATCAAGACCCGCCTGATAAATCAGGTAATGCGCGAAATCTATGAAGTTGATGCTTACCTGAAAGCCATCTGGATTGTGAAGTCTGCCAATGGACTGTTCGAACGGAAGGCGTACAGGGAACTGCTGAAGCAGGCCTATGGCTACCTGAAGGTTATCACAGGTGAGTTAAACCAGCTGCAGGAAAGAAAGAGGGAGATCGTGATCGACCTGGCAAACAAATATACCTATCAACTGGACACCATCATGGATGAGAACGGGTGGATCGGGGAACTCGAGAGTACTTCCTGGCAGAATCGCTCTGAATAGGGCAATGCTCCCAGCCTGATCAGCTGAACGTATAACTGTTCCCCTCTTCAATCCATTCAGGTTCGATCCGTTTGATTTTTCCCCCTTCGGCAAGGAATGCTTCCATTGCCTTATTTATATCTTCACGTGTGGCCGACGGAAATCTTTTATCCCGCAGCAGCCTACGATCAAATGTACTCTTGTGCTTCACTCTGACAGTTTTAAAAGACATATTCTCCTCCTTTAGCAAATAGGTTGTCTTACCTCCTATATCGGAAGAGTGATAACTTTCTTTAATCCTTTTTCCGGGGATGTAGGAAATGGAATTATTCTGAATGACTCGACCTGATCTCTTTGATTTCCTACTTTTTTGATGAAACAGTATCTTTACATTTTTCACCGGTGCAGTTACTATTTTATTTACCCATAATATTAGTATAATTTGAAAATTCATACCGGCTTCGCGCCACAGGCTCCTTATCCCTTTGATATAAAATATTTTCCACTGGAGAGCAGCCATCAACAGCCGGATTTTACAGACACCGTAAACATCGACCGAGAAGAGGAAGAAGCTGGCATGACAACTATTATCTCGTTTGTAAGTCAAAAGGGAGGTGTTGGGAAAACGACAAGTGCCATCAACCTGGCAACAGCATTTGCTTTTGGGGGATATTCCGTTCTTCTGATCGACCTGGATCCGCAGAGTTCCATCCGTTTCTCCATGGGAGTGCAGGATAATATTAGTCTGGGTACGAGAGAGCTGTTCCTGGATCCGAAACTATCAATTACGGAACTGGTCCAGGAAACGATTCAGGAGAATATGGAATTTGTTTTCTCCAACATCGACACCCTGAAAAGCGAGAGAGAGGTACTGTCCGTCGGGGAAGATGCGGGGTACCTGCTGAGCCGGATCAGTGAAGTGAGTGATCGGTATGATTTCGTTGTGATTGATGCGCCTTCTTCTACCAGTAATATGGCCATTAACGCGATTTATGCTGCTGACTTGATTATCCTGCCCATCCAGTGTGAGAACCTGGCCATCAAATCACTCAAGCGATTCCTGCGGTCATTTAACGAACTCAGAAGCACTTTCATAAATAAAGACCTGAGGCTCGCCGGAATTCTGCTGACCATGTTTGATCGTAAAATTGAAATTCATCGAAGAATTGGGCAGCAGATTTATAAAGCACTTTCAGATTCCGTTTTCGAAACCATCATTCCGCGTAATGATGCCATTGTGGAAGCCAGCGCACTGGGTAAGTCAGTCATTACTCACAACCTGAGTTCCATCGGCGCGACCGCCTACATTCGATTAATGAACGAACTGGTCGACAAGTTCGATCTTCGATAACCCGCCATGCCCATCTCAAACCGCCGTAAAGCCCGCATTCTCGCATACCAGACCCTGTATCAACGAAAAAAAATCGGGATACAGCCGCTGGGGGAAGCCCATTTGTTGAGTCAGACCCCACTTGCAGAGAAGTATGAAGATTTTTACCGAAAGGTTATCGATACGACCTGGAAAGAGCTGGACACTATCGACAAAACCATTGAAGGTCACCTGATCAACTGGAAACAGACCCGGATATCTGAATCCCTGAACGCGTTGCTGCGCATCGCCACCTGCGAACTTCTCTTTTTTCCAGATACAGATGGAAAGGTGGTTCTCAACGAAGCCATCGAAATCTGCCGCGCCTATATCGACTCACAGGCAACCAAAATCCTGAATGGCGTTCTACACGCTATCTGGCAGGAATCCCCCGGTGCGAAAACCCAGTAGCCGAGCAGGTGACTGAAAAGCACCCACTGCCAGGCCCCATCAACGTAAAAACTTCTGAAAATCGCCAAACATCTTCAAAATTTTGGGGGTATAGCGGGCAATGATCTCATCGGGATTGTCAACCTTGTTGTCATCAGCGTCAGTCACCTTGTAGTAGGAGATCCCCTCGAAAGGGGTGTAATCAATTTTATAGGCGGTATCTATCAGGACCCGGTTTGCCATGCCGTCCGCGATAATATAGTCGCGTGGAGAGGTGTCTAGAAGGGATTG
>JAOZRE010000317.1 GCA_029940215.1 bacterium | reverse complement strand
CTGGAATCACCGGTTCGTCAGATAAGGGAGTTGAGATAACAGGAGAGCTCACATCCCCCTCTGCTTGACTGTCGTCTGCCAGTATAAGATCACTCGGTGCATCAGCGAACAGATTACTGTCCTGGGCTTCATTCGCAGGATCCACCACAACAGGGGTCCGATCTGTTGGAAGCGTGTTGACGTTAAACGGGTTGATCCCCTGATACGCCAGGGGGCGACTAAACAGCCCAAAAATGGAATCGCTTAAGGGCGCTGCACTGCTGTTTAGACTCTCTGCAGAAACAGTCGTGGGGATGGTGGTCAGGACAATGCCAAACGCAGCTGCCATGGAAAGCTGAGCAGCCTGCAACCCGACATCTCGCCTGTCCTCCGCCACTTTTCTGGGATGTTCAAAGGGATTTCTCATATCAATGCCGTCCCCATCCAAATCCACTGTAGCCAGGCTGTCAAAACCAACAGGAGCCGTCAGGTCAAGTATCTGGTTCACATGGAACGCCTGATCACCAAACTGAAATTGCTCCACTTCCGTGACCACTGTCTTTTCACCCGTGGTTCTATCTGTGATCTCAATACTGTCACCGAGCTGTTCGAAGGAATAGGTATCGATATCCTTGTCGCTCAGCAGAGTATCGTCACCTTCGCCGCCAATCACCACATCGGAACCCTCACCCATCTGAAACACATCGTTTCCACCTTCACCAAACAGCGTATCGTCGCCTCCCCCACCGCTAAGGTGGTCATCTCCTGAACCACCGTATAATCTATCATTTCCCTGGTTTCCGAACAGGTCGTCATCCCCTTCAAGTCCAAAAATAAGATCATCCCCCACTCCGCCATCAATCACATTATCAGATGAGCTTCCCTGCAACCGATCGTCATGAGCACTGCCCGACAGGTTTTCGATTGACGTAAGTTGATCATTCTCTGTTCTGGTAAACCCCTCGTCCGACTCTCCTCCCAGGGATACATCTATACCATGATTTGTGCCCTCTTGATTCTCCCTGCCAGAATCAAGGTATTCAAAAGATGCCGTGTCTGTGCCTTCACCACCGATAATGTTGTCAGCCCCCAGCCCACCGGAAAGCCAGTCATCACCCGATCCACCTACCAGCCTGTTGTCTTCATGATCTCCAGCAATCCTGTCATCGTGTGCGGTGCCCTCTATGTTTTCAATATTGCTTAGACGGTCTCCTTCAGCATCTCCCCCTGAACCGGATCCATCAGCCAGGTTCACCGTCACACCCTCCGAAGACCCACTGTATGTGAGCGTATCAACTCCCTCTCCACCATCTATCTGGTCAGCTCCAGCACCTGCTGAAATGGTATCATTACCTGTACCGGTATTAATCAGGTCGTTTCCAGTTCCAGCAATCACCTGGTCATTGCCGGCCCCACTGACAACGTTGTTTTCACCATCGCCCACAGCGATACTGTCATTCCCCGAACCAGCTTCAACCTGATCATTTCCTGTACCGGTCACAATAATCTGATCCCCGTTCCCAGTTTCGACAGTATTATCACCATCTTCCGCAAAAATGACCTGATTCCCATCTCCGGTGACGATCCGGTCATCACCTGAACCCGTTGTAATCACGTTATCACCATCACCCACCTCAACCAGGTTATCCCCATCTCCTGTTTGGATAAAGTGGGTTCCCTCTCCAACTTGAATCTTATCATCTCCGCTTCCGCTGCTGATACTGCTGTTACCCCTCCCGGTTTCGATTATATTATCCCCTTCACCAGCCCGTATCGAATGTTCTCCATCATTCAGCTTGATAACGTCATCCCCTCCTCCTCCATCGATTGTCTGGTTACCAGCCCCCAACTCAATATAGTCATCTCCGGATCCACTTGAAACATGGCTATCGCCGATACCAGCTACAATTGAATTGTCTCCATCTCCTGCCTGTATAATTTGATTGCCATCCCCAAGGGTTATCTGGTCATCTCCCGCACCTGCTTGAATTTCGCAGTTCCCCGAGCCTGCCTGAATACGATTTTCACCATCCCCAACATTAACAAAGTGATTACCATCACCCAATATAACACTGTCGCTACCCGAACCCGTTACGACTGTACTGTTTCCAGATCCCGCATGAATAGTGTTTTCACCGTCACCCGCATGAATGGTCTGTTCCCCCTCCTCAAGAAATATCTGGTCATCCCCATCGCCACTGATGACGGTGTTATTACCTACGCCGGCAGCGATGATATTCTGACCGGAGCCGGCGATGATCTCATGATCGCCACTTCCTACCTTAATTGAATCATCTCCTTCTCCTGTTATAATCGAACTATCTCCGGTACCTGTTATAACCCGGTTGTCACCATTACCCACCTGAATAGTCTGATTACCACGATCGGTAGTTACCACATCATCTCCGGCGCCGGCAAATATCTTACTATCACCATCGCCAATCGTAATTATGTTGTCACCATCTCCGGCAAATATAATTTTTTCTCCATCGCCCATTGTTACATCATCATCGCCGCTTCCCGTTTCGAGGATACTGTTACCGCTTTTTGTGTGAATTATGTTATCGCCATCGCCGGCGTTAATGACCTGGTCGCCCATTTCAGTCAGGATATGATCGTCGCCATCGCCGGCAGATATAATATTGTCTCCAGCACCAACGGTGATCTGGTTATCACCATCCCCTGAAATAATTATCTGCCCTCCGCTACCTATTGTTATATCGTCGTCGCCAGCCCCGGCTACGATCCGGTTATTGCCACTACCGCCCATTATTATATTGTCACCATCCCCGGCATTGACAAAGTTATTTCCATCGCCAAAATCGATTCGATCATCACCTTCTCCCGACTCTACTTGGTTATCGCCATCGCCAACATTGATCGTGTTTTGCCCGTTACCTGCATCAATTATATTATTCCCATTACCAACAGTTATTTCATCCGCACCATCATCTGAAAACAAGATATTGTCACCATCTCCAACGATAACCCGATTATCACCGCCACCTACGCCGACAGTGTTATCACCATCACCCAATATCACCTGATCATTGCCACTGCCAGCAAAAACCATGTTATCACCATCCCCGGCTTTAATCATGTTATCGCCGTCACC
This sequence comes from bacterium, assembly GCA_029940215.1. Classification (GTDB taxonomy): domain Bacteria; phylum SAR324; class SAR324; order XYD2-FULL-50-16; family XYD2-FULL-50-16; genus JAHJRI01. The sequence continues at coordinate 2,566 of JAOZRE010000317.1, read as the reverse complement.
TGCATCAACGGCGTTGTCCCCTTCCCCCGCATCAACATAATCATTCAAGTCATCGGTTACAATCACATCATCACCTGAGCCACCAAAATGAAAATCAATAGCGTCCGGGTCAGCATCCTCTCCCCATATCTCCTCAATTTTTTGCTCCATATCCAATTGGAGTTCACCGATAGCGTTCGGTGTTGCCAGATGTTCGATCAATGGTTTGATCTCATATGATTTACCATTGGAGAAGGTAAGGGTGCTACTGTCTGACCAGGATTCCCAACTATCAATATGGACTTTATGACGCAAAGTGTCGACATCATTGGAGTCGCCATCTGCATCCGTTCGAAATCCGATATCAAGAGTACCATCCGTATTTACCTCTAACATAAGATCCTGGATAGAAACTTCATCCAGGTCCAGCCCTAGTTCGTTTTCAAGAAGTATATTCAAACGGCTGGTAGAAAGATGCTGGTCTGACTCTGATAGATCAAGAACGGCACCTTTAGATTCAACGACACTCCAATCCGTAGCTGTTATCAGGAAGTTTTCGTCACCTTCGTCAATTAGATCCTTTATCAGTTCCGTGTTATTCGAGATGGTCTCGTTTAATCCTTCAATTCGCTCTTCAATGCCTGTTAGAAGCGGACTATACGGATTCGTATCATCTGATCCTGTCATACTCCCGGAAAGGTTCTTCAAAAGGTCCAGGTCGAGACTCCTGAATGACATATGTTGGACAGATTGCAATTGGTCATTCAGATCATGGATTTCTCTAGCTGCTGCGTCGTTTTCAGCAACAGCAACCTGATATTTTGCGATAGCCTGCAGTTTTGGGTCTACATCCTGTTCGAACTGTTCAGTCTTTAGATTCCTTGTTTTCGTTAATAACCTGATTTCCGCCTTCAGGTTATCGATCTCTTCTATTCTGATTTCAGGAATTATGATCGCAGGGATCTCAAATTCATCTATTGATGGTCTTGAAACTGGATTACTGATTGGTGATTCCAGAGTTTCAAGCTGCTGAATCTTATCGGAGAGAGTCTGATCAAGGGTTTTGAGCGCAGTTATCGTATTTTTGGCCCCTTCGAGCGAGTGGGTGGCCTTGGCCAGTGATTTTTCAATAGGGTCATTAGCGGGGGTATGGGATTCAGCTAATGGAAGCTGAGGTCTCACACTGTCAAGTAGTGTCTGGGATTGCAGCGCGCCAATGGCTTCCCTGTTCATGTCAAGGGTTTGAAATTCTGAGGCGGTCCTGATGTTTGTAAAGAGTGCGTTGAGATCTGCTGCGGGGTCTGTTTGATATATCGCTTGCTGGATGTATGGATTGCCGTCTTCGACCTGCACCGTCTGCGCTGTTTTGAGTACAGCCTTTTCAATCATATCGCCGGCATCTCTGAACTTCTGACCATCGATCTGATATTTACCGTCGTTATATCCGATTCGAATGGGCGCTATGTAACGACCGTTCGCCACCTGACCCTTTTCACCGGTCATTCTGTCAATAAGGCCCGGGGTGTCATCTGTTCCATTTAAGGTCTCAAGGACCGATCGTGCCAAATTTACACCGGTGGAACCATCCATCCCGTCCTTACCCCAGGACCTGCTAACCTCGAATACACCTGTGACTTCGTCATAGATAATCTCAGCATAGCTCTGAGGATCCTTATCTTCTGAACCAAAAATAGCATTGCCAACGGTATTACCAATTGCCGTACCCAGCATTGAACCGAAGTAGCCACCCACAGGACCGCCCCCAAAGGCGTTACCAACAACAGAACCCACAGCACCGCCTATAGCACCCAGGGTTGAGGCATCAGAACTTTCCGGTTCCACCACCTGATTCGCAATCGAAGAAGAACCCAACTCTTCATTCAATCCCACTGCAGTCAGAGCTGTATCTATTCCTATTTCCTTACCAGTCTGAAGATTTTGCAAAACCGTCGCTGCTGCCCGGGTTTGGGCAACCTCGTCCGCTGACATCCCAAGCTGCTCACCAACCTTTTCCCAGGCCATATCAGTAAGCATGCTTTTGCCGATACTCTTGATATTATTTATAATGGCCCCACTATCCAGCACGATTCTATCACTGACAATCCAGTTTCCAACACTATTTGAAACAGTGGCCATACCAACTTTCGCAGAAAACTTCTCTATCTTAGACCAATCCTGTTCCTCCGCCAGACGATCAACCCAAACCTGCCCACCGGCATTGATCGCATTTCCAACCACTTCCCCAACTTTTAGCTCAGCTTTATTAACAACACCTTTCACACCTTCAACAACATCATCACAAATATCGCCTGCGGTATCCAACAGATCGTTCTCAACAACAGTTTCCGCAGCAGCATTAATAGCCTCATCGACAATAGTTGCTGGTTCAGAACCATCCTGCCCGCTATCATCTCCCTGAACTTCGGGACCATTAGCTTCAGCCGATTCAATGTTATCTGTGTCACCACTATCCAGCGAATCGCCTTCCAGCTGATCACTATCACCCGACACACCATCAAACATAGATTCCCTATCACCCTCCAAAGCATCCCCCGCAAGCGCAGCGGCTTCAAGATCATCATGCCCA
>JAOZRE010000045.1:5754-19855 GCA_029940215.1 bacterium | reverse complement strand
ATAAATTGGCATAAGCTGTCCACAAAAGTCCTATAAAGACCGGACATTTTGCTGGCATAATGCCAAGTAATTTTTGAGCCGACCCCAGGTACATCGATAGTGACTGTTTCTTTTCCTTTCCATAGCAACTGACAGTGATTAAAACCGCCACGATACTCAGGGCCGGTTTTGATCGCAATCCGCTGACTCCGACAGTTTTTTAGTGGAACCAGCAGAAAGACAATCAAACAACTTCCGTAGTGATTGACGGACTGTCAATTACATTTTACTATTTCAGCAAGGCAATAGAAATCAGGTTTTGACTGCTAAACTTGTCGAACCTGCTTCAATGTATACACATCAGGAGACAACCATGATCCGTCGTTTAATCGCTCTTCTCATCTGTTCCTTTCTGCTCGTTCAGACATCGCAGGCCCTTTCTTTTTTTGATTCCCTTTATCAGCAAGACACCAGAAATTATTACAAGTTTGTCAGTAAACATGTGGCAAAACTGTATCATCAGGATGAAGATGTCCGAGAAAAGTACCATGAAGAGTTGAAAACCCTTTCGGGACAATCAAAGATGTCCGGCGACAGCTTTTTTATATACAGGATCCTGACAGAGTTCGTGATGAATACTACAAAACCCGACAAAACGGGTGATATGGAGGACATTAAGGATTTGCAGGAGAACACACTCGAATTTCTGGTTGATCAAGTCAACGACGACGATATCTCAATCTCAAGCAGGGAATTCATCATTACCCAACTCGGAAAAATTGCCAAATCTGAATTTCTCCCAGACTTTGATCTGAATGAAACCGCTGTCTCTGCCATTGGAAATATGGCGGAAAATGATAACCTCATTTTACACCACACAGCCATCGTCAACTTGAAGCCCGTTGCCATGAAATGGCAGGAGAAATGGATAAGCCTGGCCGAAAATGCGGCAGGGCATATAGTCGAGGGTGTAAGCAGTAGCAATATTGAACGTCGGCGCATTTCTCTTATTGAGAGTATTGCGGTTCTGCAAAGGGCCGAACGCGGCACAGATGCGATTAAAACCATATGGGAAGGGGTCTCCGGGGCGCTATCTGACATTAACAGTCCCGATTTACAGAAAAATATCCGGGAGAAAGTAGAAAAGCTGATAGTGGCAAATTCCGGGCAGATGTATAAGGAACAGGTGGATGATGCTCGTGAAGCGCTGGGTGAAATGGAAGAGAAAAGGGTGATTGCCAGGGAACCGTTACAGGAGTTGATAACCCGCCTCAGTGAAGAAACAGATGTGGTTGAAATAGACGGAATCATGACCGCTCTTTATAAACATGCCAAAAAGGATAGAACCCTGTTCAATACGATTTTTGCCCAGATAGCCGGGATGACACTTCTGCCCGAAATCAGTGCATATAAACTGAGAATGCTGAATGAGGGACTCATCAAGCTCACCCACCTCTCAAATTCGACTCTCTATTATTACCGCACAGCTCTGATTTTACTTGGAGAGGTTTCCGTTTACCGCTCTACTGCCCATGCGAACATTCCCATCACGATGCTGGGAAATTTACTAAGGTCAACTGACTATCCGGAACTGGTAACGCCTGTCGTCCAGGAAATTGCCATTTCACTCGACTCTGATATCCCGATCTGGATAGGAAATCGGCTCATTGGATTAATTTTCATCCAGGCGGGCGACTCTCCCAATGAAAAGATTGCCTTATTCAGCACAAAACACCTAATTGATATTATAAAGGATAACAAACGTAGCGCTTTCAGATGGGAAGCTGGTGTCCGAATTAAATATCTTACCCTTTACGCTACAAATGAGTCCGTTAAATCATACGCAAAAAACTGGAAATAGGTGATCACCATGCATAGGGAATCTAAGTTCATATTGAAAAAGCTATTGCTGATGATGCTCACCATTTATATCTGCAGTACCGCGAGTGCAGTTGAGAACCCATTAAAACTACTAACGTCAAAAGGGCCGTTGTACGAACAGAAAAAGGACACCTTTGAAGAGGTAAAAGACAAATCACTCTCGGAAAAATGGAACAAGATCAGAATCGGAAAAGAAGGCGACGGAAAGCTATTTCAAAAGTCGCCGAAGAAACTGGCTGAAGCCTATTCCGTTGTCACCAAGGGAAACCAGTTGCTATTGACACTCTCAAACGGGTCTCAATTCGAACATACCATTTCCAAAAAAGAGAAGCTCCCACAGTACCGCCTATCCGGTGCCATCCACTTGTTGATAAACGATTCCAAGAAAAAGCAACAACAACATTTTTACATCAATGATGTAAAGATCAAAGCTGGAAAAAGCCACCTGTTTTATGACACACTGGGAGACAAATCCAGGCTCACCATCATAGACGGCAACGCTGAAGTTACCCTGTCTATTGCTAAGCCTGCTCCACCCAGGAAAACGAGCGGAGATGCCACTACTGATGCGAAGACTGCGCCTGCCAAACCTGAAATGGTTCTCAAAACCATTAAACTGGCGTCGTTTGATCGATTGATCCTTAATAAAAAAGGGTACCAGATCGAGAAGAACGTAGACCCCAAAAAAGACCTGATCTTCTCATATGCTATTGTACCCGGCTTTGAAGTCCCCGGTCCCTATCGTGCCGCAGGTAAGGCCGAATTTAAGGGGGAGTCCCTTCAGATAAAACGTTATGGCAAGCAGAGCCGTTTAAAACAATCGCCGGTTCTACTGATGGAAGGCGATGAGGTGACTACCGCTGATAAGCAGACGGCAACCTTGCACCTGACAGAGAAGGATATGATACGGCTCTCGCAGAATAGCACATTCACCATAGAATCCTATAAATTTGAAGATAAACAACTCAATTCAACTTTTCGTTTCGCAGGTAAGATCAGAGCTAGAATTGCAAAAAGGAAAAAAAGAAGCTCCCTGCGATTTAAAACAGCAACCGCGGTTATCGGCATCAAAGGGACTGTATTTGAAGCAAATGCCTCGAAGGAAACAACAGCTGTGGAAACAGTCCAGGGTACGGTTGGCGTTTCAGATCCGAACGGTAAGGGAGAGGTCGACGTAAAGGCTGGAGAAATGACGACCGTTGCAGCAAATGCACTTCCCAAACCACCCGAACCCATTCCATCAGACCGATTAAAACAGCTGCAAGGTGGTGGTATTCCCCTGGCTGCATCAGCAATCACACCACTAAAAAGTCTCAAGGTTCTGTCGCCTGTCAACGGAAAAACATACACGGCACCTGTCCTTCAACTGGAAGTTGAACCAGAGGACGCCACGCTGATCTTTAAATTGGATGGACAACCATTCATTGCTGAAAACGGAGATACGCTGCATCAGCTGACAGAAGGTCAGCATCAACTGGAGATGAAAGGACAGCAGAAAGATGCCAATTTTCAAACCGTCTCCTTTACCATAGACAAGACATCTCCGGCTCTACTGCCGGCGCCTCAGCTGGATGGGCTTATCCTTCGTCAGACCATGCCCTTCAACCTGACCTGGTCCGAATCATTGTCATCACTGATAGTGACTTACAATAAGAATCCACTTCCCGTTACACTGTCAGCTGATGGGAAAACATCAACCGTTGATAGCAACCCACTTTATGCAAACACCACAAGTGGCCAACAGATCAGTCTGGAATTCGAAGCCAGGGATCAGCCCGGAAACAGCTACCGCTTCGAAAAAGCCATCATGGTCAAGCATAAACCGGCAGGCCCGCCTGCGATAAAAATTGAGGAAGGCAAACCATTAATCTATCTTAAGGAAGCCAGAATCATTCCGGCAGTTTCCGACAGGGAAATTGAGAAATGGACCATTACTCTCGATAAGAAAACCCTCGCCATGCCTCTTGCACCACAGGATGCATCCAAAGCCATTGACAAAAAAACAATCACGATACAGGAATCTCAATTCAGCCAACTCACTGAGGGAAAACATCTGCTGACGGTTAGTGGCGCTGATGACTTCGGACTCGTTGGAACGCAGACACTTGAGATCATGGTTGACAAAACTCGGCCGCAACTTAAACAACCGGTAACCCTTCTTGAAACGGTGCAGGCACCGAATGAGATTCGAAAGCTCATGTTTTCGGACCTGGTTATTAAGGAAGGAGAGTCAGTGGAGCTTGAATGGTCTGAACCGGTCACATCGGCCACACTGACAACTGATGGCACAAAGAAGCCACTACCCGTTAATTCAATCGAAAGCAAGATCGTCACAAAACTGGCAGCCGAACAGATAAAGCAGCTTTTTGGCTCTTTGAAAAAGCCGACTGTCAGGTTTGAGGCAACCGATCTTGCAGGAAACACCCTCGATTTGCAGGGGATTGTCCATTACCTGCCGAAACCCAATTCCTTGCCAACGGTATCAATCAAAACCGATACCGGACAAGTTACCTTAAAAGAGCTTGTTATCTTCAGGGTAACATCAGACCGTGGGATCTTCCAATGGAAGATTTCCCTTGATGGAAAACCAATATCCCTGCCCGACGCCATAAAAAAAATAGTGGGTCAAAAACAGCTTGATCTATCCCCGGGCCTCTTTCCCGGTTTAGGCGATGGAAAACATCTCTTGACTGTATCAGGATCCGATCAGTTTAATCTGGCAGGGTCAGGCTCACTGGAATTCAATATTGATCAGAAAGGCCCTGAGCTGATTGATGGCTCCAGGTCCATTATGCAATTTCCCATCACGATCAAGAAAGATGGAAGCTTGCAGCTGAAGTGGAACGAAAAACTCTCCCGGGTAGATGCCACTCTGGAAGATAAGCCCTGGGCTCTGATCATGACAGCCGACAAGACCGACATCATCCTAAAAGGAAATCCTGCAGAATTATCATATGAGCTGAAACCGTTTACCTTGAAAGCAATTGACCTCGTTGGAAATCTCACACAACTGCAAGGCAGTATCGGGCTGCGCAAACCTCGCACGATGGCACTGGAGGATAGCTTTCAAGAAACAATCCTGGAAATGACGGGAAGCTCGGTCGATGATATGATTCTGACAAATAGACCAGAATTCAATTTGAATAATTCAAAGCCACTCCCCAATACCGGAGGAATAGGCCTGCGAAAGGAGATTAAATTCAAGCAGAAACCCAAGTCCGACTTTTTCGATGACTTGGACGAACCTTTGATCAACAGCCACTGATCCCCCAACCTTTTGGAGCAACACTGGTAAATTCAGGCTCTCTTTTGTGACCCATCACGAATAAGAGCCCTCTCTATCTGCCTGCAGCACCTGTTTCTCTGTAAAAGAATTGTAAAATATGGCAGGGCAGTATTGAGTTTTTCATGTGAAGGTCTAATGATGAAAGCTGTACATGAATTCGTTGCGCGCGCATACATCCTGAAAAGCGCACAACAACCTGCAATGGGGGGTGAAAATTGGCCGCGACCACCAGCAGAACCTGGACTAATTGGAATAACCTGTTAAAAATCGTCTGGTTAAGTTTATGGCTTGCCATCGCCACACTCCTCGTCACAGTTCCCATTCTGCTCTTATCTCTATTCGGAGCGAGCAGCCGCGTCATTTTCATGTTTGTTCGTCTCTGGGCAAGGATCATTCTGACCATTTCCGGTGTGACGCTGGTTGTTAAAGGCAAGGAAAATCTTGAAAAAAACAGCTCCTATATTATCATTTCCAATCACCAGTCCCATTTTGACGGGCCAGCCCTAGCGTCAAGTCTGGATCTGCAATTCAGATGGATTGCAAAAAAAGAGTTGCTCAAATTCCCCATATTCGGACACGCATTGAAAGCTGCAGGAAATATTTTCATTGATCGGCGTGACCACGAAACTGCCATGCAAACCATCAAGGAAGGTATCAGTCAACTGCCGAATGGAGCAGGTGTTATGTTTTTCGCTGAGGGAACACGATCTGAGGATGGCATTATCGGCCAGTTTAAAAAGGGCGGATTCACAGCAGCCATACAGACGGGATTACCCATTCTGCCAGTGACCATTAAGGGCAGTTCCCAGGCGTTGCCAAAAGGAGGTATCGTTTTTCATGCTGGTGTTATCGAAGTGATTGTTGGTGAAAGCATCGATCCTTCAAAATATAGCCTTGAACAACTTGCCGAGCTTGTCGAAAAAACAAGAGATATTATCGTTTCCAATTACCAGCAATAAAAAAAACCACACGGCCCGGTCATTGATTAATTCCTTTCTGGTTCTCCTTCCAGGACAGTGCTCCGCTTTGTTAGTCCGGACAGTTTCTGTTAGTCGGATCCTGTTTTTCCCACCATGGTAGCGAATCTGTGATTGACAATCCCTCACCTCATATAAAAAGATAGGATAGAAGCATTAAACCTGCGCAGGGAAAAATCAGATGACAAATTTAGAGATCCATTCAACAGCAGTGATTGACTCCAAAGCAACCCTGGGACAAAATGTCACTATAGGCCCATATACCATCATAGGGCCGGAAGTAAGCATTGGTGAGAATACAATCATTGAAAACCATGTGACCATCAAGGGTAAAACACGTATCGGAGCGCATAACACCATCGGGCCCTATACATCCATCGGACTTTCCGCCCAGGATAAAGCACATCGGGATGAACCGACATTTGTGAAAATTGGGGACCACAACGAGATCAGAGAGTACATCTCCATAAATCGCGGAACGCTCGGGGGAACCGGTACTACCAAAATTGGAGATCACAATCAGTTGATGTCCTACACCCACTTCGGTCATGATGTCAGTGTTGGGAATCACTGCATGGTAACAAACGCTACGACGCTTGCCGGTCATGTTCAGATGGGGTCCTATGTGGTTACCGGCGGTATGTCCGGCTTTCACCAGTTCTGCCGGATCGGTGATTACGCGATGCTGGGCGGGTACAGTGTTGCCTACCAGGATATTGCCCCTTACATGGTCTGTACCGGGCATCGAGCACAAGTAATCGGGCTCAACAGAATAGGTCTGGAACGAAACGGCTTTAAAATCGATGAGATCCAGCAGATACAGGAAATCTTTTCCATCTTCTTCAACCAGGGCCTCGTCCCTCAAAAAGCACTGGAAAAGCTTGAAAAAGAGATCGAGCCCGGCCCAATACTCGAAAGGTTTGTCAGTTTCATAGGCAATACGAAACGCGGTATCATCTCAAAAGCCTGAAACACATAAGAAATTCCGTTTGCGTAAATCCTGCCAATAGGTTAGGATGTGGCCTCAGGAAAAGTATACATAACCTGACATTTAAGTGGATCACAGGTGACAATAACCACAAAAGCTAATTGGGACCAGAACCCCCGATGAATCCATCATTTACCAACAATGATATTCTTGCTGTTTTGAAGGAGGCACGGCTGTTTGCACAGTTCTCCGACGCGCAATTGAAACAGCTGATTTCATCGTCGTCGGTGGAGAGTTTTGGTAACAACCACACCATCATTGACCAAGGCGTACAAAACGATAAGATTTTCATTCTGCTCAAGGGACAGGTGTCAATTTACACCGACGGTGAATTCATTTTGAATTTACGCAGGCAGGGAGACCTCGTCGGAGAAATGAGTGTTATTACCAAACTTCCCACAACAGCAAAGGTTGTCACAGAAGAACCCTCAGAACTTTTCTCTATCTCCTCGGAAAATATCGATCAATCCAGCCACGCTGAACTGAAAAGCACCGTTTACAAGCTGTTCCTGGATATTCTGACTGAAAAACTGACCATGACCACAAAACAGGTCATTGGTTTCCAGGCGACAACCGAGGAGTTAACCGTTAAGAAGCAGGAACTGGCTGAATCAGAAACCGTCATTCAGCAAAAAGAAGCGATCCTGCAACAGGTACTCGGAAGCATGAGCGACGGGGTGGTGGTCATGGAAAAAGAGGGTCACCTGCTCCATATCAACAACGCATTCAAAGAAATGACAGGCGGCATCGATATCCCCGTGGATTTCAGCCAGTGGCCCGATGCAATGGGGCTTTATCAAACAGATGAAAAAACCCTCTATACGCCGGAACAACTCCCCATGACCACCATCTTTCAAGGCAAACCGGTTGATTTCGAGGAGATCCTGATCCGGAATCCTCAACTGCCAAAAGGAGTCTGGCTCCAGGCCAGCAGCCGAATGCTGACCAGCGAAGACAGCCCAACATCGCAGGGTGCGGTCGTAGTGTTCCGCGATTTCACCAAGAAAAAGCTGGAGGAAAAAGCGCTGATCAAGGCAAAGGAAAGCGCAGAAGCAGCTGCAAAGGCAAAGTCCGATTTTCTTGCAGTGATGAGCCATGAACTGCGGACCCCTTTAAACGGAATCATGGGCATGACCGACCTGATTGCGGGAACCACCCTGGACAGGGAACAGGAAAGCTACCTTGATACCATTAAAGCAAGCAGCGAAAAGTTGCTGGGTCTGGTACGAAACATTCTGGATTTCAGCAACCTGGATTCCGGCAACCATCCCCTTAAGAATGAACCTTTTTCTTTAAAAGAGTGTTTCAATGAAGCTTCTGATGCCTTTAGTCCTCTTGCCAGGAAAAAAGGACTTCAGTTCAACACATCCTTCTCGTCAGAAATCCCTGAAAAGATGATGGGAAATGCCAGAGGGGTCCTTCAGATCATCAGAAACCTGACAGGAAATGCCGTAAAATTCTCGAAAGAAGGTGAAATCAGCCTGTCAGCAACCCTGGTTTCCAGGCAGGATAACCTGTTCAGTATTCTGCTGAGTGTGGAAGATACGGGAATAGGCATTGATGAAAATAGGCTCAGTGATCTGTTTCAGCCATTCTCTCAGGTAGATTCCTCCATTTCGCGCGGTTTCGATGGGGCAGGAATTGGACTGAGTCTCTGCAAAAAATATGTCGATAAAATGGATGGTGAAATCAGGGTGGAAAGTCAGATCGGAAAGGGATCACGGTTCGAGGTTCTCTTGAAATTGTTTGCAGCTGACAATAAAAACAAATCAGACGCTGACGTTCAAGACTGCCAGGCAGCAAGCCCCGACACCTCTTTTTCTGTCAAGTATCCCCTCGATATCCTTGTTGCAGAAGACAATGCCCTAAACCAGAAACTGATAAAAAAAGTTCTTGAAAAACTGGGCTACACACCGGAACTCGCGAACAACGGCCTCGAGGCGGTCGAACGTAACCGGGAAAAGGAATTCGATCTGATATTGATGGACCTGCATATGCCTGATATGGGAGGTCTCGAGGCTTCCCACATCATTAACAAAGAGAACAAGGGGGCCGATAAACCCAAAATTATCGCCCTGACGGCAAATGTATCAGAAGAGGTCAGGGATTCCTGCATGAAAGCCGGAATGACTGACTATACAACCAAACCGCTAAAGATCAACCATCTCATGTCCATGCTGCAGAAACTTTAACAGGATCCTCAGTTCTGATGTTTCCTGCTGGCAAATGACATATCCTGCCCGGTAACTCCAGGAGAGCGTATGATTACGAAGTTGGCGACCTTTTCCAAAGAACCTCAACTGAAAGATTTTTACTCGCTTGCCCTTGGTAACAAACCTGAAATGCTGACAGAACCAGAGCAGCAACAACTGATCAACCTGGCACCTTTTCTCAGGAAATTCGCCTCTACCTATATCAACTATTTTGAGCTGAAGACGCTGCCGCCGCAGGAACAGACAGGCTCTTTTGAAAACCGTCTGGAAGAGTTTTATGCAGGACTCGCGAACCAGTTCCGACAATCCGGTACAGATGGTACCGTACTGTGGCTGTTGCAGCAGGTAGCAACCGAAAACCGGCTCTTTTTCCCTTCAAGACCAGCGGTCAGAAACTATTCAGATATATCACGGGCACTGAACCTCCTGGATGAGCTGTTGAAAGGAATTGGCGATATTGAGGGAGAGGTGTTCAATACTTTATTCAACTATGTTTCAGCCATATTGTCCCCGGAAATTAACTCTGATTTTGAAAAACAGGCGATTGAACTGCTGGATGGTCTTCAGGCATTTGATGCCCGCAAGGAGGGTATCGGTTCAGATAGTTTTACGGAGCTTTCAAATCAAATCAATCAACTGAATGAGGAGATCGAGCTGAAGTTGCTGAGCAACAACACGTATGTCTCAATTGTTCAGCAGCTAACAGAGATAAACAAGGCCCTGAAAACCATTTTCAAACGTGATTTTGCCCCGGTTTTCAACGACAGTCAACGCCTGGATATTTTCTGGAAAGGTCTGAAAACAGTTGGATACGCTGGCGGGGACAACTGTGCCAACGGGAACTACCTGGACAACTTGAACCAGGTACATGCCTGGCTGAATAACGACTTTCCAGCAGAAAAAGAAGCCCTTCTCCAATCACTGGAGCAGGGACAGAAAAAACCGCAGTTACCCAACCTGGCCAGAGAACCCATCCCTGAGGCCATTCAGATTTATGCTTTAAAACTGCTGGGCACAATGAGACTGCAGAATGAAAAAGCGATCAGATTAGTATTCAGCTTTTATTCCCGATTTGTTGGGAAAATGGTTCGTGACTCAGCACTGCAAACCTTAAGGAAGAATACAGATTCAGTTAAAGATTTTTTCTACACAAGCCTGTTTGAAGAGTCGGACTATAAGCAGAAATTGCTGATCGCCGAAAAGCATGACACCATCTTCGATGAGGTATCTGCTCAATCCCTTTCTAAGGCATTTGGCGGTAACATGCTGGATGAATTAAAAGTCCTCGACCAGACTATTGAACATCAGGGCTTCCTGCTAAGTAATTTCATCAAATCTGCCTATCTGAAAACCCCGGAAGCCGGAACGATCGAGACCTCTGAATCGAAAAAGTCTGATCAGCTGGGTCAGTTTCAAGATATCAACAAACACCTTGTGCAGTTCAAGGCGTTTGTTGAAGAGCAGTCAAACGGTGTATTCAGACATCTGCTGGGGATGTGGGGCCTTAACTATATTGTCTCCTGGTCACTGGCTGATTATGAAAAAGAAAGGCGCTTGTTCGAATTCATTATCCAGGCAGCAATCGATTTTGAGCAACCGTCCCTCCTATCCAAAGATCAGGTAGTCCCTTTAAACAGTGTCATCACATTGTTGACGGCAGAACCGGATGCCAGGCGCCTGATTGAAAAACTGATGACCTTTTTGCTGAATTCGAAAATATCTTTCGACTTTCCTCTGTTCCAATCTCTGTTCCAGGTGGTAGCGCAGCGTAACATTCAGTTAAATGGAAAGATTATCATTCGTGACGGATTCAGCGAACAGCGCGGTTATGCCGGCGAAAGCCATGAAAGCAGGGATCTGAACAATAAGGTAACACTTCTTGACCCCCACATCTTCCAACCCATCGTGGTTTTTTTAACGACAGTTCTGAAGATGAAAGCGATCAATATCCCAAAGGACGCCTTCGTTGAAACAGATATCAGCCTCTACCTGAATACCTTAAGCGCTAAACCTGACAGGCCTCGCCTTGGCTATGAGGTTTATCTGGCCCATCAACTTATCTCCAGCATCCCCTATATCGTCGATTTCACCAGCAGCCATGAAGGCATTATCAGAAAAACCATTGCCGATCTTGACGAGTCGTATAACCGGACCAATATACTAATCCATTATCATCGGCTGAAGATACATCGCGCACCTTCCAAGCTCGATTTGACCTATTGTCTGGAGGTTCTTGAAGGACTTGCCCGGCAGGATCTGGATGCACTTCTCCATCGACTGACAGGTTTGATGAAGGGGATTGGGGATGAAGCTATTCCGGATCTGGAATACTATTTTGATGTCTATAAAGAAAAACTGAAAAAGCTGGGTCGCCACCTGCAGGACTTGAAAGATCAGCACCCATCAGTACCCTGGCAACAGATTGCAGAGCAGCAGAATTTCGAATCCAGCGTCATCAATCTACCCGATATTGATGAGGAATCACAGCGCGACATCCTTGCTCTGGGTAAACTGGCTAGCGCTCTATCTAATTACTGGACCCAGAGAATCAACGATGAATTCATCCGCTCTGTTTTTACCAACGAGGAACAGAGGGCCTTTAAAAATGCTGAGTTGAACGAGAAACTACGGTTGATTGCAGAAAAACGCAATCACTATCATGCCATTGTGAATCGATATGATCCGCTGATGGAACCTTATCAGAGCATTTTCCTGAAAAGGCATGTGATCCAGTGCGACTGGAATTTTGATTTTTTTGGCTTCTGGCCATTCTACTCCGAGTCCAAGTTCGAAGCATACAATGTCGACCGAAAGCTTTCTCTGCTGGAAAGACACTACCTGGAAAATCTGGAGTCGAAACAATCACAGATCCCCGTCGGATCTGATCCTGAGAATCCCGCTACCCTGGAGATCCTGGGAGAAAAAATTGAGACCCTCGTCAAGTTGATGAAACACCTGGCGGAGGAAGGGTTGACCCCATCCAGGTTTTATCTCGACACCATAGAGATTCTGGAGAAGGATCAGCTGACAATTTCGCAGTTTTCAGACATTGTCCAGATTATCCTGTACAGGGAATTGTCCCACGTCGAATCCTTCTTTGCAGACACCTATGGCCACTTTCCTGAAAAAATCACAAAGGCTCTGGGGAGAGAAAATCTGGATTACGGCCTGGATCTTCTCAGTGCAGACGATGAGGAACTGCTGTATCCACTGGTTATGGAAACGGTTCTCGGGAATATTATTGCAGAAGCGCACCCGATCTTTCTGCTGGAACGATTTCTGGAAACGTTGAATCGTAACGTCAAGTTGCTGCGGGAAAAAGCACCATCCCTGAAGATTTTTTCAGCTGAAAGCAGGCCCCCCCGTTCACTTACGCCGATTTTGAATGGATATAAGGCTTACGCCCTGATCACGCTGGCGCAGGATGGGTTTAACGTACCCGAACTGGAGGTGATGCCAGTCAATTTTTTTGAAAGCAATTTGGATCTATTAACTCACGAACACCACTCTGACTATAAAACCGTTCTAATCCAGCATATCTTAAAACTGGAGGAAAAAACAGGGAAATGCTTTTCATTCCTGATGAACAAATTAACACCCCCACAACAGCAACTGATCGAGTCCAGTCGCAAACAGACCGCACTGATTCCCGAAACGACTCCTCAGCTTTTGCTGTCCGCCCGCAGCGGATCCTATCGTTCCATTCCAGGAATTCTGGGAACGGTTGTTAATATCGGATATGGGAACCTGGAAGAACAGCAGCATCTCCCTGAGGCTGAGCTCAGAATCCTTCTGAACACCTATCGAATGTTTCTGAGTACCTTCGGTAATGTCGTGTACGGGATAAATGAAATTGAATTCTCAAACATTGTTGCCACCGCCAAGGAGAAGTTAACGGAAGAAGCAGGGAAGCCCATTCGCTGGGAAAGCCTGGATAACCAGCAAATTCTCCGAATTATCCAGCAGTTCAAACAGGTGATCGAAAACAGTTCCGACAACGGCAGACCAGATGCCCCACTGAAACCTGACTGGAACGACCCGTTGTCACTTTTGGCAGACGCCACCATCGGGGTTTGGAACTCATGGGAAAGTGAGGCGGCCTGTAATCTCAGGAATTTCCTCGGTATCTCAGATGACTGGAAAACAGCCGTCATACTGATGGAAATGAAACTCGCTGATCTAAACAGCCGATCGTTCAGTGCCATCCTCTTTTCAGGTGACCCACAGGGGAAAAACAACCGCCCCCATGGCGACGTTCTGTTTGGACGACCGGGTGAAGACATCGCCGCAGGTCTGGCCTCTGGCGGCACCGCTTTGGAATCTCTACAAACCACTGACCCTCACCTTTATGAACAGATCGTTGAACAACTGGAAAAGGTCAAGGTTAACAAGGGTAATGTGAACGTCGACGTTGAAATGGTCGGCGAATTCAACCTGTCTACGAATCAGATGTCCCTGTTTATCGTTCAGGAACGTCAGATGCCGCTGGGAATACGAGCAGAAAGTGAGGACTATAAACTGACACCCACCGATGCTGCACCCGCAGCAAAAGGTCTGGGTGTAAACGGGGGAGTACAATATGGGGTATTTTTGGATGGCATTCAGCACAACTATTATGAACTAAAGAATCTCGTGCAACGTGTCAGGGAAAAACTGGGTGATAAAGACGAATACCACGGGCCTGGCATCTTCCTGCTGATGAAATATGTCACACCCGAAGAGGCACTAAAGATGAATATCCCGGGCGTAGACGGGGTCATTACCACCAAGATTGGCG
>JAOZRE010000045.1:0-5744 GCA_029940215.1 bacterium | reverse complement strand
TCAGTCACGCTTCGATTTCAGCCAAACGGGATGGAAAACTGTTTATTTGTGAAGCAGCCGTCAACCTGAACCAGGGTGTATGGGAAATAGAGGGGAAGCCTGTTGTTACAGGAGAGCAGGAGAATCCGGAGACCTTCACTGTAGTCGCAAATCCGATATCAGTCTCCCCCTATAGTGGGAATATCTATCGAGGCATCATGCCACTTACACGGACAAAGTCCATCAGACAAGGGAAAACACGCTGATTGGTCAGGACTTGCCGGGCTGCAACTTTTTATAGCGAAGAACAATCAGCTTACGAACCTCCTTTGTGACTGAGTTCGGGTGCTTCTTCAGAAAGTGGTAGCAGACGATCAGCAACCTTTTTTCCGCGATATTGACCGGTTGATCACTCATGTGACCTGAGATGCCAACAGCCGTTCTGTTAACCTGTTCTTCACTGATGTACTCCGCGTAGGCCTTCAGGTTTTTCCGGGTCACGATTGGAAGGTCCGGGTGCAACGCCTCCCCCTTCACACCGGCGCTGAACGCCGCCAATAGTTTTTCAATATTCCGTTCAACGGTCTCTTTCTTAGACCGCTTCTGCCCACTGTCACTTCCCGACACTGTTTCTTCTTCTCGCTGCAGCATGCCTGACTTGGGTGACAGGATCTGATCCACCTCATCTTTGAAAGCAGTATCTCCTGAAAATTGCTCAATCCTGGTTCTACAGTCCACCTCCTGAGAGGAGATCATCGCTTCATCCTTGTCGAGGATATCAAAGCAGAACTGGGTAATTTTAAGCAGCGCTTCTCCGCGGGCCATCAAAATTGGAAGCTGTTTTTCACTGGCGTGGGTCTTGACCTTATTCAAGTTAGCCCGAACACGGCTCAACTGCTCCGGAAGAATCCCTTTAGCCATCTCAGCCAGATCCCGATCGGAGTAATGTGTCTGTGTCACCTCATCTTTCAGGACCTGTTCTGTCTTCGGTACTATTTTATTGATACTGAATTCCCAAAAGTCCTGTAGCAGATCAATTTTCTTCTGCTGTTCAAGCGCACCGACTTCCTTAATTTTAAGCGTAATGTTCTCGACTTTTCCGCCCAGGTGCAGTTTTCGCTTCTCCTCCTGCTCCTCCTCGAAAGCAACTTTGATCAACTCATCCTCTTCCATCACTTGATAAAAGCCCTGGATGACCCCAACCAGAAAAATGATCACATCAGCCAGAAACGAGTCCTTGTCGACTTCAAACTTCCGGCCGAAAAGCGATTCGATCTTATCGAACTGATCAGTGCTGATATACTTTGACATCAGGGAGGTTTCCTCCGGACTGAACACCCGGAGTTTTTCATCGTCCATCAGATCACCACTGGTATACGCATCAATCTGATTCTGCAGCTGCAAAATCACCTGATCCAGCTCTTTACGCCATTTATTCTGTTCACGGTTAATGAAATCCACCTCACGGCCCTTTTCCTCTTTAATGCGTTCGACCGCTGGCTGTAACTGTTGGGACAGGGTTCCATAAGCTTTCTTAATCAACTCCCTTCCTGCAAGCTCCTTGAAGGTGACTTCGTTTTCATGTTTTCTCTCATCACCCGGATTGATCACGACATACTGTCTCAGGGCCTGTTTACGAATGAATTCAACATGTTTCTCTGCAATATCGATGAACAGTTTCCCCGGTGGATAGGTCAACCGCAACTCGTTTCGGGGCATGCAGGGAACAAAACGGGCAAGGCTTTCAATCTCTTTCGGTGTCAGGTTTTCTGCTATATAGCTTAAAGCTGTCTCATATTTGGACACCTTTTTCACGGCAGGGTTTTCCTGCTGTTTTTCTTCTAGCCGCGCAATTTCCGAAACGAACCTCAAACGAATATTCGTGGGAAATATCTCATCACAGGGCTCATTTCTCATGAATTTCCGGAGTGCCTCCGAATAGAACAACTGGACCCGGCTATCAGGCAGCATCTTCGTGTACAACTTAAATTTCTGAAAATTGAGCAGTTCCTCCTTCTTCAACGGCGTTTTTTCGGCCCGGGCGCTCAGGTCGAGAAAGCCCCTAAGCACTTGTTCCCCGATATGTTTGTCCTCCAGGGTTTTTTCCGTAAACTGTTGAAACTGTTTCTGGCTTTTTCGGTACTGGGAGAAGATGGTCCCCTTGGACAGTTTTTTAACTTCCACCAGATAAGATTCGAGTTTCTCAGTTAATTCCTCCCTGGCACTTTCATGTGTTTCTGACACCTCCCCGGTTCCACTTCGATCTGCAAATCGGTCCCCAAACGCTACCAAAGCCAGATGAATACTGTTATTCAACTCCTTAATCCGGTTCATGGTCTCATGAATATTCAGCATCCCTGCTTCCAGACCGTGCCGTTTCAACTCAGCCGTGACTTTCTGGTTGATATTCTTTTCCTGTTTTTCGCCAAGTTTTCTTTGAAGAAACCGCGTCACGTCCTCCACCATCCTGACTGCCGCCAGGTAGTAGTTGGCGTCCTCGTACATCAATGAGGTTGACTTCAATTTATAAACCAGGGCAGCGATCACCTCAAACGCCTGAATATTCTGTTGCCCGAAAACACCTTTCATCTCCTGGTTAATCTCTTCCAGGAATTTATAGACCGATTTTGCCTGAAAATCACTTTCGATAAAAAACTCGATCTGGCTTTCGATGGCGGGGAATTTTTCGATCAGGTTTTTCAGCGTCAGCAACATACGCTCTGTTTCCCGAAGTCTGGTGTCCCCTTTGTTCAGCTTAACAATTTTCTCGTCCAGGCCTGCCAGTTGTTTTTCCAGGTCCACCTTATCGGTGGTTTCTTCCTCCTGATTCTGCAGATCATCCAGAGAATTTTTAATCTCCTCCTTCAGGTAAGCCAGAGAGTCGATCTTTTCATGGTAGGTCGTTCCAATCTTCTTAAAGTCATCCAGCAGGCCCTGAAAAAAGCCGACCTTGTCCTTTGTGATTGAAGCAATTTCATCAATCCGTTCCCGTGCAGCCTTTTCAGCCTGATAAATCAGCCAGACCTCTTCGTACTTCTGTCGTTCATTCCCAGAGCGACTCTCTTTTGTGGCAATCTTATTCGAAACCCCGGAGAAATTCTGGCAGATTTTCGTGACGGTGGGCAGAAGTTCATTGATCTGGCTGTTTATACCAGAAATCAGGTTTCGCCCAGCCCGTTTGACATACTCTGAGTACATGGCGGGACCGTAGTCCCCTTTTTTCTTTCCGAGTTTGGCACTGACCGGTGCCAGCAGTTCATCCCGTTCATGCTGAAAAATCATCCGGTTCACCGCTTCTTCCAGCACCTGTGCTGCTGTTTTACCCCCAAGCACAACCTGATCTGTTGATCCTCCCTCCCCAATTTTTTCAACCACGCGCTTCGCCACCGAATACATATTTTCGTACAGGCTGAAAAGAGAGTGGTAGGCTAGTTCTTTATCAAAAGGATTTTCCACCAGGCGAACGATTTTCTTATGAATCCCTCCACTGTTCATAACCGTCAGAAGTTTCCCAGCAGACTCAGCCACATGCGCAATCTTCCGGTCGATATCAGATTCATTTTTCAGGTCGCGTTCCAGCTCCCAGGGTTCAGCTAAATTTTCGAGAAGGGACATAGGTTCCAATGATAAAAAATCCAAGCCCAAAGGACCCGGGTTTATATTTTTGACAAATTTTTCTATCCTGCCTGATCCACTACGGAAGACACCCTACATTAAATACCCGAGTTCTTCCAGTCGGTTTTTAAGCTTTTCCAGGTCAGCGGATCTTACCAGGAGATGCTTGCCCTCAGCCTTCAGTATAAATTGTTTCAGAATGCGATCTGCGGCAATCACATCGGCCAGTTCACTGTTTCCGGGAGTCAGTTTAAAAACAAGTAGTTCATCAGCCGGCGTCAACACGCCCACCCTGTTAACCAGTTGATTAAAAAAAATCTGCCACTTTTCAGGTAGCACCTCGCAGACCTCTTCTTTGAAAAGCTGAATTTTATTCGTCAGGTCGGTTCGGCTCCGACAGCCCTTCAAAAAGGATCTTGTATCCACTTTAAAGCGCGTAAGACCGATACGGGAGGCAAATCGTTCCAGAGAAATCTCCGCAAGAGGGTCGGGCCTTGAAGAACTGATGAAAAGACGATCAGGGTCCAACTCCAACAGCACATCGCTCGCCTGCTCAGGTGAATACCCAAAATCTACTCGTTTCCCCGCCAGATAGGCTCCCAAAGTGTTTAAACGGACAGCCTCCAACCCGTCAAAAACAGTCAGGTATGGTTTTCCAGTAGTTGTCATCTGATGATTTTCGGGTTGCCGATAGACCAGGTCAAGCAACCCAAACGACGCAAAGAGGAAAAGGTCTGCTTTCAGCGAGGGGATTACCAGCGCGACATCAAATCGACCCGGTGTGAGATACTGCTTTTTGTTGCCCCACCCTTGCCACTCTGTGGTCAGATATAGATAGCGATCAGCATTTTTTTTGTCAACTGGAGCCAGATTTTTCCCTGTTAAACAGGCAAAATCTCTCAGTTGAGATACTGTCACCCACTGGTCTTCAGGCAAGCTGTTCAAAAGGTCCCAGGTACCGATGTGCAACTGGTCATTAAACTTGCTACGACAGTGATACAATCCCTTGATATGCGAAAAGACCCACATATTTGGATAATACGGAATCCGGAGATACTCTTTAATTAAGTTTTTCAGGAACAAACCAACATCATCCGTCAAAACAGGGAGGTTGATCGAGCTGAGTAAGCTGACGATCATCCGCGTACGTAATGAACCCAAATCTGAGGACTGCTGCCCTTTATAAAACTCACTGAGGTTGCACACCTCTTTCAAGCGACTAACGGACTTGGAACGCGGCGTTCCCTGCTGAGTTAATTCCAGTTGTCCCTGCTGCATGAAACGGTTGATGACGGGTAAAACCTCCAGAATTCGTCCTCCATCTTCAAACGTGGCAAGGCTGTCCACCAATGAACCCGTACCTGTCAGTGTTAAACCCGCTGGTTCCGGGAATATTTTTCTGAGGCTTTGGCTCATGACTTGTGGGAGCATTATATAAATACAGTTCCCCTCTGCTCCCCAGAACGACTTGAAAAAGGTTAATTGAAACAGAGCAAACGGCTTTCTCAACTTTTTCTGAGATAACCCCTTTCCACCTATGATTTCCTCCAGTATCGGGCTCCCGATTCGCTGCGACAGCTCTATACTGTCCTGTTCTCCCTCCCAGGCAACAATGTGCAGGGCCTGATAGGCTATTTCGGGCAACATCTCGGCCCATCGCTTTAAGACTGATTGATTCAGGAATACAGCCGCCACCAGTCTGACCAGCTCTTTCTTTGGAATGGAAACCCGGGAGAGTGATCGTGGATCCAGGGAGAGTTCCCGAAAAAGCCCTGGGGTTTTTTCAATAAAGGATTGGAAAAAATAGTCATAGACATCCCTCAGCTCCTGGCTGGAGTATGCTTGATCAATCCGATTTTCAAGCATCACAATGTCCATATCCTGCCTATTTAAAGAACGGTCTATATCCCTTACTCAATCTGCTTCTTATTCACTTTATATGGAGTTCTCCCCGTCATGCCGACTTGATCCGGCATCCGGGTTAGCATATCTTTGAAATCATACTGGATTCCGGGTCAAGCCCGGAATGACGATGTCACGATTTTCTTCTTTTTTAAATTTTCCGACAGCCTCTTTCGCGGGAGTGACGGGACGTATCATTGTCAGTTGAATCATTTTAGCCAACCGTACCCAAAGAACCCGGTATTCAA
>JAOZRE010000316.1 GCA_029940215.1 bacterium | reverse complement strand
GTTCGGAGAAGTGCGTCCGGGCTCAGATCTTTTTCCTCTATTTTAACTGCTGCTCCAGCAGACGCCAGCTTGTTCGCATTCTCGATCTGATGGTTCCCACTCGAAATGGAGATGGGGATCAGGATACTTGCCCGTCCCATGGCAATGATTTCATTGACCATGGAACCGGCCCGGCAGATCAGCAGATGGCTTTCCAAAAAAATCGGGGCGATATCGTCAAAAAAAGGACGGACAGTGGATTTCAAATCAGGGTATTGATCATAGGCTGACTGAACCCAGGTGTGATCAGTTTCCCCCGTCTGGTGGATGACCTTCAGGCGTTGGACCTCTGTGGAGAGTAGAGATAGCGTCTCGACCATTGTCCGGTTCAGAATGTGTGCGCCCTGGCTGCCGCCCAGGATGGTGATCACAAACTTTTCGCCGGTTCTGTTTTCTGGCTGTTCAGCCGCAGCAATAATGGTTTTTCGAATGGGGTTGCCAACCACGATCGGCAATTTAAACAGATGCTCGACTCCGTCAAATGGCACAAATGCAAGAGGGACAAACTTCCCTAGCAGACGATTGGTCATCCCCGGATAGGCATTCTGTTCCTGCAGGATGGTTTTCCGTCTGAGCAGCACCGCTAATGCCAGAACCGGTCCGGAGGCATAGCCTCCGATGCCGATTGTTAAGTGGGGACGAAAAAAGATGAGGATTCCGAGAGACTTAATAAAAGCAAGGGGTAGTTTGAGCAGGGTTTTTATCTTTTTGAGAAAACCAACACGATAAAGACCTGAAACCGGGATTGTATACAGGTCAAAGCCGCTTTTGGGCAGAGCCCGCATCTCAATCCCTTTTTTGGTCCCCACGAATCGGATATCACAGGGTCGTCGGTTCTGGAATGCTTCGGCGATGGCAATGCCGGGGAACAGATGCCCGCCGGTACCACCTCCTGCGATCAGAATTCGGAGTTTGTCACGGTTTTCTGGCATGGGGGGATGAAGAGGAAGCGTTGGAAATATTAATCAGTATGCCGACCATGAACATGCACAGCACCAGAGAGCTGCCACCATAACTGATAAATGGCAATGGAATCCCTTTTGTGGGCAGTAGCCCGATGACAACACCAACATGGAAAACGCTCTGCAGAAAAATCAACGACGTGATGCCAAAAGCAAGGTTTCGTCCGAAGTCGTCCGGGCAGTTCAAAGAAATTTCGAAGCCCTTGATCATCAGCAACAGGACCAGCACCATCACCAGCAATACGCCCATAAATCCGGTCTCTTCTGCCAGGATGGAGAAGATAAAGTCGGTATGCCCTTCCGGCAGAAAAAAGAGCTTCTGCCTGGAATTCCCCAGATTCCTCCCGAACAGTCCGCCGGTTCCAAATGCGATGAAGGACTGAACCAGCTGAAAACCACTGTCAAGTGGATCTGCCCAGGGATCTAGAAAACCGGTGACCCGGCGCAGACGATAGGCCTTGGAAAATATCAGAAACGCACCGATACCGGCTAGACCTACCAGGCTGCCAACCATGTGGGTGGTCTTCACCCCTGCCGCAAATATCATGAGTAGCAGGGTCATGCAGATAAGCACAGCTGTTCCAAAATCCGGTTGCAACAGGAGCAGGAAACAGAAAATGCCGATTACAATAAAACTGGGAAGTAGTCCGCGAGAGAAGTACCCCAGCACCTCTTTCTTCCGGTTTAAAAAGCCGGCAACCCAGATGATCAGTGTCAGCTTCAGTATTTCCGACGGTTGAAAACCGATGCCTAAAAACCGGATCCATCTGCGAGCGTTTCCAACCTGTCTGCCAATTCCAGGGATCAGGACAATCAGCATGAAAGCCAGTGTTACAACCATCAAAATGGGGGTTAACTTCTTATAGGTCTCATACGGAAGCTTAATGGCAATACGTAACAGGACAGCGCCAACAGCCAGGGCCAGGAGCTGTCGAATGATAAAATAGTAGGGAGAGCCAAAATTCCGTTCTGCGTAGAAAGCGCTGGAAGAGTATATCATGATAATGCCAACGCAGATCAACGCCATGATATCGAATAGCAGAAACGATGATGGTTTGATCTGTAGCAAACGAAAATTGGATAGTGCGGACATGGATTCCGAAATGTTCAGGATGGATCAAAAATTCGACTGGATGACAGATTTCAATGTTTAATCTTCCAACTCCTCCTGGATGATTTTGTCCATCATGTCAGGCAGCATGTCATGCAGGGTGGTCTGGATGGTTTCAGAAATGACGTTCTCTATCATTCCGCTGAGTTTATCACGCATATCAGGTGAAAGCGATCGCGGTTTTTTTTTGTCTTCAACGTCCATGACCTCTTCGAGGGGTGCCTCATCTTCCATATCCAGGAGAAGATCATCATCCTGATCGTCCGGATCGAAGTCAGTGGACAGGTCCGGCAGGTCCTCATCCATTGATGGGAGGTCTATGTCTTCGGTCAATTCAACCTCATCCGGTAGAAATGACTCATCTGCTGAGGGTTCATCCGGTGTCGCCTCACTTACGACTTCTGTGTCTTCTCCGAGGTCTGTCATCTTGAAATCACTCATTTCAAAGACATCCTGGGGAACCTCTATGGCCACTTCCTCGGCTTCACTGATCGCATCCATATCGACAGACTGTTCATCAGGAGCAGTGTCAGGCTCAGAAATCTCTTCCAGGCCCATCGATTCTTCTGTGTCCATTTCTGAGAGTTCAATCTCTTCAAACGAGTCTTCGTAACCATCATCGGAGAAGAGGTCGTCATCAACGCTGTCGTCACCCTCTTCCAGTAGATCGAATGAGTCATCGACGTCCTCAACGCTCTCATCAGAAAAGAGATCATCGTCGGCGCTGTCTTCGTCCTCTTCCAGCAGACCGAGGGAGTCCTTCTCCTCGATGATGTCATCGGAGAAGAGATCGTCATCAGCTTCTGACTCATCTAACCTGCCGATATCGTCTTCACTGTCCTCGGGGGAACTTGTAAACAGATCGCCGTTCTCCTCCGGAGCAGGATCGTCGGGGCTGAAATCAGCATCCAGCTCCAGGTCATCGCTGAGTAGATCAATCTCATCGGAATCCTCCTTCTCCTCCATTATCATGGGCGGCTCTGTCAATGGATCTCTCAACTCCTCAGTATCAGACAGGTCGTCTACACTTTCCAATTCGGCAGCATCGCTGAAGGGATCATCCTCAAGATCTTCAAGGTCGACGTCATCCAGGATGGCTTCATCCTCTTCCATGTCAGTATCATCGATGATAAAATCATCTGACAACGTCTCTTCATCCGATATGCCGAGGTCTGTATCATCCAGGCTCAGTTCATCAGATGCGTCATCATCTTCAGCAAAGAGGTCGACATCTGCAATGTCGTCATCTTCGACTTCGCCAAATATGTCAAGCTCATCCTCTTCATCAGAGGACTCATCTTCAAACATGGCGCTCTCCGCGTCCGTTCCGCTTTCATCGGCCAGATCGAAATTTTCAATTTCATTATCAGACAAGAAATCAATCTCAAGATCGTCTTCGACGTCATCTTCATCAGTCTCAGACAATCCGTTTTCTGGTATATCGTATTTGGCTTTCATGACCTGCCGGAAATTGATCATCTCCTGGATATTCATCTGGGCATTTTCTGAATCCAAGCCTTCCAGCTCTTCCAGCAGTTGTTCTGCCTCATCATCATTGCTGTCACTGACGTTGTCAGCTTCAAAATCAATATCAAGGTTTTCTGCCTCATCCTGTTCAACAACCACCTGGTCTGAATCGCTAAAATCTGGTTCGAAATCGCTTAAGTCATCTATCCCCTCAACTTCCTGAAGATCGTCGTCAACTCCAGAGTCAGGATCTGACGTTTCCTCAACATTAGAGATGAGAATACTTGACGGGTCATCGTCTTCAAGCGGGTCAAAGCCCTCATCCGGATCTCCGGCGGCCAACTCTTCATCCGGCAAATCTTGGTCATCATCCAGGAATGGATCATCTTCGATTGTCAGCGCATCGACATCGTCATCCAGTCCCATATCCATGTCGTCCAGGTCTTCAATCTCATCCGACATCAGATCTACTTCTTCCATTGACTCCTCTATCGCAGCCTCATCGATAGCATCTGTTTCCATCAATGATTCGTCCTCTTCTGCATCGATCCCCTCTATGGAAATATCCAGCAGTTCCGAATCATCGAACTCCTCCTCGTAGATGATTTCATAGTCGTCATTGAGGTCGTCGTTAATCTCAACGTGTTCAATGACGATGTCGTCTTCATCATCACAAGGTGTGATTTCCAGTTCGGTGTATGGTAGACCGGCATCACCTGCAACAGCGATATTTTCGACTACAGACTCGCTGCCGGGTCCTGAGGGCTGCACTGATCCAGAAAATGTGACCTTCAGCTCTGTGATCTGTTCAGCGTCTTCGTCAAACAGTGGTTCGATGTCGCTGTCATAGAAATTGTCCTCCAGCTCGTCCGCTGAATCTTCCATCAACCTGTCAGACTCAAATGGAACAACCTCCACTTCCATTAAACCAATCTCTCCGTCACCGGACACATTGACAATGGGATCACCAACCGTTTCTCGAAATTCAGTGGAGACGGATACCTCCATCAACCCCTGTCCGTCTGAATCTGAACTGAAGGGTGCTTCGGCAGCTGGGCTGTCCGCCATCTCGGGTTCAACCTCATCAATATCCAGGCTGATCTCTTCAAGTTCGAGTTCAATGGCTTCGGTTTCTGCCTGGTCGGCTTCAAGGCTGTAGAACTCGTCCTCTTCATTTTCGACGTCGAAGTCTTCCGCATCAAAGGGAAGTTCCGCATCACCTTCATCACTCTCTGATAACACGTCATATGAATCCTGCAGATCATCATCGTCATCCAACAGCATGGATTCAGCTTCAATCGGGTACAGCTGCAGTGTCGGGTCAAGCTCCTCTTCCAGGTTGTCGATGGATACATTGGGTGATGTCCTGCTTGACAACAGTCCCATTAACTCGTCATCAATCACATCGACATTTTCCAGTACATTGCGTTCATTTTTCTGGAATTGTCGGCTGTGGTTCTGCAGGGTAACCTCTATCTGCTCCAGTAAAGTGGCGGATTCAAACGGTTTTCGGAGAAATCCCTGAATTCCCAGGGATCGGAGTAACTTTTCGTCCAGTTTATCTCTTGCAATGGTCAGCAGCAGAATAGGGGTATTTTGCAATTGTTGGGTGGATCGGATCTTTTTCACAACCGCGTAATCATTTAGTTGATCCCGATTACTCAGAAAAATAATCCCGGGGAGTGCGTCTTTTGCATGGTCAACATAATTCTCAGGAAACGATTCATGTTCGACATGCCAATCCCAGTATTCCCTTGGTAAAGCGGATTCAAACAGATCGTGAACCATTGCGCTTTCTTCCAGAACCAAAATTGATTTGTGCATGGAAAGACTCTTCTGAAAATTCAAGATTAAAGAACGGTTGTTTTAGCGACAATTATAAGTAATATTACCAAAAAATCAACCAACAATACTATTTAATTCACTTGAGAATTAAAACGGTTCACGGTGAAAACACCCTTTCAATACCCTTGAAGTAGCCTTTGGATATTTTTGTCCTTTGGCGTGATGACCAGCTTTGAGTTGTCAATTTAAGCTTAAGTATCTATGATAAAAGCCTGAAGAAACGGCAAATTGCTCCTGGCGTGA
>JAOZRE010000044.1:9487-19860 GCA_029940215.1 bacterium | reverse complement strand
GCACCAGTATAGTAAAAGGTTCGCCCAGCCCAGAACGCCCCCAGAACAGCTATTCCAATGGTCTGACCCAGGGTTCTCGCCTCAGAAACCAACCCCGAAGCCACTCCAAGGTGATGCATAGGTACCGACCCCATGATCGAGCTGTTGTTGGGAGACTGAAATATTCCCATACCGAGTCCAATCAGAAAAACTCGGGATATGTATTCAAGGGTGGATGTTTCACCATCCAACGAGCTGGCAGCGTAAAAGCCGAACATGGCTATGATCAGCCCAATCAGGGAGATTATTCTAGTGCCAAATCGATCTGACAGAATGCCCGCAATAGGAGAGGAAAGCCCCAGGGTTACTGGTACCACACACAGCAGCAACCCAACAATCAACATGTCATGCCCCAGAATATTATACAGGTAAAACGGCATCAGGATGATGATACCAGAAACACCGATAAAAGCGATAAGCCCATTGAGCAGGTTGATTGAAAAGTCCCGGTTTTGGAAGAGCGCCAGATTGATCATGGGCTCCGGTGTTTTCCGTTCAACCCGAATAAAAAACAGAAGCAGCGCTATACAGCTGCCCAGCAACAGATAAACCGATACCTTGAAGAAACCGATCTGCTGACCCAATGTCATTCCCAGAAGAAGACTCAAGAGCGAGAAGAACAGGATGATGGCTCCTGCAAAATCAAATTTCTGTTTCCCGCTGGGTTTCGAAGTATTCACAAAACGGAAGACCATCAAGGTCCCGATGATACCGACAGGTAGGTTAACATAGAAAATCCATCGCCAGGAGAGTTGGCTGACGATCACACCACCCAGACTGGGACCAATTGCAATGCCAACCGAGACAATCCCAACGGAAATACCCAGTGCCATTCCACGCTCCTCTCGCGGAAACGCCTCTGTGACAATAGCCATCCCCAACGACATGATCATGGCTGCCCCAACACCCTGCAAAACCCGAAAGGCGATCAGCCAGTAGACGTTTGGAGACAGACCACACAGCACCGAGCCCAACGTAAAAACCATAAACCCGGAATTGTACAACTTCTTTTTGCCAATTATGTCTCCCAGGCGGCCAATTCCGAGCATCAATGTCGTCACAGCCAGCAGGTAGCTGAGGACAACCCACTGGATCACGGAAAAATCTGTCTGAAGCTCTCCAACAAGGGTGGGAAGTGCAACATTGACAATACTGCCATCAATGGTTGCCAGAAAAATTCCCATGGAGACGGCAGACATGGTTAACCATTTCCGACTGGTATCGACAGGTGCATGATCCATATAGGTTCTTAGCGGGTGTAAGTCATCAGAAGAAAGGGAGGTTGAGTGGGCATGCGGCCGCGGGTCACCAGTAGAAACATTCAGGCAGCAGGGCTGAATATTTTTTCGATTTTGGCCAATAGGGTTTTCACGGTAATCGGCTTGACAATATAGTTGGCAGCCCCAGCCTTGATCGCTTTCAGTATGTTTTCCGAGGCAGCCTCGGCAGTGACCATCATAACTGGAATATGCTTGAGTTCCTCGCTTGCCTTTATCTTGGTCAGCAATTCCAATCCATCCATCTCCGGCATTACCCAATCGGTAATCACCAGGTCAAATTTATCGGATTCCAGTTTTTCCAGGGCATCCACACCACTTTCGGCGTCAACCACATTGGTGAAATCCAACAGCTTTAAACTCTCAAGCATGGCATTTCTCATGGGTTGAAAATCATCCACCACCAGTACATGAATATCCGTATTTACTGCCATAACAATCCATTACTTTTCAGGTTCACCACATATTGTCACCATTTTCTGTAACAACCATAAAGACCCATACAACAGCAAAATGAAACGGCGTAAGACCTATTTATGGGCAGATCGGCTCAAGCAACAATGGCCGTATACCAACTGTTATTGTAGATTTTTTTCACACCGAAGGCCAGAAGATAATGTGCCCGCCGACTTATCTACCTGTTTATTAAAAGATTGGATCAAATATGTCACCGCTGACGATTCAACGACAGCGAGTCATCAAACCAGGTGAGAATGGAGGGGTTCTCTTCACGTGGATAGGTGTGGGACAGATTCGAGATTTCCTGAAATTGAATCTCAGCTCCAGCCCCCTTCAGCCGTGCAAAGGCCTGGTGCGCATGATGAACTGAAAACATCCAGTCCAGGGTACCGTGTACCATGTAAATCCGTTTTCCACTTGTATATGACAGATCTACCGGATGCAGAACTCCTGAGACAGGTGCCAGGGCTGAAAAAGGAGCATCGGGTAGCAGCCCGCAGATCAATGTATAGATCGCTCCATCTGACATACCGGTCAGCAACATCCTGCTGGCGTCTACACACCACCTCTCCGAGATCGCATCAATCATCCGCAGTATCGCATCCCCATCCGTTCTATCTTCAAAGGACCAGGTCCGATCCGCTGAATTAGGAGCCAGAAGCAGAAAACGGCGGCTACGCGCCTCCCGCATCCAGAGCCAGATAAAATCCCGCCCTCTGCCGCTGCCACCGTGCAGTGCAACCACCAGCGGCCAGTCGGTCTGTCCATCATAGGATTCAGGAACGTATAGACAGTAACCACCTCCAAGATCCTCTCCCTGATCCAGAAAGAGGCCTGTCTGGGCTTCATCCGCCGAAACTGAATTAAAGTCCTCCAGTCGATCCCGCACTCCGGGCTCCAGGAAATACCTCCCAACCGGTTTCAACCCGAGTATCAGGGGATAGAGATGTTCCTGAGCGCGGTAGTGCTGACGCATCGCCTTCATCATCTGGCCGATCGCCGCCTGAGGATGATCCGCTCCCATGATATAATCCAGAGAACGCTCTGCTGCTTCACCTGCTTTCAGCAGCTGGTCAGTCACGTCATTACCGTTATTACCGGCAGCCCTTCCTTCAAACTGCTTCCGGGATAGCTTAAGACGACTGGCGAACGGTTGCAGCGCCTTCTGGATACCAGGAATCTGGGGAGGATGAAACTGTCGCATGGCACTTTCAAGACTGTTCGACACCGATAGTATCGTCCCGCAGAAATCCCCAATACCGTTCAACAACCCTTCCGGATATTGACTCAGATCGATTTTCAGGGGCTTGACGTGTCTTTTCATTTTATCACTCAATCGCTTCAGGACTCCTCTGTTTCGATCAGGAACCCCAGAGCTTTCAGTCTGCGGGCAAACAGCCCATCACCGTCTACAATCGTATGGGTAAAGGTCCCATCATAGATGTTACCATAACCGCAGGATGGCGAGCGGGCTTTCAGCAGGGCTTGTTTGCAACCAGCCATTTCAACCAGCCTGACTGCTTCATCCACCCCTTTTTGAAATTGTTGTGTAACGTCCTCACCCTTTTTATTTATGATACGATCTCCTGAGATTTCAGCTGGAATACGGGGAGTGGTAAAGCCGGCCAGCTGTTCCGGGCAGACAGGAATTCCCTTCCCCGAACGCAGGAGCTCCATGGCTTTTTCACAGGCATTGTTCTTTCCGGAATAAGTGCAATTGGTCCCCAGCAGGCACATGCTGATCGCGATCATGTTTACCCCATCAGTTTTTCCACCACCCGCGGTAACACAGCCGGCAGCGAGTAAATATCATTGATAACCAGGTAACTGCCGGGATCAATCATCTGACGCAGGTAGTCATCCCCACAACGGTCAATGGTAATACAGAAAGGGCGAATTCCCGCCCGTTTCGATTCGACCAGCGCCATCATCGTGTCGTGTAGTGCATAGGTCTGCGAACTCCGATCCTCTCCATAGTTCATATCCTGCGGATAGCCATCACTCAGCATAATCAACAGCTGATGATCAGACTCGGTCTCTTTCAGCCGGTTACTTGCGTGCCGGATAGCCGGCCCCATACGGGTGCTTTTGCGGGGCTGAATACCGCAGATCCGGTTCTTGGTCTCCTGAGAATAGGTATCACTGAAATCCTTGATGGAAAACAGCTCGACCTGCTCCCGGCCATAGCCTGAGAAACCGAAGATCGCATAGCTGTCGTCAAGAGCTTCCAGCGCCTCAGCCATGACCACCAGGCTCTCAATTTCGATATCGATTATCCGCTTTCCATCATCAATCACATCGGATGCTTTCGAAGTGCCATCTGTTCTGTCTGTAAGTAGAGAAGCCGCCATCCGGTCTGTGGAGGCGCTCATATCAATCAGCAGAAAGGTCGAAATCCGACGTTGTTTTTTTTCCCGTCTTGAAAAAATCCGGTCCGACGGGGTATCCCCCAGTTTTCGGTCGACAACATTCTGAATCATGGCATTGAAATCAATTTCACTGCCCCATTCCTGTCGCCGGATCGGTTCCATTTCCTCTGGGCGGATTCTCTGAAACTGCCGTTTCACATCCCGGATCAAATCGCTGTACTCATCATAAATTTTTTCGTACAATCCAGTTGCAGCAGGTTGGACCTGTACCTCACGCAGGCAACACCATTTTTTGCGGTAAGCTCTCTGGAGATAGTCCCATTCATCATAGAAAAAAGGTCCTTTACGCGTTGTGAGCTTCGGAAGCCCGGCCTTGGAGACTATCCGTTCTTCAGGCCTGGGGTCATCGTCATCTGCATCCTCCAGCTCTCCGGTTACCTGAGCGGTCAGTCCCTCAATCACAATGCCCTTTCCACCTTCCCCCTTTTCGATGGGTTCAAGTGTGGAGATCTCCTTCAACATCTCCATTAGCTGCTTCATCTCCTCTTCCGTGAGTTCAACCCCGTACCCGTCACTCTCTTCACCACTCTTGAGGTTTTCACCCAGTTCATCCCCCTGCCCTTCAGCGACCAGCTCCAAGTCTGATAGTTCCAGGTATTCAAGTGACTCAAAGGGGAGATAGGGCTCCTTCGGAATCAGATCTTTCAGCAGGTCATAAATATCAGCTGCCCTTAAAAATAGATCAATGAGCCGTGTGCGGGGGGTATAGAGA
Organism: bacterium; assembly: GCA_029940215.1. Lineage (GTDB taxonomy): Bacteria > SAR324 > SAR324 > XYD2-FULL-50-16 > XYD2-FULL-50-16 > JAHJRI01. The sequence goes on along the minus strand of JAOZRE010000044.1, from coordinate 14,944 downwards.
TCAACCAGGAAATCGTTGAAAGATGCGACATAAGGGTCAAGCCAATCCGGCAGAACGGTCTCATCCAGGCACCCATAAACAAGACGCAACAGCAATTCCAGCGCGCTATGCAGGGGAACGTCAACGGGCAGAACCCGCTTTGCCATCTGGGTTTGCAGCACGGCATCAAGGTCCAGACACAGTCCCCGATAGTTAGCTCGCAGGCAGCGATCCACCCGACCGTTCTCCAGGATAAAAAAGATGTCCCTGATCAGTTCCGGAAGGTGAAACGCCCTAAACGAAGCTGCAATCTGGTCATAGCCCGGCCCGAATGTACCAAACTCTATGTATGCGGACTGATGAGCCACCGCCACTTTATAAAGCCTGAAATTATCTGCTGCGCTCGTCTCTTCGGCAATAAAGGCCGGGAGGTAAAGACGGTCACCGCCATCCTCAGGCTGCTGCTGAAAGGCTGGTTTTTCTTCCCCGGCTTCCGCTTCTCTGGTTTTCAGGCGTATGGCCTGTCCACACAACGCCCTGGCATAAACAGACAGCTGTTTTTCACAGGTTTCCAGAAAGACCGCCTCCTTCCATTTTGCCAATGCCTCCCTGGATTCTGTTGACTGAAAGCTGAAATAATCGATGCCCGCCTGTTCCGACTCTTCCAGCCTCAAGCAGCCCTGTGCCACCCAATAGGGGAAAAAAGAGCCTTCAACCGACTTCAGTAGAACCGCCACATTCTTAAAGTATGCATTTGATACAGCAGCTGAACAGGCACCTAATCTGGTTTCGCTGCCGATAACCGTTTCCTGATCCGGGTAGGACAGTGTTTCAATCCCCTTGACGAGCGTATCGAAAACCGTCGGTACCTGTTCCGGATGACCCGTTGAAGTTTTTCCTACAATATCCAGTACTCTCTCCCGCACATTGGGATTGAGTTTCAGCAGTGCTGTCGGGGCGGATTGATAAAACGCAACGGCAATTCCCGGCAATTCCCTGGCAATTCTCCCTGTCAGATCGAAAACCTTTCGCATCTCTGTCTGATAGAGACCAACCAGATTTTCAGGCAGGGTCGAGAAGTAGGCTTGCGCCATACCCGTCGATTTCCGCATCAACCTTAATCCTGCTGCATACCAGTTCTGATAGATACGATAGGAAATTTTTTCCAGCAGCAGGATACTGGAAACGATGAACCCTTCAACCACCTCTTCTGCATCTGCATCAACGGCCAGAAACTCTCTGATTTTCTCGCCCCACTCCCTCAGGTGCAGCAGGCTGTCATGACCGACAAAACCGGGGGCTTCTTTCAGATACCTGCAGGCGGAAGTAGTTGACTTTTCGGCAATACGCAGCGCCTCAGAGACCCAGATATCCAAACCGCCAAAGGCTCTGGATGAGAAAAACATGGGGCTCGATCGGTAATAGGCGTCGCAGAGAAGTGGTTGGGTGGGATAGGACATCTGTAACCGCCAGCCGCCATCGATCCACTCCTGGATCTCCTTTCTAGACAATCCCGGCAGCGCCAACTGAAAAGATTCGAGAAAACCGGTGAGACAGTCAGGGAAAAGCTGCCAGACCGTTTCAGCCTCCTGCAATACAACAACCCTGCTCAGACCGCAGGGCCAGGTATCCCGTCTAAGAATACCACCGGCGTGTCCGATGCGTGTGTATATCGCGGGGTCCAGATCCAGAAGCACCTGCCTGAACGAGTCAGACAATCCCTCTGTTTCAGTCAGCGCTTCGGCTGTCTTTTCAAGAAAGGTTGACTGGGCCTCGAATGGATCCGATGGTTGAGATGGACTCTCTGCCCCTGTGAGGTCTGATGAATGACTTGCCATGTGGCAGCACTAGGTAAAAATGGATGTAACAACTTCGTTGATCGCCGACTGAACTTCCTTCTCATCAGTCAGGATAGCGGTCAGGGCAACCTCACAAGCCTTTCTTGCCGGTATGCCGCCGCGAATCAGCTTTCCACAGTAAATCAACAGTCGGGTACTGGCACCTTCCACCAATGCATGACCCTTGAGATGCCGGATTTTCTCCCCCAGTTTTGCCAGATCATAAGCGATCTCCTGGCTGATATTGGCTTCATGCTGAATGATCTGTGCTTCCTGCTCGCGGGTCGGATAGTCAAAATCGATAGCGATAAACCGCTGTTTGGTACTCTGCTTCAGATCCTTGATCAGACTCTGGTAACCGGGGTTGTATGAAATCACCAGAAAAAACCCTGGATGAGCTTCGATTATTGTCCCCTTTTTATCAATAGGTAACAGGCGTCTATAGTCCGACAGCGGATGAATGATAACCGTGGTATCCTTCCGCGCCTCGACAATCTCGTCCAGATAACAGATGGCACCCTTTGCTACCGCCTTGGTCAAGGGACCATCCACCCAGATGGTTTCATCACCTTTCAGCAGAAACTTTCCAACCAGGTCGGTCGTGGTCAAGTCCTCATGGCAGGCAACCGTAATCAGTGGAATATGCTCGTTTCCCGCTTTCTCCTCCAAGCTCAGATCCCGGCTCATGCGATAGGACATGTACTCAACAAACCGGGTCTTCCCGGTTCCGGTTGGTCCCTTCAGCAGCACCGGAATCCTGGCATGAAAAGCAGCCTTGAATATACTGACCTCATCCTTAACCGGCAGATAATAGGGTTCCTCTTCAACATAGTACTCTTCAAAATTCAGCTCATGCTTTTCTGTATCCATAACTTTCAACCACGATGTTTATTTGATCTTTCATGTCAGCCAGATGTACGCCTTTCAAGCAACCGTTTCGACGCTAGATATAGACCTTTTCATGGCAAAATACCAGCTCAAATACCGGCTTCCACCTTCCTGAAACAATGGGTCACTACCCCTCAAACCCCTGCCTGATCTCATCCAGCTCTTCCCACCGTTGATACAACCGCTCAACTTCCTCCTGGCAGGACTGCAGGCTTATACTGCATTGCCGTAGCTGTTTGGGGTCACTGACCACTTCCGGATCGAGCATCCGAGTCTGACATGCTTCGACCTCAGTTTCCGCCCCCAGGATTTTCTCCTCGATATCGTCCCACTCCCTCTGATCTTTATAAGAGAATTTCTTTTTGGGTTGTTTGGGATTGCTCTTTCCCCCTGATACGGGCTTTTCCTTTTTTTCCACTTTCTGCGCAAAGAGCCATTGGGAAAAATCCGCATACTGGACAGGTTCCCCACCATCCAGGCCGATGACTGCATGGGCCAGCCGATTCAGGAGAAAACGGTCATGGGTCACCAGCACGATGCTTCCTGGAAAATCCCGCAGATTCTCCTCCAACACCTCAAGAGAGGGAATATCCAGATCATTTGTCGGCTCGTCCAGTAACAAAATATCCGCCGGTTTCAGCATCAGGCGGGCGATCAATATTCGCGCCTGTTCTCCTCCCGAAAGCTGCTTGACCGGCATCTCCAACTGATCTGTCCTGAAAAGGAACCTTTTTGCCCAGCTCACAGCATGAATTGATCGCCCCCGAAATATAACCGAATCTCCCGCCGGGCAAAGCGCCTGGTGCAGCGTTTCCTCCTGGTCCAGCGAGGACCGGTCCTGCTCAAACAAGACGATCTTAACCCCGTCCGCTCTCTTGATCTCGCCCTCATCCGGCTCATTGAGACCGGCCAGGACGTTAATCAAGGTACTTTTACCGGAGCCGTTTTTGCCAAGCAGACCCAGACAGAAACCCGGTTTCAGGGTCAGGCTGAGATCGGAAAAAATTAGTTGATCACCAATTGATCGACTGATTTTTGTGGCGGTCAGCAGTTTTTTCGTCTTACGGCGGGTACCGTCAAAGGCAATATCGACCTGCTGAGTTTGCAGGTTGCGACTTTTCACTTCTGACAGTTGATCTTTCAACCGGTAAGCCTCTTCGATTCTAAAGCGGGCCTTGGTAGAGCGAGCCTTGGGTCCCCGTTGCAGCCATTCAGTCTCCCGCCGAACCTTGTTCGCCAGAACCGTTTCCAGTTGAACCTGGCTGTTTAAAAACGCCTCCCGGTAATAGATAAATTCACTGTAACTGCCCTCGATCTTCAGAAAACCATCGGGATAGCGTTTGTTCAATTCAGCTACTCGATTGGTGACCGTTTCCAGGAAATAACGATCGTGACTGACCAGGATAAAGGCAAAGGGAGGGTCGGTAAGAAGTCCCTCCAACCACAGAATTCCCTCAAGATCAAGATGGTTGGTAGGTTCATCCAGCAGCAGCAGGTCCGGCTCCAATATCAGAGCTGATACAATGGAGAGGCGCTTCCGCCAACCCCCGGACAGTGTGTCAACCTTCTGATCGGCATCGGGAAAACCGGCCCGGCCAATCCAGCGACGAACGCGATTGTACCGCTCAGCATCCCCGAATGACTCATCAGCCAGGCTGTTCAACAGAGTAGACTCTATACTGTCATCCGGGTTGAGCTGGTCCTGTTGTGGGATGTAGGCATACCGAACATTTTTCCTGCGGCTCACCTCCCCCTCATCCGGACCGTCCAGGCCAGCCAGAATTTGGAGCAAGGTGGATTTGCCAGATCCATTCGGGCCGATCAGGCCGAGGCGTTCATCATCATAAAAAGAGATGGAGATCCCCGAAAACAGGGCCTGCGCACCAAATGACTTGCTGATGGATTGACAACTGAGGATGGGGGACATAGCAGAGAGTGGTATTTCAAATTTCCAAAAGACTTCCCGGAACCCTGACCGTCAGCCAAAACTGCCTGACTCACCTGTGAGTTCCAGAAGTCCCTTGATGAACCATAAACGTTCATTAGACCAGAAATCTGAAATTGACGCCAGTCCAACTCGCTATAATGTTGCCACAGCATCGGCAACAATCTGGCGATTTTCTTCTGATGAGAGCGAACACATCGGCAACCGGAACACCTCAGTGCATTTGCCGGCCATCGCCATGGCCGTTTTAATCGGAATCGGATTGGTCTCAACAAACATCGCCTGGAAAAAGCCTGACAGTGACGCTTCCAGTGCCTTCGCTGTCTGAAAATCACCCCTGAGACCGGCGTGGATCATCTCCACCATTTTTCCAGGGATCAGATTGGATGCCACAGAGACAACACCATCCCCTCCTGTCTCAACCAGCTGCAACGCGATATTGTCATCTCCCGACATGACAGCGAACCCATCCCGCCTTCGTTCAATGACGGATCTCATCTGCTCCAGATCTCCCGAAGCCTCCTTGACCGCCATGATATTCGGGCAAGCATCACACAACTCCATCAGGGTATCCGTTTCCAAATTGACAGCCGTCCTTCCCTTAATATTATAGACCATACAGGGGATATCCACCGTACTGGCGATCTCTTTGAAATGAAGGAACAGTCCCTTCTGCGTTGGCTTATTATAGTAAGGATTGACCAGCATTACGGCATCGACTCCCGCCTTCTGAGCATGGGCCGTCAGCCTGACTGCTTCCCTTGTTGAATTGCTGCCGGTCCCCGCAATCACCGGCACCCGTTTATC
>JAOZRE010000044.1:8120-9477 GCA_029940215.1 bacterium | reverse complement strand
TTTGGGCTTTCGCCAGTTGTTCCACAGGGAACGATGCCATCAATACCGTTTTCAATCTGAAAATTGATCAGATTTCGATATGTGGCCTCATCAAAGTTCCCCTGCTCATCAAAGGGCGTGATAATCGCCGTATAAACCCCTCTCATTTGAAAACTCATTGGAATCCTCCTTTCAGGAAAGAACAGGTTAATAATAGTTAATCACCCCTCAGCCTGCCAGATACCCGGTCCAGCGCTGGCATACTTTTCATTATTGCACACTGCAGGGTTTTTATCACATCATAAAATCACCAAAATTGATTGCTGACGGAATAGTTTTGAATGTTCTATAAATATATCTACCGCCTGAATCAAATCGGAAAGTCGAAAATTCGACGTTTTTGTTATAATAATAACTAAATGTTAAAAAATCAACATGAACGTTAGTAAAACAGTAAAAAAATTAGTAAATGAGCAGCCATTTCTGTTGGAGGCTTTGAACAGGGGGATTATCCACTTTGGAAATCTGGCTGCAGAGTTGAAACCGAAGATTGAGTCCGAGTTGGAGAAGCCGGTCACCGAATCATCGGTAGCCATGGCGTTGCGTCGGTATGTAGAGGAGATAAGGGACAGGATTGGTATCGTCAAGCCCCTGGGTCTGGACTGTGAGGTAACAATGAAAACAAGCATCTGTGACTTCAACATCGTCAAATCCAACACCTTGCTGCAGCAGTTGAAAACCTTCTACGGGATGGTGGACCTGGGGCGCGGGGATTTTCTAAACATCACCATCGGCAACCGGGAGATCAGCATTGCCATCAGCCAGAAATACCATGAGAAGATTGAAGCCTGCTTGAAGAAGGAGACGGTTCTTCACAAGCAGGAGGAGTTGGTGGCTTTGACTATCATCTTCAACAGCGATTTCTTTCACACACCAGGCATCACCTACCAGGTGTTGCAATCTCTGGCCTGGAAGAATGTCAACCTGCTGGAGATCATATCAACACTGACGGAACTTACGATTGTGATAGAGAAAAAAGACTCCATCAAGAGCTACACCGTCCTGCATGAGCTAATCGAAAAATTCGAGCAGACCGGGCAATAGGAGCACAACGAAACCGAAAGGGACTATGCGTCGGCCGCTTTTTTACGTGCTTCCTGAACCATGGCGATCATTTTTTCAACGACGTCATCCATTCCCCACATTTCCTTTTGCTGTCCGTCCCGGGTCTTGAACTCCACCTGACCTTCTGCGAGATTTTTAGGAGAGACAATCAGCCGGAAGGGAACCCCGATCAGATCAGCATCATTAAAGGCAACACCCGCTTTTTCGTTGCGATCATCAAGCTTCACCCGGATACCGTGCTCAAACATCCGCT
>JAOZRE010000044.1:0-8110 GCA_029940215.1 bacterium | reverse complement strand
TTCGTTGCGATCATCAAAGAGTACGTCCACACCTGCCTGGATCAGCTCATCATAAATCTTCTCAGCCGCTTCTCCCACTCCGTCCTTATTAATGTTCAACCCACAGAGATGAACCTCGAAGGGGGCAATGGCGAAGGGCCAGATCGGACCGTATTTGTCATGACTCTGCTCGATGACAGAGGCCATACTGCGTTCAACACCGATTCCATAGTACCCCATGATCATGGGCTGTGATTTTCCCTGTGTGTCCAGGTATTTACAATTCATGGCTTCGCTGTACTTGGTTCCCAGCTGAAAGATATTTCCCACCTCGATACCACGTTTCATGATCAGTGGCAGGCCTTCCAGCGGATCCGGGTCACCTTCACGGGCGTTGGCAATATCGACCACTTCCACTTTTTCCGCAAGGCCTCCCATTTCCCGCTCAAAATTAAAGTTCTTGTAATGACAATCCTGCTCGTTTGCGCCAACAACAAGATTAGAGGAGTTCCTGGCAGATGGGTCAAAGACCACCCGAACCTTGCTGAAATCGATATTCATGGGAGAGGCATAGCCGGGTGTTGCCCCGATAGATTCGATCTGGGCATCCTCGGCAAACTTGAGTTCTGCGACTTGCAGGTGATTGGACAGTTTGGTTTCATTCACCTCAAAATCACCGCGAATCACGATAAAATAGAGTTTCCCTTCGTCGTCTGTGTAAAACACAGCCTTTCCGGTTTGTGATGTCTCAATCTTGAGATAATCGGCCAATGCATCGATGGTTTTTGCGCCGGGTGTACTAACCTTTTCAAGCGGCAGGGGCTCTTCCTGATTGAACTCAACCGCACTGACAGCAACTTCCCGATTGGCCCTATAGGTACCATATTCCGTTACGAAAATACTGTCCTCACCCGCATCCGCCACCGCCATGAATTCATGAGCCACTTTCCCGCCCATCATACCAGTATCTGACTGGATAGAAATCACTTCTTTCATACCGAACCGTCTGAAGATACGGGAATAAGCGCCATGAACCTGCTCATAGTGCGCATCCAGATCAGTTGAATTTACATGAAATGAGTAGGCGTCCTTCATTCTGAATTCCCGAACCCGCAACAACCCCGCTCTGGGTCTGGCTTCATCCCGGTATTTAGTCTGGATCTGGTACACCATAAAGGGTAACTGTTTGTATGAGCTGACATCACTTCTCACCATATGAACGACCGCTTCCTCATGGGTCATCGCCAGCACCATCTGCTTGTCATTTCGGTCCTTAAAACGCAGCAGCTCCGAGCCGACAGTGTCATAACGACCACTCTCCTCCCATAGTTCAGCGGGGAGTGCAACCGGCATCAGGACCTCCTGCCCACCCACCCGGTCCATCTCTTCCCGGATGATCTGTTCAATCTTCTTGGTGATTTTCATGCCCATTGGCAGTAGGGAGTATATCCCGGCTGAAACGGGGCGTGCATAACCGCCTCGCAGCAGGTAGATATGGCTGATAGTCACGGCATCTTTTGGTGTTTCACGTAAGCTGCGACCCAGTAATTGTGATAATCTCATATAGTTTTTTGGGATGGAGTTGATAACAGTGCAGACCCCCTGCCTGTATCTTAAAAGAGTAAGGAATATCCGCTATTTTATCAATCAGTAAATCAAGCAGGAACAGTGTCACGGTCATGAACTGATTCACGAAACCACCTGATCCGTCGGCTTTTTGGAAAATCGCTGAATCAGGATACTCAAGGTAATAAAAATAAGTCCCACCAGTGTTGACGGTCGGATCTCCTCCCCCACCAGAAAATGAATAAACAGTAGTGACAGAAAGGGAGACAAAAAGATCAGGTTCCCAACCTTAGCTGTGTTGACTGAATATTTAAGGGCATACAACCAGCAAATAAATGCTGCACCCATTTCAAACAGACCCACGTAAGCTGCCCCCCATATCCCGATGGGGTGCTCCGGAATGGGATGGGAAAAGAGCAGACAGGTCAATAGAATCAATGGAAACCCGGCACAGAAATTCAGGAACAACCCGATGACCGGATCGAGATGACTTTTCTTGTTATAAATCCAATAAAGCGCCCAGAAGACCGTACTCCCCAAAGCCAGTGCCACCCCGACACTGTTGGTAAAATGCAGACCCAGGACATCACCGTGCGTCGAGATCACCACGACACCGAAGTAGCCAACCAGTCCCGCCAGGATATCGCTGGCACTGATCCGCTGCTTCAGGATGAATATGGACAGGAACATCAAGGTCAATGCCCATGTATAGTTGATTGGTTGTGCCTCCTGGGCCGGAAGCAGTTCATAGGCCTTGAACAGAACCACATAATAGAGAAAAGGATTTAAAACCCCCAGCAACAAGGCAAACACAATCTCTTTTCGGCTGGACTGACGAAAAAGGGGAATCTTTTTCTGAACAATGATCACGCCACCCAATACCAGAAGGGAACAAAAACAGGCATAGAGCAGAAGTTGAAGCGGATCCAGGTATCGCAACGACATTTTAAATGCAGAGGCGACCGTAGACCACATCAGGATGGACAGGATTGCAAAAAGGTAGGCTTTTTTCTGATTAGTCAAGGTCATTCAAATGTAAAATTGTTCCAGAAACATTAACGGGCCGGGTTTTTTTTATCCTGTGCGAGTCGCAAAATCACAGTCATAACGACATTCCACTTGCTATTTTCAAATAAGTTAATATAAGTTAGGTGTAACGTTCGAACGATAGTGTTGCTTTTTTAAAGAGCAGGTTTTTTCGATGAATGGCATCGGCCCGTTTGCCCTTCAGGTGAATTCAGCTAAATCGGTTACTGTGCAGCGCCGGACGCTCTTCACACCTTCATATCCACCATGAAGGTTGAACCATCGTACAGCTGATGACCATTCAGATAAAGCGCGATCTGAGGAGCTTTGTCAAGTCCAGACAGGGAAAGGACTGATTGGTTATTTACCACACCGAATGACTCTATCGTTTTTATAGAACGCCTGCGGAATGATAACAGGAAGGTTAATGGCTGGACTGATGGACACAGCCTTGACATATATCATAAAAACAGCACCATGGATCTGGATAAACACTACCATACAGGTCTTGATATTGGTTCAACGACCGCCAAGATGGCTATCATCGATGGGGCAGGGGAAGTTGTTTATTCTGCCTATCGGAGACACCATACCAGAATCTATGAAACGGTAAACGACATCCTGGTGCTGGCACTTGATCAATTGGGTGACTGCACCACTACCCTTCAGATCACCGGTTCCGCTGGGATGGGTGTCTCAGAAAATACCGGTATCCCCTTCATTCAGGAAATCATCGCCACCGATGTGGTGATCAAGAATTTCTATCCGGAAGTCAGGACCCTGATCGATATCGGTGGTGAAGACTCCAAGATGATCTTCTTCAACGACCGGAAGCTTCCCGATATGCGTATGAACGGGAACTGTGCCGGTGGCACCGGGGCATACATCGACCAGATCGCCACCCTGCTGAACGTTGAACTTCAAGCCCTGAACGATCTGGCGGCCAATCACCAGACCATCTACTCCATTGCGTCCAGATGCGGTGTTTTTGCCAAAACAGACGTTCAGAACCTTCTTTCCCGTAAAATTCCCAAGGCTGATATTGCCGCCTCTGTTTTTCATGCAGTTGCCATCCAGTGTATGAATACGCTGGCCCGGGGATTTGAAATCCAACCCAAGGTGATGCTTTGCGGGGGGCCCTTTACCTTTCTTCCGGAAATGAACCGGATCTTCCTGAAAGCCATCAAGCTGGAAGCATCCGACCTCCTGGTTCCGGAAAGGCCTGAACTGCTGCCTGCCATCGGCGCTGCCATGGACAGCTCTGCAGAACCCTTTACTCGGGGATTGGCGGAGCTCCAGACAATACTGGCATCTGCAGGAAGGCGTCCGCTGAAAGCTGAAAACCGGCTGAAACCGCTTTTCAGGGACAAGGCAGAGTTTGACAGCTGGAAAGATGCCCATGCCAATATCAATATTAAAAAACTGCCACTGGCTGATTACGAAGAAGAGACTTGCTTCATCGGTATCGATTCCGGTTCCACAACCACCAAGATAACCGTCACGGGACTAGCAGATGAACTGCTTTTTTCCTGGTACCGAAACAATCGGGGAAACCCTGTCGACACAGTCATTCAGGGGCTTGAAGACCTTAGGGATGAAATTGATCGCCACCATCTGCAACTCAAGGTTGGGAAAACAACCGTCACAGGCTACGGCGAAGACCTCGTCCGTGCTGCTTTCGGAATGGACAAGGGGGTGGTTGAGACCATCGCGCATTTCACAGCGGCCCGTCATATCAGCCCGGATGTCTCATTCGTTCTGGACATCGGCGGTCAGGACATGAAGGCTATCTTCATTGAGGACGGCGTCATCAACCGCATCGAGTTGAATGAAGCCTGTTCTTCCGGCTGCGGGTCCTTTATCGAAACCTTCGGAAATTCGCTCAATTACGAGGTGCAGGACTTCGCAGAGATCGCCTGCAATGCGGAAGCCCCATGCGATCTCGGAACCCGCTGTACAGTTTTTATGAACTCCAAGGTCAAGCAATCCCTTCGGGAGAATGCGTCTGCCGATGAGATCAGTGCCGGATTGTCCTACTCCGTGATTAAAAACTGCCTTTTCAAGGTCCTCAAGTTGAACGACATGTCCGAACTCGGCGACCATATCGTACTGCAGGGGGGCACGTTTAAAAATCTCTCCATCGTCAGGGCCCTTGAAATCCTGTCGGGAAAATCGGTCATGTACTCCGATATTCCCGAACTGATGGGTGCGTATGGGGCAGCTCTGATTGCACGGCAGGCTTATGAAAAAGAGAGCCGGGAATCATCTTTTATTGGGCTCGCCAACCTGGATGCGGTCAACAATTATACGACCCGGCAGGTCCACTGCAAGGGCTGCGAAAACAACTGTGTGATCACTCGTTTTCAATTCGGCAAAAACCGGTCATTTTTTTCAGGGAACAAGTGTGAGAAGTTTTTCAGCAGCAGGGGACAAAAATCAGAGCCCGGCATCAACCTGTTTGAGTACAAGCAGGAGCTGCTCTTTAACCGGTGTGCAACAGAAGTGAAAAGCCCTCTTCTGACGATAGGCATACCGAGGGTGTTGAATATTTTTGATAACTTTCCTTTCTGGCATACGCTGCTTACCCGCTGCGGGATCAAGGTCATGCTCTCAAAGCCCTCCACCATGGAAATTTCGGAGAAAGGGCTGGGGACGATAATGTCCGACAGCATCTGCTTTCCAGCTAAACTGGTTCACGGTCATATAATGGAACTGGTGGAACAGAATGTTGATCGTATCTTCTACCCCATGGTGATCCACGAAAAAAGGGAGTTCAGTGATGTTGTTAACACATTCAACTGTCCCATCGTCAGTGGCTATCCTGAGGTGATTGATAGCGCCGTTAATCCCGAGCGTCGGTTTGGCATTCCCCTGGACAAACCGGTCATCACCTTCGATGATCTGTCGTTGCTGAACCGGACCTGCTATCGCTATCTGAAGCAATTCGGCATTTCAAAGTCCACGGTTAAACAGGCACTGGAACAAGCCCTGGCAGCTCAGCGGGAGTATAAAGCGCGATTGAAAGAGAAAGCCGGCGACATGATTCAGTCTGCCAGAGAGACCAATAAATTGCTGATTGTACTGGCCGGCAGGCCCTATCACGCTGATTCCCTGATTAACCACAAGACCCCTGAGATATTGTCCAGCCTCGGGGTTGATGTCATCACTGAAGACGCGCTGCCATTGATTGAGGAAAACCGCTTCAACCCGGTTCATGTTATCACCCAGTGGTCCTATCCCAACCGGATATTTAAAGCCGCTCAGTGGACTATCGACCAGCCGGATAATATCCAGCTGATTCAGTTCAACTCTTTTGGCTGCGGCCCCGATGCCCTGGTAACCGACGAAACGAAGGAGATTCTGAGATCCGGGCGAAAAAACTATACCCTGATCAAAATCGATGAAATCACCAGCACAGGATCCGTCCGGCTGCGGTTGAGATCCATGGTGGAATCGCTGAAGTTGAAAAAGCCAACACCAAAATCAGCACCCTTGGAAAGAAAGACAACGCCTCCTTTCCTCATAGAGGATAAAAAACGGACCATCCTCGCACCTTTTTTTGCAGACAATTACTCTCCCCTGATTCCAGTTGTGTTTAAGCTGGCGGGCTATAATGTCATCAATCTGCCCAAACCAGACCGGGAATCCGTTGAGACCGGATTACGGTACGCAAACAACGACATCTGCTATCCCGCTACCATCCTGATCGGGGATATTATCAAGGCCCTCCAGTCTGGAAATTACAACCGTAACGAAATTGCTGTTGGGATTACTCAGACCGGCGGACAATGCCGTGCGTCAAATTACCTGTCACTCATCAAAAAAGCCATGTTGGCGGCCGGCTTTGATGATGTCCCGGTCATCTCGGTCACAACAACCTCTTCCAAGGGGTTGAACGATCAGCCCGGTTTTGAAATTGATTGGTTGAAGATGCTGAAGGTCCTGTTCCTTGGCTTGATGGTCGCTGACAGCCTGGCAAAAATGTACTATGCCATCGCACCTCGGGAGAAAAGACGGGGAGATGCAACCAGGTTACACCACTCATTTCTGAAAGAGGCGGAAGGGGTACTCCTGAACAGGGACTATTCAGGCATATACGCACTGTTGAAACGGGCCGTCACCGATTTCAACCAGATTGAGATTATCGAAGGAGACTACCCGAAGATCGGTATCGTAGGAGAGATCTATGTGAAGTACAACTCTTTCGGTCACCAGAAAATCGTCGACTGGCTGATTGAGAACCGGATTGAGGCGGTGGTTCCACCCATCATCGATTTTTTCACCCAGGATTTCATCAATGTCTCCGCAGACAGGCAGACCAGCCTGAAAAAAGCGGAGTTTTCCGACGTGCTGGTTCTCGTACTTCAAAACTACGTCAACTTTTACCAGATTAAGGTCAACCGGATTCTGGCCAATTTCAGGTACCCGTCAACCTTTCACAACATCAAGGATGTATCCAAAAAGGCGGAAAAAATCCTGAGTCTGGCCAATCAGTTTGGTGAGGGGTGGCTTATCGCAGCAGAGATTGCCTCCTTTGCGGCAGAAGGGGTTAATAACGTCATCAGCCTGCAACCGTTCGGGTGTATCGCTAATCACGTCATTTCAAAAGGAATCGAAACCAGGATCAGGGACCTCTACCCGGATATAAGCCTGCTCTTTCTTGATTTTGACTCCGGTACCAGCGAAGTCAACGTTCTCAACCGGCTCCACTTCATGATTAAGAACGTCGCGCCCAAGAACGCTTCTGCCTGAAACGCTCCCGACTATCAGCTGCCTCGAAGCCCCATAATCGCACGGGCTTCATCCGGTGTTGCGGGTTCCCGGTTGACGACTTCAGCAATACGAGCAGCCCATTCCACCAGTTCGTAGCTCCCCTTGGCCAGTTCTCCGTTTGGTACCCTGACATTATCTTCCAACCCGACCCGCATATGCCCGCCAACCATAGCTGACTGCATAATGCAGAGAAATTCATCCGTTCCGACGCCACAGGTAGTGAAGTTTGAGCCCTGTGGCAGTGCATGTACCAACGTCATGAAGGCTTCAGGCCTGAACCGCATGCCACCGGCCACACCCCAGACGAAGTTATAGTTGACGGGATCCGTGAAAAATCCCTGTTTCGCAACCAATGCGAAATTATCATAACCGCCGATATCGTAAATTTCCACTTCCGGCTTAACGCCGTTCTCTTCCATTGCCTTACCAAAATCCTGGAGCATGGTGAAGGTATTTTCAAATATGCTGTCTATCAGAATCTTCCCCGATTTTCGATCAATAAAACTGAAATTCATCGTGTTAGTATTCAATGAAGCCATCTCCGGCTTCACAGCCACAATTTGAGCAATCCGTTGCTCGGGTGTTGCACCGAACCCAACTGCCGAGCTCAGATTGACAATCAATTCAGGGGTTTTCGCCTTAATGGCGTCGTAGGTAGCCTGGATTCGGTCTATCTCCGGTGTCGGCATGCCTTCATCATTTCTGGCATGAATATGCACCATGGCCGCTCCGGCCTTGTAGCAGCGCGCAGCTTCATCAGCAAATT
>JAOZRE010000315.1:3784-5670 GCA_029940215.1 bacterium | reverse complement strand
AGAAATAAATAAATAGTCCATATTTACCGTATCTTGAAGAATACAGAGAGTTAAATGCAAAATCATAAAAAGGTGATTCAGAAACGGAAGGAACGTGAGCGTAACCAACGCATCCATAGTATTTTAATCGCTGCTAAAAAGGTCTTTTTTTTAAATGGATATTTCAAAGCAACCATGGACGAGATCGCATTGGAAGCCGAGATCAGTAAACCCACCGTATATAGTTATTTTAAAAGCAAAGAAGACCTGTTCTTCCAATTGATGGTGCCCATAATTGACGATATGTTTTCAGAATTGCAGAAACTTGAGAAACGTTTGATGGAAGGAAAATGTAAAACAGGTTCTGATTTCGTTAATAACCTATTCAAAGTCTTTAATCATAACTTTAAACTGGATCCTGACATGTTCAGGATCATTCTTATATTTCAGCAAGGGGGGCTTATTGGCCAGTTTAATGCTGAAACCCGCGACACACTTAACGATAAGGCGCGACTGAACTTTGAGTTAGGTCGAAAAATGATCACGCTGGGCATAGAACAGGGACTTCTCAAGGAAATAGATATACATGATTTTTTGGACATCCTCTGGGGGCTTTTTATCGGTTTAGTTCAATTGGATGGTATCAAAACACAGTATTTTCCAGATAAAACTCACTTTCAAAAAACTCTGGATTTGTCCAAAAAAATTCTGATTCATGCTGTGACTACTAATTTTTAAAAAAGGTAACTATTTACCATACTTCCGGAGCCGAAGGGGTTGTGATTCAAAACGTTGGAAAACAGGACGTTTTCCCAAGTGTTTCCCATTAGTGAAAAGGAAACACACTGCTCCAGCAGCTCCAGAGATGAATTTATGCGTGTTTTGAATCACAGCCCCCTCGGCGGAGCAAACGCTGAATAGTTACAAAAAAATGTAGAAATGACAGACCGTCATAAGTTATACAATCGGCCCGCTGGAACCATTTTTCTTAGTTTCGAGAAGCTTGCAGTAGATCCAAACTTTTTTCTTTAATTCAAAGGAGATTGTAAAATGATTGAATTATCATTTGACGAAGACAAGTGTTATGCCTGTGACACTCACGCCTGCCTGACTAAATGCCAGTATATGGATATTGATCTGGACATGGCCAGGGTGGAAATGGAGAAAATCATCAACGGAGAAGAGTCATTTGTGTTACGCGACTGCGTAACCTGTTATGCCTGTGAAGAGTACTGTCCAAACGACAACCACCCGTTTTATCTGATTGTGCGGCAGCAGGAGGAGTTGAATTTACCGCCCCTGCCTGAACCTCTGATAAAAAGAGGCGTTCAAATGGGGATCCCTTTCCGTGGAGAACCAAAAATCGAAAAATTCAAGGGACCGGTCCTCAACCTGGGGGTATTCAGTACTCTGGGCAACCTGACAAAGGGCAAGCTTTTTGAAGGACTGCCCATCATCTCCCAGGATCCCCGCAAGATGTTTCACTATTTCTGTCAGCTGATGTACCTGCACTACGCCAGAACATCGGTCATCAACGAAAAACTGCCGGCGATTATTGAAACCATAGCAGCGCATGGGGCTGATGAAGTGATTCATTTTCATGATGAGTGTTATGGAACATACGTTTCTTACGCCCCCGCTTTTGGTATCGACGTGCCCTTCAAATCGGTGCATCTGTTTGAATATCTGTATAACAAACTGCTCGAACTGAAAGATGAAATTAAACCCTTGAATTACAAAGTGGCATACCAGAGGCCTTGCTCATCCAGACTCTCTTCTGACAAGTTCCCATTTGTGGAAAAAATCTTCGATCTGATTGGAGTAGACTACGTTGAACGTGAATATGTGGGTGAAAACGCCCTCTGTTGCGGCGCCACCATCGCCGGGCAGAAGAAAAAAAACAGCCG
>JAOZRE010000315.1:0-3774 GCA_029940215.1 bacterium | reverse complement strand
CGGTTTACGCTCGATCTGCAGGAGAAGAATATGAACGACATGAAAAATGCCGGAGCCGAGCTTTGTGTTTTCAACTGCCCGGCCTGTATGCAGACCCTTGGCAAACCGGTTTCTAAAAAAGGTATCATGCCAATTTTTATGAGTGATCTTTGCCGCCTGGCGATAGGCGAAAAAACCACATAAGGGAGGAGACCCTATGAATTCTGCTGTTTATAAAGCTCTGGTTGATATAGTGGGTGAGGATTACGCTTCTGACCGGGCCGAGGAACTTTTTACCTATTCCAAGGATTTAGGGACGGCTGAGCCGAAATGGCCTGACTATGTGGCTGTTCCCAAAACCGTGGAGGAGCTGCAAAAAATAGTCCTGCTGGCCAACGAGGCCAAAGTCGCCATCGTTCCCATGGGCGGCGGCATGTCCCTGGCCGGCATTGCCCTGCCGTTGCATGGCGGTATCATGATTGACATGAAAAGAATGGATGAAATTATCGAGGTCAACGGAACGGGCCGGTATGCTGTGGTAGAAGCGGGAACATCCCAGGGAAAACTGTTCGCCTACCTGAAAAAGCACCATCCTACCCTGGCCCATTCCATGCCGGACGCGCCACCCGCTGCGACCATCGGAGGCAACATGGCTATCCACGGACAGGGAGATCTGGCCCATCCCCATGGTTTTAACTCTGACATGATCAACGGCCTGGAGGTGATTCTGCCGACCGGTGAGATCTGCCGGTTTGGTTCCTGCTCCATGAGTCCGGGCTGGTTTACCCAACATCCACTGCCGGACATGGCTTTTTTTCTGGGATGGGGTGGCGCAACGGGGATTATCACCAAGGTATCCTTAAGGCTTTTCCCCTGCAAAAAAATCAGGGAATTCGATCTGCTGGTGGTCGACAATGAAGAACTGGTTCCGGAGATTCTGTACGAAATCTCCCATGTGGGCATGTCCGAAGACCTGACTGCTTTCAGCCAGGCGCTTCCACCTATGACCGATAGACTTCATCACATCGGTGTTAATATCTCTGGAGACACGGAAGAGGAACTCGAGTTTAAAAGGCGCTTTATCTATGATGAGAGACTTTCCAGTTTCTTTGAACAAGGAACGGGTGGAATTGTGGCCACCTCCCAGGATCTTGAAAAACCGACCGTCACCAAGACTTCTGACTGGAAAAAAGGGGGCGGTTTTGAATATGTGGGCTCGGTTTTCCCGGTTTCCGCTTATCCGGAACTTTACCGAAAAGGAGTTGAGATCTCAGCCAGACACGACATCCCGTATACGGTGGTAGGACGGGTGATTGGCGCAGCCCACTCAATGATGTTCGCCTGGTCTTATGCCTTTAACCGGGCAGATCCGGACTCGGTCCGGCACGCGAATGAAGCCCTGCATGAAACCGACGACCTGGTCCCGGGATTGGGAGGGACTATCTGGAAACCGGCAGTTTACGGACAGCAGATTGTGATGAAGCATATGGATGCAAACACCTTGGAATTAATGAAAAAACTAAAAAATATGCTGGACCCGAATGGTATTATGAACCCTGGAAATTGGGAGGTCGCATGACAGCGAAGATAGAGTACAAATATGACGATATGATTCATCGTTGCTTCCGTTGCGGTTATTGCAAATTTCCGAATGACTGGAGTACAATAACCAATTGCCCGACTTACGCCAGGTTCCGCCTCGAAAGCTATTCTTCCGGTGGACGATTGTGGTTGATCAGAGCCTGGGTCAACGGAGAAATTGAATGGTCTGAAAATTTAGCCAAGATCGTCTACTCCTGTACCGCTTGTAAAAACTGTGAGGAGCAGTGCCCGATCAGCTTCAGCGACGATCTGGTAAATATGGTTGTGGCTGCTAGAAGCGCCATGGTCGAAACGGGGTTGCTACCGTCACCGGTCAAGAGTTTCCTGAAGAATGTTCACCTGCATGGCAATCCCTATGGCCTTGCGGCTAAAAAGAGAGACCAGTGGATGGAAGGCACTAAGATCGAGCCATATCAAAACCAGGAGTACCTTTACTATGTCGGGGATGAGGGATCTTATGATACCAGAGCTCAAAGTGCGGCCAAATCATTGGGAGAACTGCTGCTGAAAGCGGGTGTATCTTTTGGCGTCCTGGGAAACCTGGAGACTTCAGACGGCAACGAAGTTGAAACCCTGGGCGAAGAGGGGTTGCTTGAAGAACTGATTGAGAAAAATATCAAACAGTTTAAAGATCTGGGAGTCAAAAAGATCATCACCCTGTCACCCCATTCGTACAATGTGTTTAAAAACAGCTACCCGAAATTTAGGGGTGAATTCGAGGTTTTTCACTATACCCAGATTCTTCCGCAGCTCATGCAAGCCGGAAAGCTTGAAGGACCCGCCGACTTGAACATGAAAGTAACCTATCATGATCCGTGCTTCCTGGGTCGCTGGAACAAGGAGTACAACGCTCCGAGAGACCTGCTCAAAGGCATCAAAGGGGTCGAATTGACCGAAATGGGACAAAACAAGAAAAGTGCCCTCTGCTGTGGTGGCGGTAGTGGAAACTTTTATACCGATTTTCTGGGTGGCAGTGAAGACAGCCCGGCCAGAATTCGTGTCAGAGAAGCCCATGAGACTGGAGCGCAAGTTCTGGCTGTCGCCTGCCCTAACTGCCTGACCATGCTTGAGGACGCGGTCAAGGTTGAGGGGTTGGAGGATAAAATCGCGGTTAAAGATATCTCCGAGATTCTGAACGGAACCGAATAGGCAGGTGATTTTTCAGATAGGCAACCAGGGGACATGATACTTATATCGTGTCCCTTCCCCCTCCGATCCAGCAGTCTTTAAAATTCTGCCCCCCGTAGCCGACCTTGTTTTTAAGGCTTTGAACAAACGGGCCTTCGACGGCACAACCGGTTTTATAAGTCTTTTCCCCGGCTATCCCTTTTTACGGCCTGTTATTCTGCTCAGAGATCCGGGGATAAAGGAGTGAACCTCGATCTCCGCAAATCCAGCTGTTTCCGGGTATCCTACTCCTTCTGCTTCGGAATGGGACCTAAACAACATGATCAGGGCAAACTGATGCTGGTGACGGTGTCCAGAGGATAAACTCTACGTCCTCGTCCCAGGTTGGGAAGTTGGCTTTTGCCCAGGCTTCACAGCGCTCGATAACAAGGCCAACGCGTTCCGGATCGCGCATCTCACCTTCCGTCAGGCCGCATGAAAACAGGTATTCTGTTTTACCATCGGGCGCGCGGTCGGCGTCTCCATCCTTCCGGGAACCAAACTCGCACATCACCATATCCACAACACCAATAAAGCCTTCCTCTTCGGTGGTGATGTCGGGCATCCAGATAAACGAGCGTTTATCTATGCCGAGATCCTCGGTAATTTAGCGTTTGGTGCCAACCCAGCCTGTCAGGAGTCCGATTCCCCAATGATCATCTCTCATGAGTGTCACCCAGTCTTTCGGGAAAGCATCTTCAGGCAGAACCTCAAATATGTACTGTGGTGGAATGGAGCAGATCACGTTGTCTGCCATCAAAGTCTTTATCTCACCATCTTTTTTGTATTTCACACCCTTGATCACACCATTTTCAATAATGACTTCTTTTACAGGTGTGTCCCGCCATATCTCTCCACCATTGTCAATGATCGGTTGTTCCAGGGACAGAGGGATGGCGATAGTGCCGGGCTTGTCAGCTGTTGCGACCGAGCCGGTTGTCAGGTTCATGCGGATATGCCGTGCCATGGCCATGTAGCCTGGAAAATCGGCAGCGTTTGTCATCCGGGGTTCTGCCTGTCCGGTCT
>JAOZRE010000314.1:4156-5723 GCA_029940215.1 bacterium | reverse complement strand
CAATGCCGTTGTATATCACTTGAATTTTGCTTTCTGGTACATCAAAATACGTCAGGATTTCTTGTTTTGAAAACTCAGAAACAGTGATGATTTGATCGGCTTTTTTAAGAACTTGTTTCAGGAAAAGGTTGGAATAAAGCCTTTTTGCCAGGCCAGGAAAAAAATGACTCATTGTGTAGTGGCAGATATCATGAATAGTAACAATCAGCGTTCCGTTATAAATTAAGGGTGCATTGTAGTGTGGAACATGGAGCAGTTTAGAATGCTTCATGGCTTTTGGCAGAAACACCTGTTCCCCGACACTATACACCTCTTGATTGAATTGGTGTATTGAATAGTTATCCAGTAGATCTTTATTATTCTTCAGCGTATGGCGTGGCGGGAGTAGTAGTTCTATTTGGGGCGGGGGCTCTGCTTCCTGAAAATAGTCAAGGAGATTTATAATATAGGTTGAGATTCCACTTCCCTTGATCATGCGGGCATCTAACAAAACGGAACCGTCTGACGGTCTTGAATCTGCGTAAACGGCCCTTTTGCCTACTACAGGTTGAAAACTGCTATAGAGAGCTTCATGAGACTGCACCATCTTCTCAATGGAATAGCCCTCTTTCACCAGGTCGTGTCCACTTTTTCCCAAATCAGATCGCTTTTCAGGTGACTCATAGAGCAATTGCAGAGCATCGCAAAAAGCATCTGTATCGTTTTCCGTTATCAGGAAACCATTTGAATCGTTTACTAAGCTGCGGTTCCCTGTAACGTCGCTGGCAATAACAGGAAGTTTCTCAGACATAGCCTCCATTACAGCAGTTGGTAGTCCTTCCCATCGAGATGTCGAAAGGAAGACATCGCTGGCTTCCAGCCATGGTGGAACAATTAGTTGAGATCCTGCTAATGTGACGTGATTTTCAAGCTTCTCGGTTTTTAAATACTGTGTGATAGTCGTTTCGGGAATGTCGTCTTCGCCTCCAACAATCACGTAATGTGCAGGGATATTTCGTTTACGCAGCCTACCAATGATTCGGATACTGTGTTTTAGATTCTTTGCAAAAGAATAACGAGCGACACAGATAATGAGGTAAGTCTCAACAGGCAGATTAAGCTGCTTTCGAAGTCCCTGTTTATTGAAGTTCCTCTGCCTGGGGAGCAGCTCCACACCATTATTGATCACTTGTTGTCTGGAAGCCGCGATATGGATTCTGTTACTGGCTTCCTGCTGCTCTGAGTTGGAAACATGGATAATCTTCTCTGTCAGCAAGCTTGCGAGTTTTTCAAATATAAAATATAGACTATGGGCCCACCTGGGGTACTGTTTATAGTGTATACCATGAAAATGGTGAATAACAACCAGTCTCGGAAAGCGAAGCTTCAGCAGGCGACTCCAGATTCCAGCCCCCTTTCCATGTGAATGAACGATGTTGATGTCGTTTTCTTTTACAATGCGGATTAGGCTGCTCAGATTAGTCCATTTCAGTTCTCTGAGGTTCAAAGGGAAAACCGTGACCCCTTCCAGCTGTTTCAATTTAGGGTAAAATGGCTCCTCATCCGGGGCTGCAACGAAAAACCGAAG
>JAOZRE010000314.1:0-4146 GCA_029940215.1 bacterium | reverse complement strand
ATCGATATTCGCCAGTAAATTATACATTACTTTGGGTCCACCACCAATGTCAGACCTACCGTTAAGCTGAAGGATGTTTATTTTTTTCCCCATATTTTAGGACTAGTTGACAATTCAAATTGATGTTTCAAGTGCCGATGTCGTAGATTTGTCCAGCAGCTCAGTTTTGTTTGTTCAGCAGGTCCTTGTCCTTGACTTTGTATTCGCTGTTATATGCAAAATAGACAATCCCTCCCAGCAGGAAAACTGCAAGCTGAGTGACGATAAAAAGATTAAAAATATCAGCGCCACCGGTAATGCCAATCAGGGAATAGAGTGTCTCAAAAGCGGCATGGCCAATACCAATACCTCCTGGTGCTATGGGAATTGCCGTCGTGATCAGCCCGATAGGCATGATAAACATTTGAGTGGGCAGGTCGATCTGTTCCATACCCAGCATTCTGGCCACCAGGAAGAACAGAATGGCAGATAGAGTATGGACAATGATTGAAATTCCCAGTGTCACCGCCAGTGTCCGCCAATGATGTTGGTATAGTTTGAATGTGTTATAAACCTTTAAAAAAATCTCACTTTTCGGCAGCTTCTTGAACAGGCGGATGAACGGATCTTTCCCCTCTGCAAAGGGAAAGAGGATGATGGTGTAAAAAACAGCAATACTAAAAAAAAGAGCGACAATAAACAGAGCCAGGGGCTGAAGCTTGGGTTGAGAGAATATAAGGTCCCAATTGAAAATCAGGGCAAAAAACGCCATCACAATCAAGCCGAAAAGCCCTGTAGCTCGGTCGATGACTAGCGTCATCAAGGCCTTTGTCTTTCCCTCGCTTCTGTCCAGTTTAACGATGTAGTACCCCTTGACCAGATCACCGGTCACAGCTCCTGGTAGTGTAGCGCTGAAGAAGTTCCCGATCCAGGTTAACGAATAGGCGCGTCGCAACGGTAACTTTATCTGAATTGCCCGGAGCAGCAGCCACCAGCGAAACGCTGTCAATGGTATGCTGAAAACCAATAGCACGAAAAGCAGGCTGAACAGTATCTTTGGCGAGTTCATGAACAGGAGCAGGCGGCTGAAATTCAGTCGTCCGCTTTGAACCAGAAAACCGATGATGCCAAGGGTCAGGCATAGTTTGAGGATGGTTTTGGCAGCCTTTTTAATAGTCATAGTCAGGGAAAAATAGCGGCAATTTTGGAACTCGCGGGATCTGCATTTTGCTAAGAGCCAGGATTTCGAACAGCTTCTAGCTCATCTTGCTGAATGGTCTGCTCGTCTCTTTTGTCCTGCCACTCCAGTATACTTCCGGCGAAGTGATTAATGATTTCCGCGGGCGATTTCGATTGATCGCGAAAGATATCGGGTTGGTTGAGGATGAAAAAATCAAGGATCTGAGACTCCTTTCTGATCAACTCAGAAACCTTGCTCAGTTTAAACTTCCGTCTTCTGTACAACTCTATCAATAAACAGGATATTTGGAAAGAGGGCTGGCTTGTAATTCGGGCCTTTACGAAATTCTCAATCAGAGTGAAAAATGGACCGCTGCGATCATTTCTTTCTCGCGACCTTTTATCTATCGCAAGGAAGTATTGATGAACCATGGCGAATGAAGCGAAATAGGACCAACCCTTTTCGAAATTTCTGAGGGCATCACCTTTTCCAATCGACCTAATTGTTTCGACCTCCCCGAATTGAGATCCCATTTTGCAGGTGTACAGCATATCAACATAAGACGTTTTTCTCAGGTCCAGCCAGGCAAGGATGGTTTTAACGCGAATAAAGTCGGTACAATCTGAAATTGACTGGTAGGTCTCTGATTGAATGTTATCCAGGCAGTTATAAATCCGTAGTGCAGCTTCGAACAGTTTCTGATACACGGAGTTTTTGTATTGGTCCTTTACCCTTGATATATAGGACCCGGTTTTTTTAACGTCTGACGACAGGTCGGGTTTGCAGTTTTGCCAAATCCAGAGTGGAAACCGATCGAGCGTTTCCTGTTGCTTTTGGGATAGTTTAGCTCCCTCTATCAGGAAAGGTTTGACAAAGCCACGGCGTTTGAGGATTTTGATTCGTTCGCTGAATGTGCTTTTCCAGGCATCCAGAACAGCATATTCTGGTGGATCATTTTTAGAAGCCTGCTCTAAGTAAGAGCGACATTCGGCAAACTCTTCCATTGAGTTGACAATCAACTGCAATCGTTCTTCAAGCGCATTAAAAATAGTCCATTGCCGATTCTTGGACAATGATCGAAACTTTCCCAGGTCATATGGAAGTATGATTGTCGTCTGGGGATTGAGTGCAAAAAAGCGCTCTGTCAGGTCGTCATAAAATGAATTTGCATCTGTTCCCAGCGATTTCAAGTGGTTTTGGAATACACCATCAATCATTTCATTAAAGGGGTTCTCGTCGCCGGACTGGTTATTAAACAGGTTGTTAAAAAATTCGTTTTTCCCGATTTCAGGAGGTTTGGGCCCCTTGATTCCAAGCTTTTGTGCGGCTCGGTCAAATTCCTTGACCAGAGGTGGTGGAAATTGGTCCATGAAATGGATGAAATGGGCTTTTTCCTGGATATCAAATGCTGGGGGTTCCCTGTCGTCTACCATTCCACGAAAAGCTGTTTTCCCGGGGACGTGCTCATCAAAAAAAAGTTTACCAAACAGTTTTGAAAAAAGCAGTCGGACTGTCTTGATCACCTCTTCTGAGGTGGTAACTTTTTCCGGGATGATCAATTCCACCGTTGGGGTTCCATCATTCCAGCTGATTCGTGCTGCAGGGAGAGGGGTGCTTTGCTTTAGGGGGGATCCGCTTTTTGTTTCCCAGCTTGAACGTGTATGAAAACTGACTTCGGGATTGTAACGCTCTAGTTTCAACTGGTGTTTTTCAGCGTTCACAAAGCTTTCATTAACCAGATTCTGGATGGCGTTCTTGGACTTAGTGTCAAAGTTGCCGGCAAAATGCACGAGGATATCGTAAGCTCTGACTGGCAGGAGCGACTCAAAGTCTGCAAGGCTTTTGTGGAATATCTGTATGCTCTCCGAACTGAACCGCTTGTCCAGGAGATCGTCACCCATTGTTGAGAATGATTCTCCCTGATTTCCCGATGAGCCATTCGCCATCTGGCCGCCCTCTTCTGGTGTTTGTCAGGATGAAATAAGTGTGTTCCAGCCGATGAGCTAATTTATTTCTCAAATAAATCGGGCTGTCACGGTAGCGTATTGATCAGGATGCGCGTTGTGTTCTTATCCACTGATATTTTGTTTTGACTGCAAAAGTCAATTGATTACTATCTGGATGGTCAGAAATCCAGGAACGGGAGATGCCAACAAAACGAGTTGAGTTAATCGTGAAAGAGTTGTAAAAAAGAGGATCATGATATCGTTGAATCAGGGCGGTTCAGGTTTTTTGATAAACGGCTCTGGAATGTAACCCCCTACATCACTGGAAAACTGAATGCAGATCTATTTTCTGTTTGGAAATCAGCCTCTGGAAATCAAGGAGATGGTTGATGAATTAACGACTGGCCTGTTACCGAAAGTAGACCTGGAAAATGCGGTTTTTTCCTTTGATGTCGCCGATTTCTTCACGCAGGAACGCGATAAGGCCAGAAAACAGTTCAGAGATTTTCAAAGTACCTGTCAGACCGTCTCTTTTTTCTCCCCGGAAATTGTGGTGCAGGTAAACAACCTCCAGAAAATTCCGCTGAAAAAGTCGCCTGCGGATGCTGTTATAAAAGCACTGAAAGAAATCAACCTTGTGAAGCAGGAAGTGGATGGTGACATTCTCTGGTTTGATGCTGACAGTCTGGTCGACAGAGTTGAGACCCGTCACCACATTACGGGATCCCAAATTGCCGAGGAGATTGTGCACTGCGGTGGCAAAACATTCTACCTGAATCTGGACCCGCTATGGGAAAAGCGGCTCATTCATCGCCAAAAAGGAAAGGGGATAGAGGCAGTTGAATTTAAATCGTTCCTGAACGAGCGAATAAAACAAAACCTGATTTATGAGCTCCCCGAAGGAGAGATTTCGGGAAATGATTCTGGCACATCGTCTGTTTTGACAATCTTGAAATCCTATATTGAGAATCCACCGGGACAGGTCACCTTTATCTTTACCGCCAACGTTCGGAAGCCCGAGGAAATTAATAAAGAGGTGTA
>JAOZRE010000313.1:946-5723 GCA_029940215.1 bacterium | reverse complement strand
CTTTCCAGGATTGTCAACCTCAGGACCAGGAAACGCCGATGTCCAGGACCCAAGGCTAATACCGGATTTCGGTCCCGGAAGCACAAACCCGCATTCAATCCAGCCAGCCCTCATCAAGAGGTGCTGAATAGATACCTCAATTCTTTCGTTTAATCTGATATGTTATCTCGATTGCATCTTCAAGCGTATATGTTAACAGGCACCCCCCGGTTCATAATTAATTATTGACAATGTGAGACTGAAACATTAGGGTTTTCTTAGATTTTAGATAATCTATAATACCCGGTTTTTTTCAAAATGTTCAACTCTGCAAACGATTATTCTATGAAACGAGAATTCATGACCATGACAGAGACCGCTGTTCTTGAGATACGCAAGGGCATCATGCGGGGTAATCTGCCTGCGGGAACCCGACTTATTCCAGCCAAACTTGAAGATGAATTTGGCTTGAGCAAGACTGCCATTCGCGAGGCCATTCGGGAGCTGGTGGGTACAGGCCTGGCGGATTCAGACACTCACAAGGGGGCTCATGTCGGACATCCACTGGCGATTGAGGAGATCCGCGAGATCTTCAAGTTTCGGTATGATTTGGAGGGTCAGGCTGCACTCCTCGGGTGTCAGACGATTTCAGACAGTGATTTGAAGCGGATGGTTGAGATTAACCACTTTGTTGAGGAGAGTGACGATTTGTCAGCGGTGGATTTTTTTTTCAGCAATCAGAAATTCCACATGATACTATACCGTGCTTCTGGCTGGCAATACCTGACCAAAGTTATCTATCGGATTTATGATCAGGTTCTGGCATTTCGCAGTTATCAATACAGTCTGTTAGATGAAACAGCTCTAAAAAAGATAGTACATAAAAATAGCCATCAGCCCTATCAAAAGGATCACTTGAAGATCACGGATGCCATTGCCAAAAGGAAACCGGAGCTGACCCGAAAGTTGATCATGGCCAATTTAGAACGCGGTCTCAGCAGCATTGAAAGTTTTGCCGCGTATCTTGATAAAAGCTGATGGTAGTGAGATGAATTTCCAGTAAACATAGATCAGCAAGCTATTCTTACCCTGATGTTGGAGTGGTGGTATCAATTGAACAGCGGTTCCATCAGCTCCCCTCGGCGATTCTGTTGCTTTCGGGATCGCAAAATCGGTCATTCAGGAACTGTCTTCCTGGAGGTGTCCGTGATGTTTCAGGTTCTTTCGAAGTTCAACCCCAAACAGGATGAGGTTAAAATGAAAAAGTTTAATCTGAATATATTATACAGACAAATGGTGCTTATTTTCACTTGTCTCACTTTTCTTTGTGTTGGTTCAGCATGGGCCTCCGATTTTAACTGGCGGAAGTATGAAGGGACTACGATTCGGGGTATGTTTAGTAAAAGTGCCTTTAGCGCAATTGTAAAGAAGCATATCAAGCAATTTGAAAAACTGACTGGGATTACAGTCAAAGCGGAATATTACCCCAGTGCACCGATCCGGCGGAAACTGGTCATGGAACTGGGTGCCAGGAATAAGGATCTGGATGTGTTCGGTGGTTTGATGAAAACGGCCTATCAATACGATACAGCAGGCTGGTTGGAACCTCTGGACAAGTACGTCAACAATCCGGCGTTGACCCATCCCGATTATGATTTTGATGATTTTTCACCCAGGACCCGGCCGATCATCAAGGGTCGTCTGATAGCTATTGGCGGGAGTGGCAATCCACAGTTTTTGACCTACCGCAAGGACCTGTTTCAGAAATACAACATCCAGGTTCCCACAACCTGGTCCGAGTTGGAAGCGGCCGCTAAAATCCTGAAAAAAAACCTGCCCAAGGGTCAATTTGCCTGGGTCGCACGCATGAATAAGGAAAACACAGCTCCTTTTGGTTCTTTTTTATATTCAAATAATGGAAGCTGGCTGGATAAGAATGGCAAACCAAATTTTAACAACAGGCAGTCAGTGGAAGCCTTGGAATTTTATGGGAAAATGGCACGGGAATATGGCCCCCCGGGAGCCGCAAACATTGGCTGGAAAGAAGTGGTTGGCGCTATGGCTCAAGGTAAGGCCGCAATGACGGTTGAGATCTCTATCTTTGCCACCCTGGTTTGGGAAAATCCAAAACGGTCCAAAGTGGCAGGGAAACTGGGTTATGCATTGACTCCTGCAGGACCCAGCGGTAGCAGTAAGATTGTGCTGCCCATCAATGTGACTCATATCAGCGCCTTGTCCCAGAAAAAAGAAGCTGCCTGGTTTCTGGTCCAGTATCTGACGATGAAGGAGCAATTGATGGATAATAAATTGAAAGGAGCAATTACCCTGCGCGGGTCAAATTGGCAGGACCCAAGATGGAAAGCCATTGATAAACTGCCTGAACTCTCCAAGTTACAGGCTGAGGCGATGAAGATAGGAAAGGTCGGTTATGAAATTGCCATATCCCGATTTACGGAAGCTCGTCCTATTCTGCAACGGGTCCTGTACACGGCCTATGAAGGTGGTGATGTTCAAAAAAAGGCGGATGAAGCGGTCAGGGAGATCAAAAAGCTGATCACCGAGTAACAACTATTAAACAGGGCCGGGGGGTTCCCATCCCCTGATCCCCGAACCAATCTTCAGGATAAGGAATGAATGAATCTTCACCGGCTGAACGGTTACTGGATTATGTCGATCGGCAGGTTCGCTGGCTCTTTTCGTTGCCGGCTATTATTGTCATGCTCTGCCTGTTCGCCTATCCACTGTTTCGGCTGATTTGGGCCAGTTTTACCAACGAGCTGCTCTCTTCTTCCAGTAAACCGGTATTTATCAAGCTGGCCAATTTTTCCCGCCTCTTTTTTGAGGATGATCATTTTTGGCGCTCCCTTTGGATTACCCTTTATTTTGCTGTGGGTTCCACTGTGGGCCAGTTGATGCTCGGTATGGCACTGGCGCTTTTTCTCAACCGCCAGTTCAAGGGAGAGGCGACCTTTCGCATGATGTTGATGTTCCCGATCATCGCCACTCCGGTTGCGATGTCCCTGGTCTGGTCCATGCTGATGAACCCGATGATGGGGCACCTCAACTATTATCTTTCCTGGCTCGGGTTTGGGGGTTCACTCTGGGCATCGGATACGGCCACGGTCATGCCCTCTTTGATCTTCGTGGAGGTCTGGCATTGGACGCCAATGACCATGCTGGTTCTGCTGGCGGGATTGAAAAGCCTGCCCCGGGAACCCTTTGAGGCGGCGACTGTGGATGGGGCGTCGAAGGCTCAGGTTTTTACGACGATAACACTGCCCCTGCTGCAGCCTTATATATTTTTGTTGCTGTTGATGCGATTGGTCCATGGCTTGAAAGTGTTTGACAAGATTTTTGTTATCTCCGGGGGCGGACCCAACCGCGCGTCAGAGAGCTTGAATCTGATGATATTCGACCAGGCATTCGGGGCCACGAACTTCGGATATGCATCCGCCCTTGGGGTTCAGCTGCTGTTCGTGATCCTGCTGATCTCCATCATCCTGTTTAAGTTTCGACAACGAAAATGGAGCTATTGAAAATGCGTGGGTTCATATTGAAGCGGAACATCGCCTGGTTTGTATTCTATACTGCTTTGGGTGGGATTGTACTGATTTTCTTTTTCCCATTTTTATGGGTTATGTTTACTTCCTTCCAGGATGCTGAAAATGCTGGCGCAATCCCCCCCGATTTTTTAGCCTCCCCGACCCTGGACAATTTCCGGAGCGTGTTTGAGGAAGGAGAGTTTCTAACCTGTCTATGGAATTCGACTGTGGTAGTAGTTTTAACCCTGGTGGCCAATCTGATCATCTCGCTGCCGGCAGCTTATATCATTGCCAGGAATCGTCAGGGCTGGATGATGTTTCTGATCCTGTTTTTGCAGATGGCACCCTGGATTACACTGTTGCTGCCCTGGTACATCATTTTCAAGAAACTGGGTCTCTATGATACCTATTTCGGGCTGGTTCTTTCCGATCTCACCTTCATGATCCCGTTTACCATCTGGCTGATGCTTGGTTTTTTCGAGGACGTACCGGTGGAGGTGGAAGAGGCAGCTTGGCTGGATGGCTGTTCGCGCATGGGAACGTTTGTCCGGATTGTCGTGCCGCTGGTCAAAGGTGGGATCATTACGATCACCACTCTGGGATTCATGTTTTGCTGGAACATCTTCATCTTCCCGCTGGTTCTGGCCGGATACGATACCAAAACCCTGCCGGTTTTTGTTTACGGTTTTATGGCCGATAACCAGCTGGATTTTGGACCGCTTGCAGCCGCGGCTCTTCTGACAATGCTTCCAGTGATAATTTTTGTGTTGATTAATCAAAAGCATTTCCGACAGGGCATCGCCTTCGGTGGGGGGAAATAGCCTTTCAGGATAAGGTAGTGTGGATATCAGTTTGAAATGAAAAAAACGATAAACAGCAGGAGAAATTGTGGCTCAGGTGAAGATTAAGAAAGTAACAAAACGATTCGACCAAGTTGAAGCGGTGAAAGATTTTTCACTGGAAATCAATGATGGCGAGTTCATTGTGCTGGTGGGACCCTCTGGTTGCGGTAAAACAACACTACTGCGGATGGTTGCTGGACTGGAAAAGGTTTCCTCCGGAGAAATCCGTATCGACGAAACAGATGTTACCCACATGCCAGCAAAAAAACGGGACATTGCCATGGTGTTTCAGAACTATGCGCTCTACCCCCATATGAATGTGCGAAAAAACCTGGCCTTTGCGTTGAAACTTAGAAAAATGCCCAAACCCGAGATCAATGAAACGGTGGAAAAAACCGCTGCTTTGCTAGGGAT
>JAOZRE010000313.1:0-936 GCA_029940215.1 bacterium | reverse complement strand
ACAGAAACAACGGGTGGCTTTAGGCCGGGCCATCGTCAGGAAACCCAAGGTATTCCTGTTTGACGAACCTCTATCCAACCTGGATGCCAAGCTGCGCGTGTCCATGCGGGCGGAAATTCTGGATATTCATCAGCGACTGAATAATACCTCTATTTATGTCACCCATGATCAGCTGGAGGCGATGACCATGGGCACGCGAATTATTATTATGAAGGACGGTCTGGTGCAACAGAACGGCACGCCTCAGGAGATATACAATAACCCTGTCAATAAATTTGTGGCGGGTTTTATTGGATCCCCGGCCATGAATCTGATCAAATGTTCGATCAAAGCGGACGGGGACCAATTGCTGGCGGTCAGTGGCGAGATGAAGCTGGTCATACCCGCTAAGGCCAGCAAATTATTGTGTTCGTATGTCGACCAGAACGTATATCTGGGATTGAGACCGGAAAATGTATCAGACTTAAAGGTAGAATCCCCAGAGATTGACGGTTTATCCTTTAAAGCCTTTGTGCGGCTGGTGGAACCCTTGGGATCCGAACAGTTGATTCATGTTGAATTTAACTCACAGCACCTGGTTGCACGCATTGATCCGAAGGTTTCAATACGATACGGGGAGACTGTGAGCTTTGGCGCAGATATGGATGCTGCGATTTTCTTTGATATCAAAACTGAAGAGCGAATAATATGATTGAAACTGATCAAAAACTGCCATTGGATGGCATCACCGTCATCGATTTTGCAACCCTGCTGGCCGGACCCGTGTCAACAACTATCCTGGGAGACTTCGGGGCCACCGTCATCAAGGTCGAACAGCCCAAAATCGGGGATCCAACCCGCGGACTGCCAATGATTGAGGATGGGCGGCACTTTGGCTGGTTGAACGAGGGACGGAACAAGAAAACCATCACCCTGAATCTGAGAACGGATGAAGGT
>JAOZRE010000312.1 GCA_029940215.1 bacterium | reverse complement strand
CTCGGGCTTATTTTCGTCATCATTTTCGGGCTGATCACCCTCATGAAAATTCTGGATTTTCTCAAGGTTACACAGATTTTCATCAAAATGTTCAATCCGCTGCTGAGACTTCTGAGGATCGGACCCGCAGCCGCACCCCTCACCATTATCGGCATGGTCATGGGAATCGGTTACGGTGGCGGGTTGTTAATCCAGGAGGCACAGTCGGGACGGCTGACACCCCAGGATATTTTCTTCTCCTTTACCGTGCTGGGTCTGTTTCACAGCATCATTGAAGATACCCTGCTGATGGTACTGCTGGGGGGTCATCTCTCGGGTATTATCTGGGGGCGGATGGTGTTTACCCTGACCCTGGTGTTTATTCTGGTCAGGCTGCTCAAACGATTGCCGCCGGAGACGTTCAACCGCTACTTTTTCCGGTTGCCGGTCTGAAAAGAGGAAGGAGCGATACGGGTCAGATGGTCTGCAGGTGATCGATGATCCCGGTGCAGTCTGGCAGCACTGTTGTCCCCTCCGGAAAGGGGAGCGAGCCTTCTATTCCGATAAAATGGATACCGGTGGCATTCGCTGCTTTCAGGTCCGTCAGGGCATCCCCCACAAAGATGCAGAAGGCAGGATCCAGGTTGAATTCCTGCAGCAGGTTTTCTACATGCGGTACTTTCAGAACCGGTGAACCCAGCACTCTCTTAAAATATCGGCTCAGGTCCCGGCTGTTGGTGATGTCGATCAGCTCATCCTGTGGTGTACCGGAAATAACGAACATGGGAACCCGGCCATGCAGATTTTCCAATGTCAGTGCTGCCCCTGGTATCATCTCTGCGTCAATGACCTTCTGCTTGACCAGTCCTGAAAAAATGACACCCTTCTCCTCCAACTCCTCCGGTGAAAGCGGCTGACCGATCAAGTGGCGATGGCTGTAGTCGATCTTTTCCATCCGGCTGATGCCACCAAACTGCTCGTGATAGTCAACAACCTGCATCGAAATCTCTCTGCCATAAGGCGCAAACATCTCCTCAAACGCATGGGTCTTCACCTCCGTGGAGTTGACAATCACACCATCAAAATCCCAGAATATCGCCTGAATCTCACTTAGTTTCATTGGTTTTATGACAGGCACGGCTCCCTTGGCGAATACTTACGGTTGAAGGGGGCCATTGGCATGCTAGGGTTGGTATTCGGAAATCCGATTGCGGCCGGCTTTTTTGGCTACATAGAGGGCAGCGTCTGCGTTATCGATGGTCTCGTCAACGGGGTCGTCTGAATTCATCTGGCAGATACCCATGGAGATAGAGACGGACAACACCTCATCCCCTTTGATCTTGATCGGTCTTTTCTTCAGGTCGACCCGCAGCCGGTTCAGCAGCTTGGAGCCTGATTTGACATCAGTGTTTGGCAGGCAGAACAGAAACTCTTCGCCACCGTACCTGAAAAGCGCATCATAGGGACGCAGGTTGTTCCGGAAGAAATCCGCCACACTTTTCAGCACGACATCTCCGGTAGGGTGTCCATAGGTATCGTTCACCTTCTTGAAATGGTCAAGATCCGCCATGGCCAGGCAGCAGGCCTTTTTGTCACGCGTCACGTAGGCATGCTCCTGCAACAGAATCGGCATCATTGCCTGGCGGTTGAAAATGCCGGTCAACGGGTCAAATGAGATCTGCAGACGGGAGACCTTGTCCTTTAACGTCAACAGCTGATGAGAAAAGTTCCACTCAGCATTCATGAAGCGATAATAGTCCTGCTCGTCGGCCACCTCTTCGGACATGAGT
This sequence comes from bacterium, assembly GCA_029940215.1. GTDB lineage: Bacteria > SAR324 > SAR324 > XYD2-FULL-50-16 > XYD2-FULL-50-16 > JAHJRI01. The sequence continues at coordinate 3,956 of JAOZRE010000312.1, read as the reverse complement.
TTGCTGGACAGGATGACCGCCTCCTTGTGCATGGTTTTGTGGGCAGCGGAGATGGCATCGTAATCCAACTGGTGTAGCCATTCTGAAGCCTGCTGGCTGTTGAACCACTCACTGAAGTCGCAGTCCAGGTATCCCTTGTCATCCAGGTAATCTTCCGGAAAGGGAAGATGGCATATGGCCTTGGAATGCCACAGCTTTATCCACTGGGCATGTTCAGCAAGACCCTGTTCGATTCTCAGGATGATCTGGTCGATTTCGCCAGCATTGGTAAATTTCATTTTTTCGTTGGGTGATTGGGGTTCAGGATTTCTGTTTCCAGACCGAGAACTCTTTCCTTTTTTATGTCAAATAGACCGAAAAATCAAGAATATTTTAAGAATCGGTGACTCTGTTGCCCACATAGCCAGCACAAAACCGGGCCCCGGGGTTACCCCTTGTCCGGTGGTGACGGGGCATGTTTTTCCAGAGGGGTAAACCCTTCGTCTTCCCAACTCAGAAATCGTTTGCCGATGACCTCTGCTGTGTTACTGATGGCGATGAAGGCATCAGCGTCGATATCAAACAGCATCTGCTTCAATCGGCCCAGTTCCACCATGTTGATTACTGTATAGATCATTTTCTGGGGCTTGTGTGACCATCCCCCGGTGGACTCGATAAAGGTGACCCCACGGTCCAGCCGCTTCATCACCTGCTGTGCGATCAGGTCCGGCTGATCGCTGACGATGAATACGGCTTTCCGTTGGGAAAATCCGGTTTGAACCTTTTCTATGATTGTTCCGTCAACGAACATGAAAATGCCGGTGTAGAGGGCAATATTCAGGTCGTAGATCAGGTAGGCCCCGATCAGCGTGGTTGCGTTGATGAAAATAAAGGTGTTGCCCATGGGAATGGAAAATTTCTTCTTCAGTACCGTGGCCACAATATCCAATCCACCGAATGAGCCGCCCTGCCTGAGGTAGATGCCGGTTCCGAATCCCTTGATAACGCCTGCCAGAACAGCCACCATGATTGGATCCGCTACAGATATCTCCACGCCGTGCAGCAGGTTCAGGGCCGTAGAAAAGATAAAGACCCCCAGCAGTGAAACAAATATATATTTCAACGACATTGCTCGCCACCCGGTCAGAAAAATGGGTATGTTCATCAGGAAATAGATCATCCCCAGGGAGGGGGCCCCGAAAACATAATAGACCATTAGTGACAACCCGTTGACACCACCATCGAAAAATTTGTTGGGAATCAGCAGGCCGTTGACGGCGACGGAGATGATCAGGCTGCCGATAATCATCAGAACGATGGTTTTCCAGAAGGCAACTGTTTTTAACGAGTCGCGCAGGTAGACGAATTCCCGCTTCAGCTTGCTATTAGATGCGCTTTTTGGCATGTGTGTGATCTCCGATACTTGAGATGAGGGTCGGCTCAGGTGTTTAACTGTTAACGGTTCCATGAAAACAGGGATGCGCCTATAACCAGGCAGACGGTTGTCATGAGCAGCAATGCGCCCATTTCCATGCTGACATCAGCCAGAGAGGCCCCGTCGTTCATCACCTTTCTCGTGGCAGTCAGCATATGGGTCAGTGGAAAGGCATTTGAGATGGTTTTGATCCATTCAGGGGCCCCTTCCAGCGAAAACCAGACCTCTGACAGGAACATCATCGGCCAGGAGATAAAGTTCAGGATGCCGGAGGTGAACTCCTCGCTGGTGCCTCGTGAGGCCAGAACCAATCCCAGTGATGTCAGGCTCAGGCTGCCCAGGAAAAATATCAGGAAAATATTGAAATAGGAGCCGATGGTCCTGAAGGAAAACACCAGATCACAGCCAAACCAGACAATGACGGTGGTGAACATCAACAGGAAAATTCGGGACAGCATCTGGGCGCTGAGATACTCATAGGCACTGAGCGGTGTCGCCTTGAGCCGTTTCAAGACACCGTTTTTCCGGTAGCGGACAACAGTATAACCGACTCCGTAGAGAGCACTGAACATCATGTTCATCGCCAGGATGCCGGGGAAAAGCCAGTCCACATAGCGGATTTCAAATCCCTGGATCTTGCGACGCTCGGTCGGCGTGAGTTGCTCTGGCGGAACCAGGCTCAGCTTGAACAACTGTTCGACGATGTATCCCCTTGGTGATGTCTCGCTGATCCAGTATTCGTTTCCTGGGGAACCCGCCTTGACCAGGAAATCGATCTTGTGATGGTTGAGCCGTTTCAGGCCCTCAACCTGATTCTCAAAACCCACAAACTGGAGGTACTGTGTCTCTCGGAACCGTTGCGGAATATCGGCGGTGTCAACGATAACAGTCCCTGTCTGGGCTGGAAAAAAGCCGACCTTGTACTGATTGCGGCTGTCGCTGCCGAAAACGATCACGAATCCGCCCACGATCAGGAACGGAAACACAAAGTTCCAGCCGAAGGCAGCACGGTCCCTGAAAAATTCGTGGTTTCTGGCTCGAAAGATTGCCCAGAGGCGTTTGAAATTCATCCTACTCCCTCAGTTGACGTCCGGTCAGGTTCAGAAAAACGCTCTCCAGGTTCTGCACGTTGACATTCAGGTCGCCCAGGTCGATCTGTTCATGAATCAGTGTTTGGATACAGCCATTGACATCGTCCGTTAACAACTCGATACGGTCCTGCTGGTGCCGGGCCTGAAAGGGTAGGCTCTCAAGCTTGCCATCAAGAGCGGTGCCGGGCAGGCTGATCGATTTCTCTCCCCCATGTTGCCGGATCAGTTCCTCCGGCGTGCCCTGGGCGATGAGTCGACCGTCGTCCATGATCGCTATCTCGTCGCACAGGTACTCTGCCTCCTCCATATAATGCGTGGTGAGGATGATGGTCTTTCCCTCCGCCTTGATTTGCCCCACAATCTGCCAGAGGTTCTGGCGCGCCTGTGGATCGAGCCCGGTGGACGGCTCGTCGAGAAAGAGCAGCTCCGGCTGGTTGACCAAGGCCAGGGCCAGTAGAAAACGCTGCTTCTGACCACCGGAAATCCGGTCGTTGTACTGATGCTGAAAGTCCTCCAGGTGACAGAGCTCAATCAGCGAATCCAGGTCGGCACTCTCTTCGTAAAGGTTCTTGAACGTCTTCAGCGTTTCGCGAACACTCATGTATGCCAGGAGGGTGGTCTCCTGAAACTGGATGCCGACTTCTTCGCTGAAAGAAGCATCCCGCGGCTTTCCCTTGTAAAGGATCGTACCGGAGGTTGGGGATATGACGTTTTCTATGATCTCAATGGTTGTGGTCTTTCCCGCACCGTTCGGTCCCAGGAGCCCAAAGCAACTCCCTTCTGCCACGGAAAAACTGACACCTTTCACCGCCGCCACAGTTTTATAGGTTTTGACCAGATCGATGACTTCAAGCAGTTGGGTCATATCTATAACCAGGGGACGAATGAGTGGGCAGAGGCGAAGACTTGCGCCGTGATAGTATTGTCAAAAAGATCCATATTAATGAGTGATGAAATCGTCAGTCAAGACAATTTCCGGACGGGAGTGTTTATTTAGCGGTGATTTATCCGGGTGTCGGCCAGGAGCGAGATCCGGTTGAGGTCAGGTAAGCGGGTCTATAGTGGATTGAGGTCGGAGGCATCGAAGCCGATTTCTCCATCTTCTTCTTCTTCCTCTTGTCCTGCAGGCGCCTCTCCCTCTTCGGCTTCCTCTATGGGAGCGATTTCGACTTCGCTACCCTCTTCGGCTTCCTCTATGGGAGCGATTTCGACTTCGCTACCCTCTTCGGCTTCCGTTTCATCGCCCAGAACATCATCAATCTCCAGTTCTCCTTCATCCTCCCCGCTGTCTGCTACGGCTTCGGCGGCGGGAGCCACGTTACTCTCTTCATCTGCCGGCGCATCCGGTTCCAATTCGTCGATGTTTTCTGTGGTGCGAATGGCCTTCAGTTTCGAGGTGCGGACCAGTTTTTCTCCCAGTACGTTACAGAGCCAGAATCCGAGTTCAATGT
>JAOZRE010000311.1 GCA_029940215.1 bacterium | reverse complement strand
TCGATTACGGAGGTGAAGTGAATATCTACCAATCTTTTTTTTTAAAAATAAATAGAGAGGTGTTTTGAAAACACGAATTACTGAACTGTTGAATATCAGGTACCCGATTGTGGAGGCACCCATGGCCTGGATAACGGATGCCAGGCTGGCAGCTGCCGTATCAGAAGCGGGTGGTTTGGGAACCATCGGGCCCAATGCCGGCACCGAGAAGGTGACCTCGGATGTGGAAGAGACAGGTGAACGGTTGAGAAGTCAGATCCGCCTTTGTCGGGAGCTTACCGGAAAGCCCTTTGCTGTCAATTTTGTGGTGGGTGTGGTGGGCTGGGACCGAAAGTACAGTGACCGCTGCGTGGAGGTTGGAATCGAGGAGAAGGTGCCAGTGGCCATCGTTTCCCAGGGAAGTCCGGCTGTTTACACCGAACGATTAAAACAGGCAGGAATGACGGTTATTCATGTCTGTTCAACTGTCAGGCATGTCATCAAGGCGGAAATGTCCGGGGCCGATGCCGTAGTGGTATCCGGGACGGAAGGAGGTGGCCACAGCGGCTTTGACCAGATTACAACTCTCTGCCTGGTGCCTCAGGCGTCCGATGCAACGAATATCCCCGTAATCGCAGGTGGTGGGATCGTCGATGCCAGAGGCTTGACAGGTGCTTTGTCTCTGGGGGCGGATGGTATCTACATGGGGACCCGTTTTATTGCCACCAGGGAGTGTCCTGCACATGATAATGTCAAGCAGGCTATCCTGGATGCGGTTGATACCAGTACCATGGCGATTAAGCACGGCAGCCCGGTACCGATGGCGGTTGACGATAATGAGAACAGGGGATTTGTTGAGGAGAGGCGGGGATCGATCCGTATGCTGATCAACGACTACCTTAGACGTGTCATGTCGAAAGAAGGGGTGATTACCTCTTTTGAACAGGCCATGCAGGGTGATGGAGAGTCTGAAATACCATCGGAAAGCAACCGCACCGTCGATGCGTTCATCCACGGAAATCTGGAGACCAACAGCATCACATCCGGTCAGGGAGCAGCCATGATTTGGGACATTCCCAGTTGCGGTGAGCTGATTGAGACGATTGTGGGAGAGGCCCGTCCCATTGTCGATCGGCTGGGTGCGATTTTCCGGTAGGATCAATCGGATCGTCGTGTTTCCAGAAGGCCTGTCACCCCGATGATGAGCAGTGTGGGCAGCAGTATCCGGATCTGGTGCCCGTTATCCTGGCTAAACGCCGGGAGAAGTTGCAGGATAAAACCGACGATAGCTCCCGCGGCACAAAGCAATGACACTATTGAAAAAGCCTTGGGTGCCTTTCCGGAGAGTCGCATCAGACCCAGCGGCAACAGAACAAATGTCAGCGGATTCAGCAGGAAAAAGTTTTCGTTCCAATATACATCTTTATGAGAAGCGATCACAGCCATAAAGAAGAGTACGACTCCCAGGAGGCCAAAAACAGCTCCAAACAGCGCAACCAGAGCGGGATATGCTCTTTCTCGCAAGCCCCTGAAACGTCTCTTTCCTCCCTGCGACCTCAGATAAAACCAGGCAGACACCATCAACAACAAACCCGCTGTTAAACCAAGGATCCAGTCTCTCCCCTCTGTTTGTGGAACTGATATCTCCTTTCTGAAGAATGGGGATTTAGTCACTGGAACCACGTCACTCCTTTTAGCAACCAGCGGGCTTCCGGTTTCGGGATTGTTGGTGTTCTGAAAAACCGCCATCAGCCGGTCGGGCAGGAACATGGTTTCCCAGTGGGTAATGGGTTGATCAACTCCGCTGCTGAGCAGGAAATGAAGCAGGAAATTCAATGCCGGCAGGTGGGCGGTCATTCGCTGAATGGTGTCCCGGATGGTCATTTCGGCAGGTTCTGATGACTGTCTGCGGATGGCGCCCTCCATGGAAGTGTCCACGATATCTCTTAGACGGGTGGCACAGTTATCCCTGAAATGATCGTAGTCATAAGACCGGTTCCCAGGTTTCATGGCCAGATTCAGTTTTTTTATGATCCGGTCTGTCTGAAGGGAAGTGAGTTTGAGTTGTTGAACGACGATATGCCGCCCCTTTCGGCGATACCGTTCAAGCATTTCGCCGGTATCACTGGAAGAAGACCAGAACACAAAATTGCCCATGGTGAACATCAGAAAATCGTTCACTCTAAACGAAAAACCGCCAAAGCTATAAGCTGTGGCATGGCCAGTTCTCCTGTTTTTAACTGACAAGACGGTATGCCCAAACCATTCAAAGAGGTGTTCGGTGGGAGCAATAGTGATCAGGCTGATTGCAAACAGGGGGTGGGAATCAAGATCTGGCAGACGGTCAGGCGATTTGACGCCTGCCTGCGCTATCGTAACGAACAGGAAAACCGGAAAAAAACCGGTCAACAGCAGAGTGGAAACATGTCTTATCAGTGGGTTGATAGTCCTGCCTGAAATTTTCATTATCCGTTTCAGCTCTGTTTCTGAAAAGGGGTTGAATAAGCAGCGGAATCCCCTGGTATTAACCCGCCAGAATCCCGGTTACGTTGATCAACATTCGTGTGCCTACCGCCAGCAGGAGGAAAGCGAATACCTTTTGAAGCCGGCTGATGGGAAGTCTATGGGCCAGTCTGACCCCGAGGGGGGCTGTTAAAACGCTGGCGCAGGCGATTCCGAAAACACCGGGCAGATAGACATATCCCAGGCTGAGGGCCGGCAGGTTTGCAACGCTCCATCCGTTGAAAATGTATCCGATGGTTCCGGCGATAGCTATGGGGAAACCGATGGCGGCTGATGTCCCGATGGCATGATGAGCCGGCAGGTTGCACCAGATCATAAAAGGTACTGAAAGGGTTCCGCCACCGATCCCGACCAACGCGGAAACTACACCAATAATATTTCCTACGCCGAACATGCCGGCATGTCCCGGTATCTGCCTGGAGGGCTTGGGCTTTCGATTGATCAACATCTGTATGGCGACGTAGTATAGAAATATGATGAAGAAACCTTTCAACAGCTCGGTCCCCATCCGGGATGCTATGGTGGCTCCCAGAAAGGTTCCGGTAAATATGCCCAGCACAATCCGCTGAACAACATCCCAATGAACAACCCCCCGTTTGTGATGAGCCCAGAAGCTGGATACGGATGTGAACATGATGCTGGCCATGGATGTACCAAGGGCGAGATGCATCACGATGTCGTTTGGCATATTCTGCCAGCTGAGCGTGAGGATCATCATGGGGACGATCACCAGACCGCCACCAATGCCCAATAAACCCGCAAGGACACCAGCAACGCTACCGACACAAAAATAAATGGCAATGACAGATAACATAATGTTTTAACAAAATTAGATGGTTAGTTTGATTTTTCCCTAGTCATCCTGGGTCATTACCGAGACTGTATTGAATGGCTCAATATTTCCCATGATGATTTCAAATTGAAAGTCTGACTCGACTTTTTCCAAACCTGCATCTGCTGCTGCCCTGTTCAGCAAGTTTCCAGTGATCCGGATAATATCCTCGTTGCTCTTACGACTATTGAAGGTACGACCCCATACCGATGCTGTGCTGACGGTTCCATCGTCATGAATATCCGCGGTTTTATTCTCCTGCAACATCCAGCTGTTTGACATGAGGGTCTGATCAAATCGGGATCGCTGAAATTTGGGATGCTTCATGCTGCGACAGGCGATGGTCAGTAAAACCTTGATTTTTGATTTCATAGCGACTTCGTTTGAATCCGAGTGTCAGTCGATTGATACGAGCTGAATCTCATGTCGGTTCAGTTACCGGGTTGATAAGGGTCCCAATCTTTTCAATTTCCAGTTCCATGACGTCTCCCCCATTCAGGTAGACCGGTGGCTTGCGAATGAAGCCGACACCGCTTGGTGTACCTGTCAGGATGATTGTACCGGCTGGCAACGTGGTGCCCTCTGACAGATAGGCGATGATCTCGGCAACTGAAAAAATCATGTCCGAGGTATTGGCCTGTTGCATAATCTCACCATTTAGACGACAGGTGAGTTCAAGTGCTTGCGGATCTCTGATCTCATCGGGTGTGACGAGGCAGGGCCCGATGGGGCAGAAGGAGTCAAAGCTTTTTCCTCTTATCCATTGTCCGTTGCCGGCCTTTCCCTGCCATCTCCTGGCAGACACATCATTGGCAACCGTATAACCGGCAACACAGTCCAGTGCCTGATCAATTGCCACATCCTTGACATCCCTGCCAATAACTACTGCCAGTTCGATTTCGTAATCCACTTCCGGTTTTTTCATGCAGCAGGCAGGGATCTCGATGGGATCTTTAGGCCCGGTAACCGCTGCAATGTTTTTCATGAACAAGGTAGGATAACGAGGGACTTCCAGCCCGGTCTCGCGAGCATGTTCATGATAGTTCAGCCCGATACATAATATATTGGTTGGCACCACAGGCGGCAGCAGTTTCTTAACGGCTGCCCGACTGGCAGTGTCTGTCAGCGATGTGAATATCTCCCCTTCCAGCAGACTTGCTGTGTCATCCCGATAGTCACACCCCATCACTGCCCTGTTCTGCTCGTCTATAAAACGAATGACTTTCATCTTTTTTCCTAAATATGGTTAAGCTTTACCATTAGCCTTTTTGGGAGCTTTTCGGCAAGGAGATACAGTCACAGGTGACATATCCACGACTTCAACTTTTTTCCCCAATGGTATCGTTTGGTATCAATTATGGTTCAGGGATTTTAGTTGTTGCCATTTGGATCATCAGCCTTTGATTTCAGCTCGCGTTTAAGGGGGATATCCCATTTTTTCATGTATTGCCAGATAGCAGTATGGCTCAGGTTTAACTGCCGTCCCACCTCAGATTTATTCCAGTCACATTGAGTCAATAGATTCAGCAATTGCTCCTTCGTCAGCTTGTTTCGTTTGCGTGGCTGTTGCGTGAATTCAGATGATTGCCTGATATCTAAAATGTAACGCTCAGGGTTGCGTATTTCGACCGGTAGATCTGATGCGTGAATCTGTTTGCCGTTGCATAAAACAAATGCATGTTCAATCGCATTGACCAGTTCACGGACGTTACCCTTCCAGGAGCAATCCATTAGAATCCTAAGTGCAGAATTGGAAATACCATCGATCTGTTTCCGAGTCTTCCTGTTCATGATGTCAATAAAATGGTCGATAAGCAGTGGTATATCCTCTTTCCGGCTTCGAAGCGGGGGTAAGTGGACGGGGAAAACCTTGAGGCGATAGTAGAGATCCTCTCTGAAAATACCATCGTTTACCAGCTGATACAGATCCCGGTGGGTGGCAGCTATTACGCGAATATCAATTTTTCGTTTTTTTGATTCCCCAACACGTTCTATCTCCCGTTCCTGAAGCACGCGGAGAAGCTTGACCTGTATATAGGGACTCAGTTCTCCGATTTCATCCAGGAAAATGGTTCCGCCATCAGCTTCTTCAAATCGTCCGATACGATTGCTGACTGCCCCTGTATAAGCGCCCTTCACGTGACCGAACAGTTCACTTTCCAATAGGGATTCTGAAAGTGCCGAGCAGTTGACGGTCACCAGGGGGCCATCTTTTCGGTCACTCTGGTAGTGTATAGCACCTGCAACCAACTCTTTTCCGGTGCCACTTTCACCCTGAATGAGGATGGTCGCTCCGCTGGCAGCTGCAGCTTTTACCGCCGAATACACCTTCTGCATTTCATGGCTTTTGCCGATTATATTTGCCATCTGATGAATTTCGCCCAGGCGAAGGGTA
>JAOZRE010000043.1:16650-20078 GCA_029940215.1 bacterium | reverse complement strand
AGCATTTCCCTGTTTTCCGACCAGTGCTGTTGTGGTTGCAACACCGGAAAATTTCAGAAAACCTCGACGGTTTAGTTTCATTGTGCTCCCTTTAAAGGTAGTCGATTCTATCGCTTAAGCTGATTGTCAACCCTTCTGGATGGCAATCTGACAATAATCCGTTTTTTCCTCTATCTCAATAACGCGATCATTGGACCGTTCGATAATGGTAATCAGATCATTTGCAACAAAGGTATCATCCAGCAGGAAGATAACCTGTTCCCCGCTTTTCAATTCTTTGATGGCTTTTTTGCATTCCAACAAGCAAACAGGTGAGATGACTCCGATCAGATTGATTTGTGAGACCAGTGACATTGTTTGGCTCGAATTGAATTGGCAAAAATTGAAAGTGCTTTAATTATTTCTTCACCCTGTTACTATCGCAATTAGTTTGCCAAAAGTAATTTTTAAAAAAAAATTGGCATAACTGACTGAAATATAGTTCCTAAAAGTTAGTTGCCTTAAATTAGTGCTGGATTTTGTTGTTAAGAAAGTGTTTAATGATTTGTATAAAACTGTTTAAACACTTAACACTTTCTTAACGGTTTTTGCTCTGTTAAACACTGGGTTAACAATCAAGAGGAAGTTCTCTGGAATTGATTAACAAGCTGATATTAAAGCAACGATGGAATCACATACGGATAAAGCCCTGCTGACCGATACAAAGCTGAACGAAAAGGATGTTAACCGTTACTGGAAAATGATCATTAACACCATGAGCGAAGGGCTGCTCCTCGTCGCGCCGGATGGCACCATCATGATGGTGAACAAGGCATTTGAAGAGATGACCGGTTATAAGGCAGGGGAAATTATCGGAAACCCCTGCACCACCCTGGAGTGCGATGCCTGCGAGATGGTCCTGAATTCTGGAGACGAACACTGGTGTGCCCTGTTCAGCAAGAACCAGGATAAAAACTGCCGCTGCAACCTGGTCATAAAAAATGGAAGCTGCCTGCCGGTGATCAAAAAAGCAACGCTTCTGAAAAATGAAGAGGGAGAATTGCTGGGGGCTATTGAGACGCTAACCGATATCTCTGAGTTGATCCAGATGGATCATGAAATCAACCAGCTTTCCAGGCAGTTGGAGGACCGGGGTGGCTTTTTTGGATTGGTGGGGCAGTCGACTGTTATGCGGAACGTGTTTGAATTGATCTCAAAAGCCGCAGAGTCCAGTTCACCTGTGATTATTTTTGGGGAGAGTGGTACTGGAAAAGAGTTGGCAGCAAGGGCGATACACCTCTGCGGTCCTCGTAAAGGGAAGCCATATATTGAGCTGAACTGTGCGGCATTTAATGAATCATTAATCGAAAGCGAGCTCTTCGGTCACACCAAGGGCGCTTTCACCGGGGCATACCAACATCGGATGGGACGTTTTGAAGAGGCCAATGGAGGCGATATTTTCCTGGATGAAATCGGCGATGTGCCACTATCCATTCAGACCAAGTTGTTGCGGGTGCTGGAATCCAAACAACTTGAGAGGGTGGGAGGAAATCGTACCATCGATATTGATGCACGCATCATTACGGCCACCAACAAGGATCTATACCGATTAATCATGGAAAATAGGTTCCGTGAGGACTTCTTTTTTCGTATCAGTGTTATTCCAGTGCATCTTCCGCCTCTTCGAAACCGACCCGGTGATATCCCTTTACTGGTGAACCATTTTATCAAGATCCTGGCCCAGAAGACACAAAAGCCTATCACCGGATTGACAGCTGAGGCGATGCAGGCTTTTACCCAATACTCCTGGCCCGGGAATGTCAGAGAGTTGAAGAGTGCCCTTGAGTATGCGTTTACCATTGCAGATACTGCTCATATCGGACTGAAAGACATTCCGCCGCGGGTGGTTGACTCCACCCAGACTGCACCTGTATTTTCCTCTGATGTTGGCCGTTTGGCGCCTGTATTCGCTTCGGATTCCTCTCCCCTGCCTCCAGCTGAATCTGATAAGTCAAGGTTGATAAACGCCCTCCAGCAGACGGACGGAAACCAGTCCAAAGCTGCCAGACTACTGGGGGTCAGCCGGGTAACAGTCTGGAACCGTATCAAAAAATACAACATCAACCTCGATAACCTGACCCAGAAACTCTATTAACTGGGATTTAGTTTTATTCCAACGGAAACGGAACTGATGAGAAAATTCTTGATGCTCGCTGTTATCACTATGATGGTGGCCCCGTTGCTGCGGGCCGAAGAACTGGTGATAGTTGCTGACCCGTGGTGTCCATATGTCTGCGAGCCTAAATCAGATAAACCCGGTTTTATGGTTGAAATTGCACGAACAATTTTTGGTAAGGCCGGGCACACGATTCACTATAAAAATGAGCCCTGGGCAAGGGTAATCAAGAATACAACTAATGGGAAAATTAATGGAGCCTTTGGTGCATTTAAAAGTGATGCGGTAGGTCATATTTTTTCAGACGAAGAACTGGGGATGTCCACAATGCCTTTTTTTGTAAAAACAGGAACCGCTTGGAAATATAGCGGCTTGGATTCGTTGACAAATGTCACTCTTGGTGTCATCCGGGGGTATTCGTACCGGGACGAGATAGATGCGTATGTTAAAAAGCACAGGAAAAACAGCAAAAGAGTTCAGGTTTCCAATACCCTTGACAGTTTGATCAAGAAAGTCATGGTGGGAAGAATAGATACCTTTCCCGACGATCGGATGGTTGTAGGGTGGTACCTGAAACAAAACAACCTGTCCGGCAAGCTTCAGGAAGCTGGTTTGGCAGTTGAAGCAGAAGAGCTTTATATTGCGTTTTCCCCAAAGCTTCAATCATCAAAGGAATATGCCGATATTCTGTCCAAGGGGATAGAGGCAATTCGCAATAATGGAGAGCTTTCCAGAATTATGTCTCGGTACGGCTTGAAGGATTGGAAGTAGGGGTTTTTCCTGCCGTCTTTAGCCAAATCTCACATGGTGATTCAGCCCTGGTCTGCCGAATCCCGGAGTTGAGAACTCCGGGATGTCTAGGCTGGTCCCTAGTCCATCAGGGTTTTCTGTCCTTCCAGTTGTTGAATCCAACCTACCTCTTGGGTGACTTCGAGCACTCCCATGTACTCCCCTGCTTCGTTTCTAACGGGGAAGTAGCGGTTCAGGATTTTGTCCCCAAACTCCATCAAAAAATCCAATGCTCGCTTGAGACTGTAAGGATCATGACTGTTTTTTGTTACCTTCTTCAGCTCTCGTTTTAAAACATCCATTGCCCTTTCAATCATCTAGTGTTCATTTACCAGAAACTCGTCCCATTGGGTTGCTGCCACAGATATCTCCTTATTAGAGGTTGGGTTTTCATATGCTTGTCTTGCTTTTCCGATGTTACAGTTCTTTCATTTGAACTGCAATTTTTTATTGGTTGAATATTTTCATTTTTCTCGATCGTGGC
>JAOZRE010000043.1:2832-16640 GCA_029940215.1 bacterium | reverse complement strand
TCTGCAGGCTTACTTCCTCCGTGTCATCAGGCAGAAAAGGGAAACCATCAGGGCAAAAAGTTTTTGTGATGTTCGGATTATTCTGGTAGGTTAAAAGGAAAGGGGGAAAACTGTGGGTCGATTCAGTAAATGACTGTCCGGTATGATCTCCTGGTATTTGGGGCTTGCAGGTGACCTGTTCTCTGTTGAAATTAAAACGGGGAAAAAAATAGAGATTAGAAAATCTCCAATGATTGAAGAAAAAATTGTGCTATGTTACAGAGTCCCGCAAAAAGAGATGCAGATCAGATAAAGGTGGATGATTTGGAACTTGAAAACAATAATTGGTATTCGGCGATTTTGAACAGCATGGCTGAGGCCTTGATTGTAACTGACCTCAAAGGTCGGGTGACCATGCTGACGCCAGCTGCTGAGATCCTAACCGGGTGGTATCAGGCAGATGCCGTGGGTAAAGGCTTACCACAGGTCTTTAACCTTATCAATGGGGAGTCCCAGGAAGTTGTGGAAGATCTCATTGCGAAAGTGATCAGCAGAAATTCAACTCTGGAACTTGCCAATCGTACCCTGTTGAATGCAAAAGATGGGCAGGCTTTTCAGATTGATGGTAGTGGTTCTCCTGTTAAGAATGAAAAGGGGGAGGTCAGTGGTGTGGTATTGAGCTTTCATGACATGACCGAATACAGGCTGGATGAGAAGGCGTTGTGGGAAAGTAGAGAGAGCTACCAAAAACTGGTTGAGAACTCCCCTGACCTTATTTACCGGACTGATCAGACGGGCTGCATCACCTTCATATCAAAATCAGTCATGGAACTGTCCGGATATACCAGGGAAGAAACAATCGGTTTGAACATGGCTGCAGAGGTATATCTGCAGCCAGAAGAGCGGGATTTTTTTCTCTCTCTTCTCACCACGAATGGCCACGTACAGAATTTTAGAGCGGAGCTGAAGCGAAAAGATGGTTCAACCTGGTGGGCGAGTACCAATGCTCATCTGATAAAGGACGCTGCCGGTAACATGATTGGACTGGAAGGGATTACCCGGGACATTACTGAAGTTAAGAAGGTAGAAGATGCCCTTCGGGAGAGTGAAGAAAAATTCATGCTGATAACGGAACAATCGTTGATGGGAATTATCCTGTTTCAGGACGGTCTGTATAAGTATGTGAACGAGACAACAGCACGGATATTTGAATATTCGTCTGCGGAATTGATGACGTGGGGAAAAGAGGCGTTTTCCAAACTGGTACATCCTGACGATGTTGAGTTTGTCATGGATCAATATCGGAAGAAGCAGGCTGGGGAAAAAGATGTTATTACCAGCTACACCTACAAGGGTCTGACCAAAAGCGGTAAAACCCGATGGATAGAACTATACTCTGCAACCGTCATTTACCAGGGGAAAACAGCTGATCTGGTGACCCTCATCGACAAAACCGAGCGCCGGGAAGTGGAAAAGGCGCTAAAAAGCAGTGAAGAGAAGTATCGTAATGTGGTTATGAATGCTGCCGAGGTAATCTGCGTGGTTCAAAATTCCAGGATAAAATACTTGAACCCCGAAGCTGTCAGGCTTTTTGGCTATTCTGAACAGGATCTGTTACAAATGCCGGTCGATGACCTGATCTATGCGGAGGATAGAAATAAAGTCAGCCAGCGCCGCATCAGCAGAGAAAAAGGCTCGCAAGAGGAGGGACACAAAACATATCGTATTATCACAAAAGAAGATCGTGTATGCTGGGTGGATTCCAAGTCTGTCGTTATTACCTGGGACGATCTTCCCGCTACACTGATTTTTCTGACTGATATCACAGAAAAAAAACAGTCAGACGAATTGATGATTCAAACGGAAAAAATGATGTCGGTTGGGGGACTGGCTGCCGGGATGGCACATGAACTGAACAACCCCCTGGGTGGAATCCTACAAGGTATCCAGAATATCAAACGTCGCTTGTCTCCAGATCTTCAGGCAAATCAGAAGCTGGCAAAGGAATATGGAATCGACCTCCGTCAACTACAACTGTATATGGAACAACGCGAGGTTCTTTCCTTTTTTGATGGGGTCATTGCGTCAGGGAAAAAAGCGGCTGAGATTATCACAAACATGCTTCAGTTCAGTCGGAAAAGCGAGTCCAGGATGGCCCCAATCAATCTTGCGGAATTGATAGATAAGGTTCTTGACCTGGCGGGAAAAGACTATGATTTGAAAAAGAAGTATGACTTCAGAAGCATTGAAATCGTGAAGGAGTTTGAACCGAACCTGCCGCTAGTCCCCTGCACAGAAACAGAGATAGAACAGGTCCTTTTGAATCTTCTCAAGAATGCGGCTCAGGCAATGACTGAGCAAAACAAGGAAGAGAAGAACCTGCTTACCATCAGACTGCTGAAAGATGGTATGAAGATCAGGATTGAAGTTGAGGATAATGGGCCTGGAATGGATGAGGCAACAAGAAAAAGGGTCTTCGAACCCTTTTTTACAACCAAACCTGTCGGGGAGGGAACCGGACTGGGCCTCTCCGTTTCCTATATGATTTTAACCAATAATCACAAGGGGGCTATGGAGGTGGAGTCTACCCCTGGGAAAGGAACAACGTTTATTATGCGGCTTCCGCTGGAAAAATAATGTCCAGAGCAGGTTATCCCGGGGATCCTGAAGAGGACAAGATGCTGCGGATTCCATGTTTTCGTGGGTCTGACTACGATCATAAGGACTCCTGCCCGGTCCTCAAAAAAGAGATAAACCCCTTTAGGACCCTTGCTGTCAGACCCCATACGACATCATCTCCGTAGGCATACATCTGGCTGGGAAAAGTATATCCCTTAAAATCGAAGTCGCCGTAGGTGGCGTATTTGGGATCGAGGAGGTGGGCAAAAGGGATGATGATCAACCGATCCACCTCCGCAGGATCGGGCTCGAATTCGTAAGGGTAAGGAATTTGGCCGACAAATGGGGTGACCCAGTAGCTTGACATGCCGGTCTGTCGGGAACTCAGGCCTCCCCAAACCTCAATATCCTCTCGTTTCACGCCAATTTCTTCTTCCGTCTCCCTCAGCGCTACGCTTAGCTGGTCTTCATCACTTGCGTCCTGTTTCCCTCCTGGAAACGAGATCTGTGCGCCGTGTACTCCAGGATAATCGGGTCTCATCATAAATATCAGTGATAGCCCATTCTCGTTTTCATAAAAAGGAATCAGGATGGAAGCGGGCTTCAGATGATCGGGGCATGGCACAATAGTGGGGGTATTCTGAAAAATTCGTTCCTTTATCTCTGCAGTTGAAAAATCAGTTTTCATGAGTGAATTGATTACTTGTTAGTTGACTGTTTAGACAGACCGGTATTCTCATGAGGGGGTGGTCATTCTGAAGCAGCTGACGTTATTTGATCTGTTGAATCGTATTGAGCTATCAGCATAACGACTTTTTTGTTGTCAGGCAACAACGGGGAGAGCTACACTGACCATTCAGAATGCGCTAAACTCGCCAGCAAAGGAATCAACGATGGAAATAGATGAAATCATGCAGATTGAATGTGAATGCCAGAAGCTGGTGACGCTATACTGCCACTACGTTGATCATGGAGAGGCGGCCAGAATCGCTGATCTGTTCACGGAGGAGGGGGTCTGGGAATCTCCGGAAGCCACGATGACAGGCAGGGATGAAATTCGGAAGAGGTTTCAGCACAGACAAAATCAGACTGAACGGATGTCGCGCCATGTGTGCAATAACCTGCTGCTGAATATTGTCAGTGAGACTGAGGCGACAGGGACGGTGTACTTGACGCTCTATCGCCATGATGGAAAGGAGGGACGTCGATTCTCCCGATTGGATGGCCCTGAAATAGTGGGAGAGTATCGTGACCGGTTTGTGAAAACCGAGGATGGCTGGCGATTCTCATACAGGACCATTAAGATCGATTTTATGAAATCGAGGAAAGACAAATGATGTGGCTCTAGTCCATCTCGAGGGCTTTTTCCCTCAGTTCCCGTTTCAGGATTTTACCCACCGGATTTTTTGGAAGCACATCGATAATATGGACCTTGGACGGAATCTTGAACGATGAGGTTTCGGTTTTCATAAATTCGATAATCTCTGGTTCAGAAAGTGTTGCTCCAGGGCTGGCGACGACAAAGGCCACGATATTCTCACCATACGTCTGATCAGGCGTTCCCACAATCGCTGCTTCTGCTACGCCTGGAAAACGATAAAGGATATCCTCCAGCTGCGCAGGGTAGATATTCTCACCACCGCGAATGATCATGTCCTTCACCCGGTCAATCACAAACAGGTACCCGTCCTCATCAAGGTAGCCAACATCTCCGGTATGCAGCCATCCGTTAACCACTGTTTCGGCGGTTTTATCGGGCAGGTTGAAATAACCTTTCATGATGGTTGGACCCTTCAGGACAATTTCACCGCTTTCCCCTGGTGGCAGAGGGGTGTCACTACCGTCAAATATTTTCAGGTCGATATTGCAGTAGGCGGGTCCGGCTGATCGTGGTTTGTACACCCCTGAACTCCGGTTGGATGTCCCAAGTCCGGTGGCTTCTGTTAATCCATAGATCTCACGAATCCGACACCCATATCGCTCGGAAAATGAACGCGCCACCTCTTCTGGTAGGGGGGAGGCCCCACAGATAACCTCTTTGAGGGAGGAAAGGTCGTATTTGTCACCACCTGGATGGTTCAGGATCAGAGACAGCATGGTAGGAACTGCAGGCATGACGTTGCATTTGTGTTCCTGAATCAGGGCCATGAATTGATCGGTTTCAAACCAACCCATCTGCACCCCGAAGGATCCGGCATCTGCGATCTCCTCTGTGGAGAGGTAGCCGGCGAGCAAAACCCCGACCCCGAAGATATGGGCCATGGGCATTGCGCTCATGCTGATGTAAGGCCCTTCCCAATTTTCCAGTTCACCGGCATCCAGGGTAGCCAGCCCTTGGGCATAGAGGTTATCATGGGTAAGCATCACCCCTTTTGGTTTGCCCGTCGTTCCAGAAGTGTACATCATGATCCCCACATCGTCCCCGGCAATATTCGGCAACCCATGCGTCATCTCTTCCTGCAACAGTGTTTCCAGTGAAACCTCAGGGGGCGTGACGGCAGTGTTGTCCTCACCTCCGAGAACAATGATCCACTTCAGGTGATCGAGTCCCTTGGCCGCCTCCCTGATCCGGTCCACGCACATGGGGTCAGTGACGACCGCCTCGGCCATGGAATTTTGCAGAATAAATCGAATCTCGGGAGTTGTCAGCAGGAACATGACAGGGATGGCGGTACCCCCGGTGCGGAAAATTCCTTCGAACACGGGATAAACCAGCGGATGGTTCATCAGGAACAGGACCACATTGGATCCCCGCTTAATTCCCAGGTTGCTGAAAGCTGTGTGAAGTCTTTTTGACTGATTGTGCAGTTCAACATTACTGTATACCCTTCCGTCAAACACCAGCGATTTACGTTCGCCCAGTCTTTCCAGAGAACTCTCTGCCAATTGTGCCAGGTTCATCATCACCTCCCATGAGTGGTTATCGATTTTTTCACAAGGATGGCTCATTTTTCACCAGTTTGATGAAAAATGCAAGAAGTCTATTAATTGAAGGACAGGATTATTTGGACGGCAGGTGAATGGTGAACGTACACCCTTTTCCGAGAGTGCTGTCGACAGTGACACGGCCTGAGTGCAGTTGGACGATGTGCTTGACAATGGCAAGCCCGAGACCTGTGCCTCCCAGTTCACGGCTTCTAGCTTTGTCTGCCCGGTAGAATCGTTCAAAAATCCGGGGTAGGTGCTGACTGTGAATCCCGGGACCGTTGTCGCTGACACTGATGAGAATCTCTTCGCTTAACGTTCCATAGTCAATCTTGATATCACTACCCTCATCACTGTACTTGATGGCGTTTTCCAGCAGGTTGATCACTGCCTGCTCCAACAGGGAGCTGTCAAACCCGGTCTGCAGGGGCTCGTTGTCTGCGATGGCGATACGGATATTCTTTGTATCAGCCATGACCTGGACCGCCTGGGCAGCTGAATCAATCACGACTTTAATGTCGCCTTGCAGGGAGATAATGCCGGATTCGTCGTCTGATAGTTTTTCGATGCGGGCCAGGGACAGCAGGTCTTCGATAATCATGTTCAACCGATTAACATGTTTCATGATTATCTGCAGGAATCGATTGGTTTCTTTAGGGTCGTCGGCCTCTAAACCGTTGATCAGGGTTTCAACAAACCCTTTGATAGCGGTCAGCGGGGTTTTCAGTTCATGGGACACGTTTGCAACAAAGTCTGTTCTGATGTTCTCAAGCAACCGCAATCGCGTGACATCGTTTATAACAACCAGTGCCCCTATCTGCTCCTCACTAGCGTCAAAAAGCGGCATGCTTCTGAAATTGAACACAACGTCAGCACTGCGCTGAATAATAATAATATCTTCATTGATGAATTCACCGTCCGTCAGTGTTTTTGAAATATTGGTCTGCATCCTGCTGTTTCTGACCATTTCCTGAACAGTGGGTTTTCTAAGCGTTTCGGTATTGATATTCAACATTCTGGCAGCGGCCTGGTTGACGCTGAGGACTTTTTCGTCTCTGTCGACTGCGATGACGCCTTCAACCATGCTGGACAGCACCGCTTCATATTCATTACGTTGATTGACGATAGTGACGATCCGACCTTCCAGGTCCGCCGCCATCCGGTTCATGGATTTAGCCAGGCTGGAGAACTCAGCAATATCTGTCAGGGGCAGGCGATATCCCAGTTCACCTTTTGCAAAATGCAGAGCACCTTTCTTCATCTCTTCGATGGGCTGGGCAATTCTCCGTGAAATAATCAGGCAGATGATGGCCGCGATCACAGCCGTAAGAATACCCCAGATAATTCGGTCGCGCTGTATAATGGTCAGCTCGTTTTCAATGGCAGTGATAGCGACGGAGGTTCTGATCACAGCTTTCAATACGCCATTTGCGTATAGCGGTTGAGCGACGTACATCATTTCCTGCTGAAGCGTGCCACTGTTTCGGACGGATTGTCCGGTTTCTCCAGTCATCGCAATCTTGATCTCCGGACGGTTGGCATGATTATCCATGTAGCGTGGGTTTTCCAGGGTGTCGCCAACAACCTTGCCATTTGGCATGATGACCGTAATGCGGGTCTTGATATCGTCCTTGAAACGCTTACACAATTCGTCGATTTTAACTTCATCCGCAGCCAGCAAAAGGGGTTTCAACTGGTCCTTGAGCAGCCTGGCCTCAACAATCAGTTTTTTTCGGTTCTGGTCCAAAAAAAACTGGCGCATGGAATTCACGGTATACCCGGTGACAGAACCCAATGCTATCAGCACCACTACCAAAAAAGATGGATAGAGTTTCCAGATCAGTTTTCGGTTTTTAATCATGGCTTTGCTCCTTTAAACGGTATCCAACACCTCTGACGGTTTCAATATTTTTCCCCCATGGGCCCAGCTTTTTTCGAAGACCAACAATCTGCACGTCGACGCTGCGGTCTGTGACAAAATAGTCGGTCCCACGGACGGCGTCCACAATCTGGGTTCGGGTTGCTACCCAACCGGGTCGACGGGCCAGATAGTAAAGGACCTGAAATTCCGTGTAGGTGAGATCCACGGGCTTTTCACCGATCACAACTTTCCTGCGACCGGGATGAATCACACAGCCTTGAATCTGGATGATCTCTTCTGTATCTTCTTCTGTGAGGGGATCCCTTCGGAGCATTGCCTTCACTCTGGCGACCAGGATTCTGGGAGAAAAAGGCTTTGTGATATAGTCGTCGGCACCGAGTTCAAGGCCCGTGACGACATCAGACTCTTCCCCTTTTGCGGAAAGCATGATGATTGGCAGGCCGGCAGTCTTGCTGTTGGACTTCAGCCTGCGGGTAATTTCCAAACCATCTACACCGGGCAGCATCAGGTCCAGGATCATCAGATCCGGCTTGTTGATTTCAATCTTCCTTAGTGCATCCTCGCCCGTCAGTACTCTGATGGTTTTGTAACCTTCACGCTCAAGGTTGTATGACAGGAGCTCTAGGATGTCCTCCTCGTCATCCACCAGCAAAATCTTTTCGTGAGCCATAGTCAGTCTTCCTTTAAATTGCTGTGTCTGACAATTTCACCTTCCACCAGGTAGATGATCTCTTCGGCTATGTTGGTTGCGTGGTCGGCTAGTCTCTCCAAGTGTCGTGAAACCAGAAAAAGATTGAGAAGATAGCTCAGGCAGTCCCGCTTGTCCTCCATGGCTTGTTTGATTTCGTCGTAGGCCTGGTTTTCCCATTGGTCGACCTCATCATCCAGGTCAATTACCTGGTGCGCCAGTTTAGGATCGAGGCTGACAAAGGCATCCAGGCTGTCATGTAGCATTTTCTGAGCTTTTTCAGCCATGATGGAGTAGTCGTAAATAAAATCGCATGTGTCCTGTCTGGAGATGATCTGGACCCGCTCAGCAATATTCACGGCCTGGTCTCCGATTCGTTCCAGGTCATTATTGATTTTGATGACAGCGACCAGAAATCGCAGATCGATGGCCACCGGCTGATACAGAGCCATTACTTTCAAGCACTCCTCTTCGATTTCGACCTCTTTTTCATCTATCTCATGATCCGACCGGATAATATCCAGTGCGATATCCGCATCATTTTTGATGACCGAGATAATTGCCAGGTTCACACGCTCTTCGACCAGGGCGCTGAGTGACAGAAGCATCTTCTTTATTTTTTCCAGTTCCTTATGAAAATGTTTGATCATCGTTTGTTCCTTGTTTTGTTGTTCCCAAAGTCGGCTTTCAACATACGTTATCCAAATCGTCCTGTCACATAGTCTTGTGTCTTAATGCTCATCGGGTTGGTGAAGATGGTATCTGTTTGCCCGTACTCAATAATCTCGCCCAGGTACATAAAAGCCGTATTGTCAGAGACACGGGCGGCCTGCTGCATGTTATGGGTTACGATGATGATGGAAAAACGGCCCTTCAGCTCGTTGATCAAGTCCTCAATTTTAATGGTGGCCAGCGGGTCCAGTGCGGAACAGGGTTCGTCCATCAGTAGTACCTCCGGTTTGGCTGATATAGCTCGGGCGATACAAAGGCGTTGTTGCTGTCCTCCTGAAAGCCCGAGAGCATTCTCCTTAAGCCGGTCCTTGACCTCGTCCCATAAAGCAGCCCCTTTTAGAGAGCGTTCGACGGTTTCAGCAAGCACATTTCGGTCCCTGATGCCATCGACCCGCAGTGGGTATGCAACATTGTCGGCGATAGACATGGGAAAGGGGTTGGGCTTCTGAAAGACCATCCCCATCCGCTTTCGCAGGCTGATCACATCAACGTCCTTTTCAAAAATATTTACTCCGTCCAGCCGTATCTGCCCGGTTATACTCAGCCGGTCTATCAGATCGTTCATGCGGTTCAATGACCGCAACAGGGTCGATTTTCCGCATCCGGATGGGCCAATCAGTGCTGTAACAAGTCCTTTCTCAACCTCTATGGTGTTGTTGAACAGGGCCTGTTTTTCGCCATACCACAAGGAAAAATCGTTGATATCCACAATGGTGCCATCAGGCCCCTTCTGAACATGGTAGACGGTTTCCGATGTCTCGGATATGACCTCTGCAGTCGTAATCATAAGGTGTCTCCAACTATTAAAAATGATCGGTTGCGTATTTACGGTTAAGGCGGTTTCGAATACTGATGGCAAAGGCGTTCATCATTGCTACCAGTCCTATCAGCAGTAAGGTCGTCACAAACACCATCGGTTTTCCGGCTTCGGAGTTCCTGGACTGAAAGCCAACATCAAAGATATGAAATCCAAGGTGCATGAAACTTCGTTCCAAATGCACAAAGGGGAAAAAAGTATCCACGGGTAGTTCAGGGGCCAGTTTAACAACTCCCACCAGCATCAGGGGTGCTACTTCTCCTGCTCCCCGGGCCATGGCCAGAATCAGTCCGGTTAGAATTCCGGGAAGTGCCTTGGGGAGAACAATATTTTTAATGGTCTGCCATTTAGAAGATCCGCAGGCCAGTGACCCCTCCCGAAGAGATTGAGGGACGGCCGCCAGTGCTTCTTCCGTTGCCACGATCACAACCGGGACGGTCAAGAGGGCCAGTGTCAGAGAGGCCCACAACAGCCCTCCCGTTCCAAATGTCGGATTGGGGAGCTTTTCCGCGTAAAAGAGCTTGTCGATGGAACCACCGAGAATATAGGCGAAAAAGCCCAACCCGAAGACGCCGTATACGATGGATGGAACCCCTGCCAGGTTGTTGACGCACACCCTGACGATGGAGACCAGCACACCCTGTTTGGCGTACTCTCGAAGGTACAAAGCGGCCATGATCCCGAAGGGTGCTACCGCTATAACCAGTAGAAACGTCATGATGACTGTTCCGAATATAGCTGGCATGACACCGCCTTCCGTATTCGCTTCTCTCGGCTCTGCGCTCAGGAATTCTGCCCAGCGGGAGAAATAGATACCCAGCTTCTGGAAAAATGAAAGGTTATTAGCCGGGTAGAACCGGACCAGATCTGAAAGTTTGATGGTTTTGGTCGCGCCTCCCACCTCTTTTAGGGTAATGGTGTATGCCTTGTTTTCTGTTTTCAGCAGATCTGCTCTCTGCTGAAACTTTTCATATAACAGGTTCATCTCTTGAGTACGAACCTGGAAGCGACTGTTGGCTTCCTTGTATGCTTTGCTCTGGTTGCCGGTTTTCAGCTCGATCTTTCTGAGTTTCAGGCGATCCTTCTCCAGGTAGTAACTGATACCTGCGATCTCTTCCCTTTCAATTTCCTCAATGGCATGCCGCCGCTCAACCGCAGCTTGATGTTCCCGAGCCAGCTGTTTCGAGAAGTCGCTGCTGTCAGGTTTGATTATCCTGTCATTCAGTTTGACACTATCGATGGTTCCGACGAAGGGACCCCACTCCATTCGCTCGACATAATAAAGGTTCTCAGGTTCAGTAACAGTCACAACCTGGTAGTCAGCTACCCACTTGAAATCTTCGTTATAGACATCGTAGTTGCCGATTTTGTATAGCACCCGGCGGGTAAAACCATTGTTGTCCTGCACGGTTTTCCGGCTTTTTTCGTTCAACGCGTCGTAAAGGTGTTTTTCGAGTTTAACCCGTTCCCAGCGGTGCATCTCCCCTGCAACGATGCTTCCGTTATCCAGGAGGACTCTCTTGATGGGTTTGGGGTAGAAGGTCACAATCCCGTTCCACAGAATCAGGAACAGAAACCCGGCAATCATGATCATACCGAGAACCAGGGTCCCTCCCATGCTCCACAGAAAGGGTTCGCCCCTGGCAGACAAGTCTACCTTCTTCAGGCCTCGTCCGGAAAAACTGGGTTGTTTCATGTAAATTTCAAATTGAGGTGGTTAAAGTTGCATGGTTCGCTTACGAAACCGCAGCCGAATCACTTCTGCCAAGGTGTTGATCACAAAGGTCATGGCAAACAGAACGAGTCCGGACAGAAACAGAACGCGATACAGGGTTCCGTCCTTTACAGCTTCGGGCAGTTCCACTGCTATGGTTGCAGACAGCGCCCTCAGTCCGTTGAATATGTTCCAGTCCAGCAGCGGGGTATTACCTGCCGCCATTACAACGATCATGGTTTCGCCAACTGCCCGGCCCATACCGATCATGATTGCGGAGAATACACCACTGATCGCAGCCGGCAATACAACATAAATGGTTGTTTGCCAGACAGTAGCCCCACACCCGAGGCTGGCCGCCCGCAGGTGGTCCGGAACAGAGCTCAGGGCGTCTTCTGCGATTGTGTAGATGATGGGTATCACCGCAAATCCCATGGCAAAACCGACAACCAGGGTATTGCGCTGAACATAGGTCCCGACAAAGCTGTTGCGGGCGTCGATTCCCAGCATGGTTAGTATTTTAGCTGCTCCAAAGGTCAGCAGAACGGTTACGGTGGCTGTTAATATCCAACGACCCGTTTCATTGGCAAGAACAGTTGTGCGTGAGAATTCCCTGAGCTGTCCATGAATGTGTTTGTTGTATTGACCGGTCATCACCATAGAGGTCAACAACATGACGATCGGCATCAGGATTAGGAATAGAAAGGGCAGCGCAGTTCCGATGTCCCTGTTCAGCCAGGCCTTGAAATCGCCGGCAAAAAAGAGATGCTCGATGCCAGAGCCGATTTGAGTTGCCAGGAGAATTGACACAGCGATGACCAGGGACATCAGGATCATTTTGGGATAGCCCTGCCAGCGAACCATGACATCGATGGGGAGCAGCTGCCAGATAAAAGCCCCGATAATCAGTGCGACCGGAATTAACAGGAAAGCAAACAACACAGCTGATATCCAGGTCTCTACGACAGGGGCCAGGACAAGTGCCGCAACGAATCCAAGGACGACAGACGGCAGAGACGCCATCATCTCCATGGTGGGCTTCACAACCCTTTTTACCGATGGTTCCACGAATTCAGATGTGTAAATCGCTCCGAGGATGGCAATGGGTATGGCAAACAGCATCGAATAGAGGGCCGCCTTGATCGATCCGAAAATCAGGGGTATCAGTGAGAATTTCTGTTCGTAATCATCCGTAGCAGCTGATGACTGCCAAGTGTATCCAGGTTCTGTGTATCCTTCATACCACACTTCTTGAAACAGGGTTTTAAAGGTGGTTTCCGGATGAGGAACAGAAAATTCAACCAGTTCCACCTCACCATTTTTCCCTACCGTCATAAGGCCATTCAGCCTGGGACTGAGGATAGCGACCAGATTTGATGTTGAACGGTGGTTCTGAAGGTCAATCATTCGTTTCTGGCTGGTTCCGTGAAGTACAGCTGTATCTCCGTTCTCAAAAACAGCTGCAAAGCTTTTACCGCGGCTTGAAGGAATGATTCCAACGACTGGCGATGTTGTCCCTGTCTCAAAGGTACGCGCCTTAATCAGGGATTTTTTGTCCATGCTTCTGCCCTGGTTGTCGTTTATAACAAAGAAGACCGTGAGAGATCCGTCACTGCCGCCGACCATAATGGATTGACCGCCATTAAGAAAGGCTAGCGTGGTCAGTATTGTGCCCCTGGGAAGAAGAGGCGTAATCTCAACAAGCTGCGGTGACTTGAATTGACTGGTATCAAACCGGTATGCCCGGCCATCCACTGTGGTAATAATGACCATGTCCGCATTGTAGGACATCAGAACGGAATAAATGGGGATTTCAGTGTCCAATGGGGGCAAAACAGATGTTGTGACAACGGATTTTCGTTGACCTGTCATCAGGTTGATGCGGCTTTTAACCATGTTCAAGACGGCCTTGCCGTCACTGTCCACAGAGATAAACGTTCTTTTTTGTCTTTCTGCCTCGCCGCTGACGTGGTAGTAAAGTGCTTTTAGTGGTTTGCCGGACGATCCGACACTGACGCTGTCGTCCAGAGAGGCACGAAAAGAGACCTTTCGGTATTGGTTCCCAGGTATTTTGGTAAAAATATCTGAACCATTTGTCTGATCGCGTTTGTCCAGTTGGGTCAGGTTTTCAGGCATGTTTTCCGGGGTGATCACCTCGGTCAGGTATTCAATTTTACCAAAACGGACTGTCCCGTCATCAAGTCCCAGTGCAAATTCTTTTTTATCAGTCGTGACAGACAGGATGGTGACCTTCTGTCCATTCAGGTCAAGTTCCAGAGCCGTCAGAAGTTGACCCGTCCTGGCGTGGAATGGCTGAAGACTGCCATCTCGCTGAAGTACAAAGGCGATACTTTTATAGTCGTCAACCCCACCATGGATTGTATCGCTGACAGGCACCGCCAGTTTGTATGAATGGCGGCTGGTCGTTTTGCCCCCCAGAAACAGGGGGATG
>JAOZRE010000043.1:0-2822 GCA_029940215.1 bacterium | reverse complement strand
TAACCAGTATGCCGCCAATGGTAATGGTGCGGTCAGCGATGCGGTCGATGATAATCACCGACCGCCGGACCTGTCTTGCACGGCCTGCTGAATCCGCGGTCATTGAAGGGGCTTTCTGCTGTTTTTTCTTTGCCATTTGGATCGGTTGAAGAGCCTTGTTTAGGGTCAGCATATTTGGATCGTGGATAATTGGTTTTGCCAACAAAAAATTCCCTCCTTTAAAACGATAAGCTGTCACCCCGGCCTCAGAGCCGGGGTCCAGTAAAATTATACACTGGATTCCGGGTCAAGCCTGGAATGACAGAATGAGGGATGTGTTTCTTTTTAGATCAAATCCGGTCTAAAGCCAGGTACCTTGTCTAAAATGGGGAGAACATTGAAAACAATACACTACCGAATACCCATGATTTTTCTGTCTGCCTTGGAGATCGCATTTGAGATCGGGTAGTATCCATCCTTGATAACAATCTTCTGTCCCTGTCTGGAGAGAATAAATTTGACGAATTCTGCTCTTAACGGGTCCAGCTTCCGGCTAGGGTTTTTATTAATATATACGTATAGAAATCTGGCCAGTGGGTAGTCGCCGCTGTAGGCGTTAGTTGCATTGGCGTCATAGGGATTTTCGGTTGCATCCAGAGCGAGAGGTACGGTTCTGACATCAGCGGTTTTATAGCCTACGCCGGAATAACCGATGCCAAACAGGTCGGAGGCAATGCCCTGAACTACAGCGGATGAGCCTGGCTGTTCCTTGACTGTATCTTTATAATCACCCTTGAAGAGAGCGACCTTTTTGAAATAACCGTATGTCCCGGATGCTGAGTTACGCCCGTAAAGTGAGATCGGTTTGCTGGCCCACTTGCCGGTCACGCCCAGATCACCCCAGGTTCTAATGTTTTTGCCAAATCCACCCTTACGGTTTTTTGAAAAGATTGCGTCCAGCTGCTTCAGGGTCAGGGACTTAATCGGGTTGTCCTTGTGAACGAATACTGCCAGGGCGTCAACTGCTACACGCATTTTTAAAGGCTTATAACCGAAACGTCTTTCGAAGGCATCCAGTTCCTTGGATTTCATCTGACGAGACATGGGGCCAAAATGTGACGTACCTTGGATTAAAGCGGGGGGAGCCGTTGAAGACCCTTTGCCTTCAATTTCAACCTTGACCCCCGGATAGAATGATCGAAATGATTCAAACCACAGGGTCATCAGGTTATTCAAGGTATCCGATCCGATGGATTTCATGCTGCCTGAAACCCCCATGGTTTTTTTATACTTGGGGAGTTTGTGATCAACTTCCACTGCGAAAGCGCCATTAAAACCGAAATTGAACATGACCAAAACCATCAGCAATATTTTAACTAGTCTGCCTGCTTTCATAACCATTTCCTCCGAAACCAAGTGTCTGTTTAACAAATGAAATAAGAATTTAACCTCACAACCCTGAGTCTGATTGGCAATTGTTAGGGCTGAAAGAGGATAGAATTAATTTTTTGTTTGTGTTGATAAATCTATTATCAGACAGGATTGTTAGGATTATATTAGCGAGGTGTTAATTGGCTGTTAGATGTGGGTATCGGAGGGGGTGATATACCTGGAGTTCGGACTTAAGAATATTAAGAGGGAGCGGGCGGCTCCTGCCCGCTTTTGTGAAATGCTGGATTACAGGATGTTGCCGTTGCGGTCCAGCTTCATAAGGAAGTTGTCCCCTTCACTATCTGGGGTGGCAGAACCATCCATACTTCCCTTGGTATTACCCGTCATGAGTATTTTGCCTGCACTGTCAAAGATGATTGCGGTAGGGATTTCGTCTGTTGTTGTACCATATTGTTTACGCCAGATTTCGGTTCCGCTGCTGGTGTTGAATTTCACCAGAACAATGTCTTTTGTGCGGTTGCCCGTATCTGTATTTGCCGGCATATCACCAACAGTAGCTCCCAGAAAATAGATGTATCCGTCACTGCTGACGGCTACATCGCTGACATCCTCATCGACTTCGCTGCTGCCAAATTGGACCAGCCACAGCTGTGTGCCTGCCGCATTATATTTGGCCAGGAAATAATCGTAACTTCCGGCACCGGTGCCCTGCAGGACATTGTTGGTTACGCCTGCAAGATAAATATTGTCGCTGCTGTCTAATGCCAGCTTGATACCTGAATCATCATCGACTCCGCCAAACTGGACTTGCCAGTCGTTGGTTCCCGAACTGAAATATTTATGCAGGAAAACATCCTTGTTGCCATTGTTGGTATCGCCAAAGTCACCTTCAGTAGATCCGGTTACGTAAATATTGTCATTACTGTCCATGATTGCATCTTCAACTTTGTCTACCTGGGAACCTGACGAAGTTGTTTGGGCAAGGGCGGTGGGGTTTGCGCCATCGTTATCAGCGCGCAGAATAAGAAGATCATCCGAGTTAGGGGCCGCAAGCCAGGTTCCATCCGTATACCCGGCCATATAGATCTTATTGTCACTGCCGATCATGATAGCCTCAGCACTTTCACTATTTGCGGTTCCATACTGTTTGACCCATGACTTGACTCCACTGCTGTTATATTTTGCCAGAAAGATATCCACGGGACCTGCATTGGTTTCGCCGTCTATTTGTCCCCAGGTATTGCCAGTGATATAGACATTGTCCGGATATTCGATGACCATATTCCTAGGATTTTCGGAGGCGGTACTGCCAAAGAGCCGAGTCCACTGTTTCACCCCGGAAGCATCAAATTTAGTGAGAAAGGCATCGTCTGATCCGGGGCTCTGATTGCTCTGTCCATCCAGGTCGCCTCTGGCGTATCCCATCATGTATATATTGCCACTGCTGTCCT
>JAOZRE010000310.1 GCA_029940215.1 bacterium | reverse complement strand
GTGTTCCCCTTGGATTTTCGATGATCGTGGTTCGCTTGATTCAATCCATGAAACGGGACATTTCCGATTTAATTGCGGGACGTCCTGTTTTCGAGGGCAACAAACTTTTTGATTAGGAGGAACAGCCGTGCAAAACTATTTGATACAAGCAGCACATGCTACTCTGGATTGGAGCTTTTACTGGCCGCTGCTGGGAATGGTCGTGATGATTATTCTGGGTGTTCGTATCTGGGCGGTGGTTGGACTGGGCTCTCTGACGATGCTGATCACCACCGACGTCCTGCCGCCGACCCTGCTGGGCGAAGCGCTTTTTGACGGGGTGGACTCGTTTGCCTTGATTGCTGTACCCCTGTTTATTCTAACGGGAGACGTGCTGGTCCGAACCGGGCTTTCCAACAAGCTGTTGGACGTCGCCGAGGCCACCATGGGTTGGCAGCGGGCCGGTCTGGGCACCTCGACGGTGCTGGGCTGCGGTTTTTTTGCTTGTATTTCCGGCTCTGACGCAGCAGATGCGGCCGCCATTGGGCGGATCACCATCGACCGGTTGGCAGAGCAGGGTTATCCGA
Source organism: bacterium (assembly GCA_029940215.1). GTDB lineage: Bacteria > SAR324 > SAR324 > XYD2-FULL-50-16 > XYD2-FULL-50-16 > JAHJRI01. The sequence continues at coordinate 5,171 of JAOZRE010000310.1, read as the reverse complement.
AGGCATATGCCTGTGCCCTGGTGGCTGCCGGTTCCTGTACGGGGGTCCTGATTCCACCCTCCATCTCCTACATTATTATCGGGTTAATTCTGGGTATCTCTGCCTCCACGCTTTTTCTGGCGGCTGCGGTTCCCGGCGTACTGATCCTGACATCGGTGATGGTGACTAATTTTTTAATCAACCGTGTCAAGGGCTATGAAGACTCCCGGGCTGGATTTAGCCTGAAACACTGGCTTCAGACCTGTTATGATGGTCGCTTTGCTATCCTGATTCCTTTTATCATCCTGGGCGGGATCTATTCAGGCATATTCACCCCAACCGAATCTGCAGCAGTGGCGGTGGTGACGACCTTGATTATCGGGTTCGCACAGAAAACCATCACCCTCAGCGACATTCCCAAGATGCTGGAGACATCTGCCAAGGTTAATGGTGTGATTGTCCCGATTATCGCGATGTCGCTCCCATTGGCGCAAACTCTGGCGGCCTTGGAAGTGCCCCAGGTTTTTGTGGCTTCTATGACCTCGCTGACTGATAACCGCTACCTGATCATGCTGATCATGGTTGGGATTCTGATGATCGCTGGTTGTGTGATGGAGACCACACCCAATATTGTGATCCTGGCCCCTATTCTGCTGCCGTTGGCCCAGGAAATCGGAATGAACGAGATTCATTTCTGTATTCTGATGATTACATCCCTGGGGATCGGTTTTATTACACCCCCTCTGGGCTTGAACCTCTTTGTGGTATCGGGGGTTACCGGAACGCCTGTCATGGCGATATCCAAACACGCTGTCAGTTTTGTGGTGACGATGCTGGCCATCGTTCTGCTCTTAATGTTTGTACCAAGCATATCGACCTGGCTGCTTTAATGGTCAGGAGCGATTGAACCAACAGGCATCCTGCGACAATTCCAGTCAGTGGATGCCTGAGAAACCTTGATTTTTTTGAAATAGTATCATGGAGTAATGATATGCCATACGGTTATAATGGAAAGATTCTTCACGTCAATCTGACCCAGTCCACCTGGGAGATTGAGGAACCTGATATCAGCTTTTATCGAACCTATGTCGGCGGCTCGGCCCTGGCGGCCTATTATCTGTTGAAGCACATCAAGCCGGGCACCGATGCATTGGGTCCGGACAATGTTCTCGTTTTTGCGCTCAGTGCTGTGACCGGTGCACCGGTTTCCGGTTTCAGCCGTTACAGCGTAGCTGCTAAATCTCCTCTTACCGGTGCTATCGGACGTTCCGAGGCGGGGGGTTATTTCGGGCCGGAGCTGAAGTTCGCAGGAGTTGATGCGGTCGTGATCTACGGCAAAGCTGAAAAACCGGTTTATCTCTGGATTCACGATGGAGAAGTTGAAATCAGGGACGCCGCCTCTGTCTGGGGAAAGGACAACCTGCAAACCCTGGAGATCCTTGAAGAGGAACTGGGTGACAAGCGCATTCGTGTCGCTTCCATCGGCCAGGGCGGGGAGCAGATGCTGCCCATCGCCTGTGTTCAGAACGACCTGGAACACTACAATGGTCGGACCGGCATGGGATCTGTGATGGGATCGAAAAACCTGAAGGCGGTTGTGGCGAGAGGCAAGAAAAAGATGGAGATGGCAGATCCCGACACGGTAAAAGCCATTCGCAAAGTGGTCAATGAGAGTTTCAAGGTTCATCCCCCCAACGTCAGCCTGACAGCCACGGGGACAACAGTCCTGATCAAGGGACTGAACGATACGGGAATGCTGCCGACCCACAATTTCCGTGACGGTATTTTTGACGGCACCGACAAGATCAACCATGAGGCCTATCACTCCACTATCTTCGAATCAGCCGGAACCTGTTATTCATGTGCTGTCAGATGCAAGCGTAAGGTGGTCCTGGAAGATGAAAAGTATCCCTTGAGCATCAAACTGGGTGGCGCCGAGTTCGAAACCCTGGCAGCGCTTGGCTCGCTGTGCGAGATCGACAACCTGCCGGCCATTGCCCGGGGCAACCAGCTTTGTAACCTGTACGGTCTGGACTCGATTTCCATCGGTTGCATCGTGGCGTTTGCCATGGAATGCTTTGAACACGGCATTTTGACCACCGAGGATACCGGAGGCCGCGAGATCAATTTTGGCGATGCCGACGCGATGATCTGGCTGATCGAGGAGATCGCAGCCAACCGCGGAATTGGTGCTGTACTAGGACTGGGTGTCAAACGGGCTGCAGACATCATCGGAAAAGGTGCCAATGAATACGCCTTTCACATCAAAGGACAGGAACTGCCACTCCACGACGGCCGCGGTAAAACCGGAATGGCCATGGGGTTTGCCCTGGCGCCCACCGGCGCAGAACATGTGGAAACACCTCATGATGTCGCCTTCCAGGGCGATGCCGTCAGCAAGCTGTCTGCTCTGGGCTATCACACTCCGGTCAAGCCGCTTGAAACGGACATGGAAAAAGCCCGATACTTTGCCATCGGCCAGAAGGCCTGGCAGATGAACAACTGTTACGGGGTCTGCAATTTCTGTTCTGTCCCCATCCATGCCCTGACCTTCCAGCAGTTTGTGGACCTCGTTCGTGCCATCACCGGCTGGGACACCAGCCTCTTTGATATGATACAGGTCTCAGAGAGGGGCACGGTCATGCAGCGGGTATTTAACAACCGAGAAGGATTCAGCCCCAATGATGACCGGATTATCCGACGCTGGCACGAACCTATGCCGGGCGGCCCACTGAAGGGACAAGCCATCGACCCAAAAGCCTTCCGTGAAGCAATGGACCTTTATTATGAGATATCCGGATGGGACAAGAACGGAAAACCAACCCGAGCCAAGCTGATAGAACTGAACCTGGGCTGGCTGGTTGAAGAGACTGAATCGTCCACCATCCACTGATTTAGTACCTTTTATTCTGTAAACGCCATTGTCATTCCGACAAAAGAGAGTGCTGTAAGCTGGAATGACTCGGTAATTTGGGTTTGAAATAGATTTTGATAAAAAGAGGAGTGACAAAATGCAATTTGGATTTATTGGTCTGGGAAATATGGGTGGTGGCCTGGCCCGCAATCTGGTTCGCGCCGGAAAAGAAGTGCTGTTGTTCGATCTGAGCAGCGAGGCCATGGACAAGGTCCTGGCTGTGGGAACAACTGGAAAAGCCGCTGGTTCAGTCGATGAACTGGCTGGTGTGGATGTGCTGTTCACATCCCTCCCCCTACCCACCCACCTTGAGAAGGTGATGATGGGTGATGACGGACTGTTGAATAAAATGAAACAGGGTGCCACCTATATTGACGTCAGTACCATCGATCCCAAATCAGCCCGTAAACTGTCGGACGCAGCAACCGCGAAGGGTATCGAGTTCCTTGAATGCCCGCTGGGGAAAAACCCCACTGCTGCAGAAGCTGGTGAAGAACCGATTTTCGTCGGTGGTGAAAAGGCAACCTATGAAAAGATGAAGGAGATCCTCGCCATTGTTGGGGACCCGATTTACTACATGGGAACCGTTGAAGCGGCCGCTGCATTCAAGCTGATCAGCAACCTGATCGGTATGACCAATGTTGCAGTCATTGCCGAGGGCTTTAAACTCGGTGAGAAAGCCGGCATCGATCCCAAACTGCTCCTGGAACTGCTGCAGGATACCGGAGCTGCCAGTTTTCAGCTGGATCTCAGGGGCGCCTGGATTGCAGAAAACGATTTTGCCAGCCGCTTCGGCCTTGATCTGGCGCTCAAAGATGTGCGGCTGGGCTGCGAAATGGCAACCGAGTGGGGATCTCAGGCAAAGCTGATGGAAACCGCACTGGACTATTTTAAACAAGGCAGCAGTGAAGGTTATGGAGCCGAAGACTGCAATGCCGTTTACAAGGTAATCAAGTAGCCATGACCGAAAAAGCCAATCCCATCACCAGCCTGTTCGGTCTGGACGGAAAAGTAGCGTTTATCACCGGTGCCAGCTCAGGCATCGGCCTCACCATGGCCAGGTCACTGGCGAATGCCGGGGCCTCGGTTGTGCTGTCGGCCAGAAGAGCGGAACTGCTGGAAACGGCCGTATCCGATATTCAAGCAGACGGGGCACAAGCAGCCTATGTGGCTGAGATCGACCAGTTACCGAAAATAGCGGACGAGGCAGCTGGCTTTTTCGGCTCACCTGATATCCTGGTCAATGCCGCCGGTATCAACCCCAGGCAGGGATGGGACGAAATATCCCCTGAAACCTGGAACCGGACCATCCAGCTGAACCTGTCAGCACCTTTTTTTCTGGCGCGCCTGCTGGTACCAGCCATGCTGGAAAAAAGGTGGGGGAAAATCATCAATATCGCCTCCCTGCAATCGGTTCGGGCTTTTCCCAACGGAGCGCCCTACGGCGCCTCTAAGGGTGGTGTAATGCAGCTGACCCGGGCCATGGCGGAAGCCTGGTCGTCAGATCAGCAGGGCGTTACCTGTAACGCCATTGCACCTGGATTTTTCAAGACGGGCCTGACCGAAAGCCTGTTTGACCAGGAGACCGTCATCGACTCCCTGGCCAAACAGACCATCATTGGCCGAAACGGAGAGCCGGAAGACCTGTATGGCGTGACGGTATTTCTCGCGTCGACAGCCTCGGATTACATTACCGGACAGACCATCTTCCTGGACGGCGGCTGGACGGCTAAATAGTGAAGCCACATCGGCACCTGTAAACAGGTCATCCAGCTTCTGAGGGTGGTGAAGAAATGACGAACAGCTGTATCTCATACTCTTGTCATTCCGTGCTTGACATACTGAATTTCCGAGACTCGCAGGAAAGAACCAGCAAAAATTTCAAAGAAATGCTAGCCTGGATCCCCGATAGGAGTCGGGGATGACGCGGCACCCCAAGGGTGCGGTATTATACCCTATGCTTCGCAATAACCCATCAATCATAGTAACGACTACAATGAAAGCACTTGTCTACACAAATACCAACGAAGTTATTTATCGGGAAGAACCCGATCCTGTCGCAGGCCCCGGTGAGGTACTGGTTAAAATGGAAGCCACCGGTATCTGTGGCTCAGATATGCACGCCTATCACGGACACGATGCCCGCCGCGTTCCTCCCCTGATTCTGGGGCACGAAGTTGTGGGAACCATTGTTGATGGTCCCCAGGCCGGCACCCGGGTGGTAATCAATCCCTTGATCACCTGCGGCCATTGTCAAGACTGTGAAAGCGGGTTGCCC
>JAOZRE010000309.1 GCA_029940215.1 bacterium | reverse complement strand
ACGACCGCATCAAAACCGGCAAGGCCACAAAGGTGATGCTGAAGATCGGTGAGACGTTTTAGTGAATCTGGAAATCTGGTAAATAGTTACTCATCAACGTTTTTTAAAGGGGTAAACACATGTATGACGCGATGAAGGGAAAAACAGCTTTGATCACGGGTTCCGGGAAACGGAATGGTATCGGTTTCGGTGTGGCTGAGCGTCTGGCATCACTGGGGGTAAACGTTGTCATCTCAGACGTGTTGGCGCCCAAACAGGCCAGTGAATTTGTCAGCTATGGAACGATGGAGGGCATGCAGGAACTGGTTGCCGAATTGGAGCAGACCTATGCGATTCAGGCGACAGCTGTCGGTCTGGATGTCTCTGATACTGAGTCGGTTGATGCAGCCATGAAGGTGATCCAGGAGAAGTACGGCCGGTTGGACTACCTGTTCAACAATGCCGGAACAGCGATGGGTGCCGGAACAGCGGTGCACGAATATGACGAATTCGCCTGGGTTAAAACCGTTGATATCAATTTTCACGGTGTTTTCCGGGTCTCTAAAGCAGCGATCAAACTAATGGCCGGTGGCCCGGGTGCCATTGTCAATGTCGCATCCAAGGCCGGCAAGTCGCCCGCCCCGTTAAACGGAGCCTATGCAGCATCCAAGGCTGCGGTGATCATGTTGACCAAGGTGATGGCGCTGGAACTGGGACCGCAAAATATTCGTGTCAATGCGATCTGCCCCGGCTTCATCAAGACCGATTTGCAGGAAGGGAACATCGCTTTAAAAGCCATGCTCTGGGAGATCGAAATCCCAGAGGCGGAAAAAAGAATGTCGGATTCGGTTCCATTGAAGCGAATGGGAAGTATACAGGAAGTAGCCGACCTCTGTGCCTACCTGGTTTCTGAACGCTCTTCCTATATCACGGGGCAGGCATTGAATATTGGTGGTGGATTGCTGACCGAAGCCTGATCGCCCCAACATCCTTTCCACCGATTGCCAGTTGGCTGCCCACTGTAAAAAGCAGCCCGCATGTCTTCCTTATACCATTCGAGCCCTTTTAGCATAACTCGGAGTCTGTTTTGGACTCCGGCTTTTGTGTGTGATACTCCTCAATGGCCTTGTCAGCGATCTGGCCAAGAGATTGTTCCAGTTCCAGTTGTTTTTTTGTTTTATTGTCCGGGACAAAAGAGAGCTGACCGGTAACCTGATCACCGGATAGCCGTCGCTGGAGCTCTTCAGCTAGTTGTGTCTAGTTTTTCTTTGGAAGTTCAAACGGATGGCTGATAAATTTTCTTTGTTCAAGACAACGTTTATAAAGTATAGGAGAGATTATTGGCGTTGAGCTTGAAATGAGGAAAAAAGATGGATCTCTGATATCAGTATCATTTGGCGGAAGAATTGGCTTAGACCCATCGCAGTCGTTCAGTGGTTTGCGACCCGAACCATTTGAGCAGGCTGCGGCGAGTAGAGTGAATCAAATACGGGTTGGATCGATCATTTAAAATTGGAAAATCATATTTTGAAAGTAAAAGGTCACCAACAAATGAATAGAACGCTAAAAAAACATAATAACAAAACAGTATGATGAACACGGACAGAAAATTCGCCTACAATCCCCCGTAAAGCCAATTCATTCATGGTTTTTCATCGGTCTTATTTTTTTGACCTGACGGTATTTGCCAACCAAACCTTATCACTGATCAGAAAGTGCTTTTTTGAGGGCTTGAGCAACAGTTGAGTTACATTCGCGTGACACGGTCGCTTCCGGTGCATACGCATTAAACCCATGGTATGCACCTGGATATACGTGAAGTTCGGTCGGTACTTTGGCCTGAATCAGCTTCCGGGCATATCGGATATCCTCTTCGACAAAAGGATCCAAATCGCCGACCACGATCAGCGCCGCTGGCAAGCGGGATACATCTTGGGCCCGGTAAGCAGCCGCGTCGATGGGGATGCCTTCCCCACCGGGGGCTCTGTCAAGATAGGAAGTCCAGCCAAACAGGTTCATGGCCCGGTTCCAGATATGGGTATCGGGGTGCGTTTCACTGGCGGGCTCAATATTGCTGTCATCAATCATGGGATACATTAATAGTTGAAAGACAATATTCATCTCTGCACGATCCCGAACCAGCAACGCCAAACCAGCTGCCAATCCACCTCCGGCACTGGCACCACCGATGGCGATACGTGACTTGTCAACTCCAATGCTACCAGCGTTGTCGAAAAACCACTTCAGTGCGGCATAGCAATCTTCAACCGGTGCCGGGTAGGGTGATTCCGGAGCCAGACGATAATCCACCGATACGGTCACACACCCCACACTTTTAGTTCGCAAGTGATTTCTATAGTCATCTCCATCAATACTGCCCAGAACATACCCCCCGCCGTGAATCCATAAGAACCCGGGAATTTTCCCCGTTTGTTCTGTGGGTCGGTATATCCGAACTCTGACATCGGGATCTCCCGGAGGACCTGGCACCATCCGATCTTCCTGAATAACACCTTCCACTTTCGGCAGTTGAGCGTTTGCCTCAGCTGTCATAGTGGCCATGAACTCACGGATGGCTGTTAAATTTGCTTTGTTCAAGACCACGTTCGGCATTAATTCCAATGCCGGTACCAGTTCAGGATCAACCCTGCTATCGATTTCCATTGATTTGTCTCCATTATAATACAAAAGATCAAGCACCTATTCAGCATATTTCCGGAACCGAGGGGATAATAAACCAAGACGAAGATGTCTTAAAAACACAGGGTATGAGGGGTTCTCTTCAGCATCGGGTAAGCGGCATGAATTCCGAACAAAGTTCCCATCAAATCAGGTGGCAGGCCGCCCAGTGATTGGGAAGAATTTCCCGCAAAAGGGGTTCTTCTTTAACACAACGAGCCTCTGCCCGGGGGCATCGAGGATGAAAATAACAGCCTGAAGGTGGGTCAATAGGACTGGGAACATCACCCTCTAAATGAGTTGCCTTCTGCTGCAGTTCGACATCGATTGTTGGGACGGCTGACAGAAGCGCCTGCGTGTAGGGATGCTTGACATCCATAAAAAGTGATCGCCGATCGGCTTTTTCCACAATCTTACCCAGGTACATGACAGCAATATCGTCACATATGTGTTGAACAACCGCCATGTCATGAGAGATGAACAGATAGGTCAGGTTGAGCTCTTTCTGCAGCCTCACCAGCAGGTTGAGAATCTGCGACTGGATGGCAACATCCAGGGCCGAAACCGGCTCATCACAGACGATGAAATCTGGATTGGGTGCCAAAGCCCTGGCCACGCAGATTCGTTGACGCTGTCCCCCGGAAAACTGATGGGGAAACAAGTTTCGTTGTTCGGGTCGTAATCCAACCAGCTTCAGCAGCTCCCCTACCCTATCATGTTGTTCCTGCGCGGTTCCGATTTTCAGGATTTTCAACGGTGATCTGATTATTTCCCCAGCGGTTGCTCGAGGATTCATGGAAGAGTAAGGATCCTGGAAAACAATCTGCATATTGCCCCTGAATCGCTGTAACTCCTTTCGATTCAATTGACAGACATCGGTATCTTTCAGAACGACTGAACCGGATGTCGGTTCAACCAATCTCAGCACGGATAAGGCTGTGGTGGACTTTCCACATCCACTCTCCCCCACCAGGCCGAAGGTTTTTCCCCGTTCAATTTCGAAATTGATGCCGTCCACTGCGTAAACAACCTGGGGGGTGGCGAAGGGGTGTGGCTTGGACAACGTGAAATGGGTCTTCAGATTATCCACTTTCAGCAAAGGTTGAGCACTCATTTTGCCTCCTCAACATACCAGCAGTGAGCGTGATGGTTATCCCCGAGCCGAACCTCTGGTGGCTTTTCCAAATAACATTTTTCCATCACATAATTGCAGCGTGGGGCAAAAGAACAGCCGACGCCCAGTTGACTCATGTCCGGTACCACCCCCGGGATTTCGTTCAGTTCTTCGCGTTCTGTTCCCGGATCCTTCTTCAAAAAGGGAACACAGCTTATCAAACCCCGGGTGTAAGGATGTCGGGGGGTATCGATGATGTCCCGAACCATTCCTTCTTCAACCTTGCTGCCGGCGTACATCACCACCACTCTATCCGCAAATTCAGCGATAACACTCATATCATGGGTAATGAGAATGACTGCGGTCCCCATCTCTGTTTGAATCTGTCGCAGAAGATCGAAAATCTGCGCCTGAATCGTAACGTCCAGGGCGGTCGTCGGTTCATCAGCGATCAGTACCTGCGGTTGACAGCAAAGTGCCATGGCGATCATGACCCGTTGTCGCATTCCGCCTGAGAGTTCATGGGGATATTGATGGATCCTGAGTTCCGGAACGGGAATGCCGACCGCTTCGAGTATCTGTATGGTTTTTTCTCTTGCCTGGGCCCGGGTCGCCGACTGGTGCCGGCGTATATTCTCGGAAACCTGGGTGCCCACAGTGAATACCGGATTGAGAGACGTCATGGGTTCCTGAAAGATCATCGATATGTCATTTCCCCTGATGTCCTGCATATGTTTTTCGCTCAATTGCAGCAGATCAGTATCATTCAGCAGGATCTGCCCCGCTGAAATATTGCCGGGAGGAACCGGAATCAGCTGCATGATGGAAAGAGCCGTCATGCTTTTACCGCAGCCGCTTTCTCCTACAATCCCCAATGCTTCCCCGGGGTCCAGATGAAGATCCAGGTGATTGAGCACCTGGACATTGCCCCTCCGGGTTGAAAACTCGACGCACAATCCCTTTACCTGCAATAATGGTTTCTGGCTCATAACCGTCTCAATTTGGGATTCAGTGCATCGTTCAGACCGTCCCCGATCAGACTGATGCCCAAAACGGTCAGAAAAATAGCAAATCCGGGAAAGGTGACCGACCACCAGGATTCCCAGATGTACTCACGGGATGAACCGATCATATACCCCCAGCTGTAAGCGTTCGGATCTCCCAACCCCAGAAAACTCAGGGCGGCTTCAAAGAGAATGGATACCCCGACGCTCAACGCCATAGTAACAATCAAAGGAGGCAGGGAGTTGGGGAGGATGATCTGCCACATGATGCGCAGGTTACCGGCACCCATGGCCCGTTCAGCCATCACATACTCTCTTTCTTTGATCTTCATAAACTCAGCCCGGGTTAAGCGGGCAATACCCGTCCAGCTCACCACCGCTATTGCCAGAACGATCAGGTAGATACTGGGTGAAAACAGTGCTACCAGTACCATGGCAAAAAGCAAAGCCGGTAATACCTGGAAAAATTCGGTAAATCGCATCAGCAGGTTGTCCACCCATCCGCCGTAGTATCCAGCCAGCACCCCGATGATGATGCCGATGATGACGGTAAAAGCCGTCGCCGCAAATCCGATAGCCAAGGTGACAGAGGCGCCGTGGATGATACCGGCCAATATGTCCCGGCCCAGATAATCCGTCCCCAGCAACAGCTCCTCCCCGGGCGGAGACATCGGAGCCCCCACCAGATCGAATGGATCGACGGTATAAACCATCGGACCTAAAAATGCTGTCAGGACAATAAAAGCCCAGAGTACCAGTCCGAATACGGCGGCTTTATTGGCAATAAACATCCGCCATACTTCCATCAGGGGACGATCCGGAACAAAGACTGCTTCTGCAGGCTGCATAGTGGTCATAGTTATCCCTATTTAATACGTGGATCTAAAATCCGGTAGGTAAAGTCAGTGAGCAGGTTGGCCACAACAACCATCAGAGTGGAAAAAAACAGGATACCCAACAGCAGGGGTTGATCT
>JAOZRE010000308.1:4732-5775 GCA_029940215.1 bacterium | reverse complement strand
AGGCGGTTCCCATGATCGATGATCCGGTCCCCTGGCGCCGTGGTATAAAAACACTTGGGGCGATGCTGATCCACCCATACGATACCCTTGCTGCCTGGTTTGCAAGCAACTGGCGTGAACGGTTGACTGTATTTACAGTCATGCAGCACCTGGATAACGAGATCACCTTCACCTATGGCAAGGGCCTGCTCTCTCCTTTTCGTTCAGTCTTGAAATCCAAACGTGTCAAAGGCAAGGAGGCTCCCTCATATATTCCCATAGGTAACGAAGCTGGAAGGGTTTATGCCCGTGTCTCCAATGGAACGCCGCTGAACAGCGTGATGGAAAGTGTCGGCAACCTGACCACCACGTCTCACATTCTAGGAGGGTGTAATATCGGAGGCGATGATTCACAGGGTGTGGTGGACACCAACCTTGAAGTATTCGGATACCCTGGCCTGTACGTTATTGACGGATCAGCTATTCCGGCCAATGTAGGGGTCAACCCAAGCCTGACTATCACAGCGCTCGCCGAGCTTGCGATGAGCCACATTCCAGTGAAGCCGCAGTAGGCCGGTATCGGCTTTGCTGAAAATGAGTTGAACCCGCCTATACCTGAGCAGGCTCAGTGGCAAAGGTACCAGAAGGCATTTTGATAAACAGGGTTAAAACAGCAGCCAGAATGGGGACAATTGACAGCAACCAGAAAGTCTGGTCGAGCCCATAAGCGTCTGCCAGATAGCCGGAAAGTGCGGTTCCCAGGCCACCGGTCCCAAAAGAGAGGCCCAGGATCAAACCGGAGGCCAGCCCCAGATTTTTGGGCATCAGTTCCTGTGCCAGCACTATCGTAACCGAGAACGAAGCCAGCAAAGCTGCTCCGGATGCTGCTGACAGGATCCATACCCAGGGTCCTGTGAACGAAATCATCATTACCGCGACCACAGGGTAAAGTAGTGAACTAATCACAATAATGCTTTTTCGCCCAAAACGGTCGGACAGATGCCCCCCATAAAGGCCGGCGATAGCGCCACTGGCCAGAAAAACCGTCAGAATCATGCTGCCAG
>JAOZRE010000308.1:0-4722 GCA_029940215.1 bacterium | reverse complement strand
TACCCAAGACCGGAGTGTGACGATCAGAAAAACGGCAGTCAGTGATATCCAGGGAATACTCAATGCCGGTCCGGCGGATACGTCCACAGCATTTTCCGATACCGATTCCTGCCGCAGGGCATCACCCGGATAAAACATTATCAACAGGAACAACAGCGCGCAAGGCGGAAGCAACCCAAGAGTGGCATGAAGACCAAACCCCAGTACCAGGAAACCACCGATCATAGGGCCGATGGCAAACCCCAGATTTCCACCCATGGAAAAAACAGCTGTTCCCAGACCGCGCTTGTCCCCACTCAGCATGAAAACCGTCATCATGGCCCTTGGATGATAGGCAGCCGTTCCCAGACCGGCGAATCCAACCAGAAACAGAACTGTCACATAATTTGGCGACCACCCCAGTAGTCCCATGGCCAGAGCTGTCCAGAGAATACCCACCGGGATAAACCAGGCGGTACGAAATCGGTCTGATATATAACCGAAAACCGGCTGAATGACTGACGATGTCAGGTTGAGAACCATCATCACCATACCAACCTGGAAATAGGTTAATTCAAACAGATTTTTTTGCTTGGTAAGCACCACTGGAAGAATACCCTGGGAAGCGTCCACAAAAACATGACCCAGGAAAATCAGGAGTAAGGGAATTTTCGACATGCAAACCGCCTTGAACTTTGATAACCGTTTAATACTGAGAATCAGTGAGATGAAAACCTGCCGGATAGATAACCCCACCCGATTTGGTCATTGTTTTACAAATACCGAAATAAGAAAAGATCTCATTATGGTGGGTATTCTTCAAGTCAAAAATGAGGAGGCCCAAACCATTAGGCAATTTGATACCTGGTTTTAAAAATTCAGAAATAGATAGGGAATGTCAGACTTGCTTCTAATCGAGTAAATTGATATGTTGCCACCAGATTCTCCATCGAGTTTTTTAATAAATTCAAACATTACTTGAGGCTATTAGATGACCGATCAATCAGGTTTTCAGGATAAAAGTTTCTGGTTAAGTTCCAGGGAATACAAGCCGGGAGATTCTTTATCCGGCGACATAAAGGTCGATGTTGCCATTGTCGGCGGTGGCTTTACCGGGTTGTCCTCAGCCTACCATTTAAAAAAAGTGGAACCCGGCCTGAATATCGCACTCCTCGAGGACTGCGTGATTGGCTTCGGAGCCAGCGGCCGAAATGGTGGTTTTAATATGACGCTGTTCGGGATGACCCTTTCCTTAACCGCCCTGAGGTTCGGAAAGGCGAAAACACGGGAGGCCCATTTATATATGGAGCGTGCCGTTGACACCCTCAAAAACCTGGTGGAAGAGCTGAATATCGATTGTGACTACGAGCATCCCGGTTTTCTTAGAGTGGCAACTTCTGAAAAATATAAAAAACGGATTCTCCATGAAATTGAACTGGCACACTCACTGGGGTTGTCTGGTATCGATTGGATGGAACCGGAACAGGTCAGGGAACAGGTTAATAGCCCTCAATACCTGGGAGCCTGGTGGGAACCCCGGTGCGGCCTTGTAAATCCAGCGAAACTCGCATGGGGATGGAAAGAGGTCCTGCTGAATCAACAGGTGCAGATTTTCGAAAATAGTCCGGTAACAACCATCAAACGGAAGACCGGTCAATTTCAACTTGAGACGCCTGGTGGTCAGGTGACAGCCGACAGGGTCATTCTGGCAACCAATGCCTATTCCCACCTGATTCCGCAGATAAAACGAAAACAGGTACCGGCCTGGACTTATATTGTCCTGACAGAACCCCTGTCTGACAAGCAGTTGGAAAGCATCGGCTGGCAAAACAGGCAGGGAATTGAAGATGCAAGAAACCTGGTTCACTACTACCGCTTAACCCATGACAACCGGTTGCTGATGGGCGGCAGGGACGTTTCGCTGTCTTTCGGCAAGAATATGGACCTTGATTATAACGAAGGTACCTTTGACGGGCTTGAGAAGGATGTCGTTGAGATTTTCCCCGGACTCAAGGGAATTGAGTTCACCCATCGCTGGGGTGGACCGGTGTCGATAACTATGGACATGGCACCTGCCATGGGGACCATCGGTGGTCGAAATATGGTGTACAGCCTTGGTTGTATGGGACATGGCGTCAGCCTGACCCACCTGAACGGTCAAACAGCCGCCGACCTGATACTCGAAAAGGAGACCGACTTAACCGATGCCTTTTTTGTGAATCGTACAACGCTGCCCTGGCCGGGCGAGCCGCTTAGAAATCTTGTTTCAAAAGCGATACTGGGTTATATGCACATTGAAGACAAGATCTACGATCCAAAGCAGACCTGAACCTCACCACCCTGTTTATACAGCGGGCATTCTATTTAAAAAACCCTGCGCTGCAGCAATACGCAGTCTGCGAGGACAATAGCCGCCATGCCTTCTACAATAGGGATTGCCCGGGCCACCACACATGGATCATGACGTCCCTTCGCCTCGAGGGTCGTCTCTTTCCCTTCAAAATCAACTGTCTGTTGCGGCAGGCCGATAGTCGCAGGCGGCTTAAACGCGACCCTGAAAATAATAGGCTCGCCGTTTGAGATGCCACCCTGTATGCCACCACTATTGTTGGTAATCGTCCCCAGCCTTTTGCCTTTTAATACAAAGGGATCATTGTGTTCAGACCCTTTCATACGGGTCCCCGCGAAGCCTGACCCTATTTCAAACCCCTTTGTTGCCGGAATGGAGAGCATCGCCTGGGCAAGCATCGCCTCAAGCTTGTCGAAAACAGGTTCTCCAAGGCCAGTCATTACATTTCGGCAGACACAGCTAACCACACCTCCGACAGAGTCCTTTTCCTCTTTGGTTTTCATGACGAGTGCTTCCATCTCAGCAGCCGCTTTCAAATCCGGACAGCGGATGATGGTCTGGTCGACCTCACTTCTGTTAATCATTGTCATATCCGGCACCTGAGAGACAATATCAGAAACCGAATGGACCCAGGCTACTATTTCGATACCAAACTGATCTCCCAGAAATTTTTCAGCAATGGCGCCGGCACAGACGCGCCCGATTGTTTCCCTTGCAGAGGAGCGCCCGCCACCACTCGATGCACGAATGCCATATTTCATCTGGTACGTATAATCAGCATGAGAAGGCCTTGGAATGGTCGCCATCTCTGAATAGTCACCCGGCCTTTGGTCTTTATTCGGTACAAAAAGCGAGATGGGAGTTCCCAGGGTTTTTCCGTTTTCGGTACCTGACTGTATCACCACCTGGTCAGACTCATTCCTATCCGTCGAAACAGCACTTTGACCCGGTCGCCTGCGATCAAGTTGCGGTTGAATATCCGCTTCGGTCAGTTCCATACCCGGCGGACAGCCATCAACAATTGCTCCAACTCCTTTACAGTGCGATTCACCAGATGTAACCACCCTATAGGCACTTCCAAACGTACTTGACATATCACCGCCTCTTATTCTGTTATCCTCTTACCATATTTTGAACAGGTTTTCAGTATCTCTTTTTTTCAGATCTTTGTCAGCAGTTCTATATCCAGATTGCCTTTACGCTTTGAAACCCAAATATCTGCATTGCCGTGCCGATTAAAAGCATGTAAAATTGTATCTTTAAGTAAATGATTTTGATTTTTCATTGATCAGGACAATCTATTCTTTATAGACTCTTATGCGTATCGACACTAAACCACTGAATCAATACCCTTGGTATCTCCGACCGATCTTCCGCAGCCAGAAGCGAAAATATGGTGCCATTCTCAAATCGGGGTTGATGTGGGCCCGTATTCCCCGTCTGTTTGCAGCTATCTCATTTTTATACGGCACCTTGGACCGAAAGAGCTCGCCATTAGATCCAGTTTTGAGATCACTTGTCATCGTCCGGGTATCACAAATCAACTGGTGCCCCTACTGTGTGGATCTGAACTCGGCCGTGCTGGCTGAAAGAACGTGTTCCCTGGACAAAATAGAGGCATTGGAAAACTGGCTGGACAGTAGTCTGTTCACAGAAATGGAGCGAGTAGCTCTTGAATATGCTGACGCCATCACGTATACCGATCAGCAAGTGGATAGGGAACTGATGTCAAGGTTAGGACAGCATTTTGCCGAGAATAGCATTGTTGAACTCACCGGACTGATCGCATTTCAGAATCTGTCCAGTAAGTTCAATGCAGCCTTGGATATCGAAGCTCAGGGCCTTTGCCGAATTCCATCCGCATTGCAGAACTAATATAACGTTCTGCAAATTAGTTTTCAATAATTCAGTCGGGTTGCACTCTCTTGCCTAACACATTGTCCCGTTTTTCCGTCTCAGTCGCTAAGAAGGCCAGAAATGGGCATCGTTCCAGATTATTTCCCTTAATTCATTGTTCAGCTCAAATAGGATCTTGTGATGTCCTTTTTCCCAGTCAGCCAACCATTGGATTCTGGGTTTGAACAATTGCCAGCATTTCCCAAGCCCGTTCGTCTTGTGGGAACCCTGCCACATTTATTATCCACTGCCTCCGTGACAAAAATCAAGAATTCAATGATTCGATTTGATGTAATACCCGAGTAGCGCTTACAAAATACCGGGGCTAAAGCAGCATATTTCTTTTTTTAAACACTAAAAGATCAGCCGACTATTTTACCATATGCACCCTGAAAACCTGAATCAGAATAATAGTGTGGATTAAATACAGGTACAGGGAATGTCACGGCTAATTGGTTCTACTTTGCTATACCCCACAATCGTTGAGATTAGATATA
>JAOZRE010000307.1:1030-5790 GCA_029940215.1 bacterium | reverse complement strand
CTTAAATCTTCTTCTTGTATCATATTCTAGATAATTACATATCTGCTATATATAAACCTTTCTGTCTTGTAAAGTCAATAGACATCGGTAACATTCTTTTTCCATTTGATATCTTGGAGTCTGGGGTGTATGGATGGGATACCTTGACTCTGAAACTCGGCGGCTTATGGTTGATGCAGTCCGGAAAGGATACAAAATCAAAGATGTCGCAGAAATATTTGGTGTCAGCAGGAAAACTGTTTGGAAATGGTGTAAACGCACGATGAAAAGAGGAAGACCTGTTTATCGTGATAGGTCGAAACGTCCTCATACAACTCATAGCAAAGTCACTGAGGCAGCATTGGTAGCAATTATAGTTCTCAGAGAAGCATTCAATTGGGGTACACAACGGATAAAACTAAACCTGGAGAGACCACCAGCGTATATCCGTTCTCTACTCGAAAGCACGACAGGAAAACCATGGACACCAATCACGTTAAGTAGACAAACCATCAATAACATACTCAAGAAACATGGTCTTAATGGAAGTCCATACAAGAGTAAACATGAGTGGAAATATTTCAGAGCATCACGACCAGATGAACTCTGGCAGATAGACATCAGAGGGCCTATACGGATAGGAGATATACGAGGGAACGTGCTCATAATCCTCGATGATTACTCTAGGTACCTTGTATGGTGTAAATTCTACAAAAGCATTACCACAGAGACTGTGATTTCTGTGTTACAGGAAATCATTAAGATAAGAAAGAGACAACCTGAGAGAGCACTTGTGGACAATGGTCCTCAGTTCAGAGAAACCTTTAAGAAAACATGTAAAACTATAAAGATTGAGGTTACTCATACTCCACCACATTACCCACAATGCAAGGGAAAAGTGGAACGCGTTATCCGAACATTCAATGAGGAATTTTGTACCATCTTTGAGAACTCTCTGGATCTCATGCCAGATTTTCAGATGTGGTACAATGATGATCGGTATAACATGGGCATATCAAGTTGTCCAACTGAGTTATATATGCATCAATTCGATGTTACCCATGTCACTTGACATTAAAAATAAAACACCATAGGCTATCGCATAATCTATTTTCTGGGAAATCAGACTTTTTAAATAAAGGAGAAAAAATGGTAAAACGTAAAGCTTTCATGTTCCTTTTTGTAGCACTGTTTGCACTGACAAGTGCCGCGAATGCGAAAACCCTGCGTTGGGGGTTTGCCAGCGACGCACTGACGATGGATCCACATTCACAAAACGAATCTCCAACTATCAACATGCTGCGTCAGGTCTATGGCACTCTGGTCAAAAGAACCGCAGGGCTGAAAATCATCCCTGACCTTGCCACATCCTGGGAAGCAGCCACCCCTACAACCTGGATTTTCAACCTGCGCAAGGGCGTCAAGTTTCATGATGGATCCGCTTTCACGGCCGAAGATGTCAAATTCTCATTGGAAAGAGCAGCACATCCCTCATCCGACTACAAACCGTATGTAAATACGATCACAGGGATAAAAATTATCAACAAGTACAAGATTAAGATAACCACCAAAGCACCAGACCCAATCCTGCCCTCCTATTTTACCTACGTCTTCATAATGGATAAGCAGTGGTCGGAGAAG
Organism: bacterium; assembly: GCA_029940215.1. Classification (GTDB taxonomy): domain Bacteria; phylum SAR324; class SAR324; order XYD2-FULL-50-16; family XYD2-FULL-50-16; genus JAHJRI01. Next base: position 4,170 of record JAOZRE010000307.1, on the reverse strand, counting down.
CAAGGCGTAACAGCACCAGCAAATTTTAAGGCAAACGAGGAGTCGTACGCCGTGCGTAATACCAACGGAACCGGTCCCTTTATTCTCGTTTCCCGTGAACCGGATCTGAGAACTGTTTTTAAAAGAAACCCAGACTATTATGATGGCAGGGTAAAGATTGACAAGCTGGTTTATACTCCAATTAAGGAAGCCTCAACCCGTGTTGCAGCCCTGCTGTCAAACGAAATTGATTTTCTTAATGATCCCCCGGTACAGGATCTCGCTCGCCTGAAAGCGACAAGGGGAATTAAAGTTATGTCAACTCCACAAATTCGGACCATCTTCTTGGGGATGGATCAGTCTGCCAAGACGTTGCGCTCCAATCCGGATCTAGGCAAGAATCCTCTGGCTGACAAACGGGTCAGAGAAGCCATGTATCGCGCAATTGATGCAGTTGCTATCCAGAAGAAGATCATGAGGGGACTATCGGTCCCGGCCGGTATGATTACCGCACCCGGTGTGCACGGATATGACAAGAATCTCGACCAGCGCATTCCTTATAGCCCAAAAGTGGCAAAAAGGCTGTTGGCTGACGCCGGTTATCCGAACGGTTTCAAAATTCGACTTGATTGCCCGAATGATCGTTACATCAATGACGAGGCCATCTGTCAGGCAGCTGTATCCATGCTGGCTCGTATAGGTGTCAGGGCTTCACTGAACGCACAACCAAAGTCGATTCATTTCAAGTCGTTGTCAAACAGCGAATCTGACTTCTATATGCTTGGCTGGGGTGTAGCAACACTGGACTCAGAGTATGTCTTCCGGTACCTGGTTCATACACGCTCTCCAAAAATTGGAGCCTGGAACCATGCCAACTACTCCAACAGTGAAATCGATGCTTTGATTCTTTCCATCCAGAAAGAGGTAGACAATAAAAAACGTGATAAGATGATCCACAAGGTCTGGAAGACTATTGGAGATGATATCACTTATCTGCCACTGCATCATCAAGTCATCAATTGGGCTATGTCCGACAAGGTCAACATCCCGATTCAAGCCCTGAACGAAACCTACTTCTATCAAGCCACGATTGATTAGTGGCGGCCTATGGCGCATTCCTGGTGAAGGGGTGCGTCCCATTTCCATCGATATGCATGCTGCCGGAGAGCATCTGCCCGCCTTTGGTCCTCGAATAAGAGTTCAAGATGCTTAAATTTTTTGCCATTCGGATTGTCCAGGGTGCGATCGTTATGCTTGTCGTTGCGCTGGTATCCTTTACGCTTTTTCGATATCTTGGAGACCCGGTCAACAGCATGGTCAGCGAGGATGCGACCATCGAGGATCGTGAATTGATCAGAGAAAGCCTTGGCTTGAACGACCCGGTGATCATCCAGTACTTCCGATTCATTGGTAATGTCGTGAAAGGTGAGCTCGGATTATCCTTTCGAACAAGAAGCTCCGTCGCCAATCTTCTCGCGCAACGACTGCCGGCAACCCTGGAACTCAGCCTTGTATCAGCCCTTTTTGCGCTGATATTCGGTATCCCCATGGGTGTTTATACCGCACTGAAACCGCGGGCCTTACTGTCAAAATTCACACTGGTCGGATCCCTGATCGGTATTTCCATACCGACCTTCCTCAGTGGCCTGCTGTTTATCTACGTCTTTGCCGTTATCCTGGGATGGCTGCCATCACAGGGGAGGGGTGGTCTGGTGGATCTCGGCCTCTGGAAAACCAGTTTATTAACCTTTGAAGGGTGGAGCTATATTATCATGCCGGCTATCACCCTGGGTCTTTTCCAGTTGACGCTGATAATGCGCATGGTGCGGGCCGAAATGTTGGAGGTGATGCGCACCGACTTCATCAAATTTGCACGTGCCCGGGGGCTTTCAAATCGTATGATCGAGTACCGGCACGCCCTTAAGAATTCATTGGTTCCGGTAGTCACTGTCATCGGCCTGCAATTGGGATCCGTGGTTGCTTTTGCCATCATTACTGAATCCGTCTTTAACTGGCCAGGTCTGGGACAGATGTTTATCCAGGCTATCTCTTTTGTTGATATACCGGTCATGTCAGCCTACCTCATGTTCGTCGGCGCCTTTTTTGTAGCCTTGAATCTGACGGTCGATATTCTCTACTTTCTGATCGATCCACGCCTGCGGGAACAATAAGGGAGATTGATATGAGTGAATCACAACAACAGGCACAGGAGATGAGTCTGATTGCCAGGGCTTTTGACAGCGATCTCTGGCACTCCTTTAAGGAGTCAAAGGTGACAATGCTGGCCGGGATCATCACGGCGTTTCTGCTGATAACCTCTTTTGCGGCGCCGCTACTGGCTCCCTATACACCCTTTGATCCAGGATCTATCAGCCTTTGGGCTGCAGATCTTCCCCCCATGAGCGTCGACGAGGACGGGAACACCTACCTGATGGGTACGGATAATCAGGGGCGCGATATACTTTCCGTGATTATGTATGGAATGCGGACATCGTTGATTGTAGGAGCCGGGGCCATTATTTTTGCCGCAATCCTGGGAAGCGCTATTGGTCTGATATCGGCCTATTTCGGGGGATGGCTTGACAGTTTGCTGATGCGCATTGCCGATGTGCAACTAAGTTTTCCAGCCATCCTGGTAGCACTGCTAATCAATGGTGTCGCAAAGGCCACACTGAGCCCCAACGTACTTGATGGTGCCATGATGTATATTTTGATATTTTCCCTCGGCATGGCAGCCTGGGTGCCTTTCGCGCGATCTGTGCGGGCTGCTGCCATGGTCGAAAATCAGAAGGAGTACGTTCTGGCGGCCCGGATCATGGGTGTGCCAGTTAGATCTATCCTGCTGCGTCATCTTTTGCCGAATGTGTTGAACCCCATTCTGGTGATTGCGACGGTTAACCTGGCCATTTCCATTATAACCGAAGCGACCCTCTCCTTCCTGGGAGTGGGTATGCCACAGACAGAGCCGTCCCTGGGGACACTGATCCGGGTCGGCGCCAATTTTCTAATGTCCGGTGAATGGTGGATCACCCTGTTTCCCGGCATCACCCTTGTCATTCTGGTACTGTCAGTCAACCTGCTGGGTGATTGGCTCCGCGATGCCATGAACCCCCGTCTGAAATAAGAGAGCCAGCATGTCACTATTAGAGGTCAAAAACCTA
>JAOZRE010000307.1:0-1020 GCA_029940215.1 bacterium | reverse complement strand
ATCCGTCCAGTACCCGTCCCGACGGGGGGTCTTTACTGCGCTGCGACGTGTTTCAATGAACGTCGAACATGGCAGGATCCATGGTCTTGTGGGAGAATCGGGGGCCGGGAAATCCACTGTCGGATCAGCGATCATGGGACTGCTGGAACCACCGGGACACATTTCCGAAGGCGAAATCCTGATGAACGGTGAGGAGATCGGCCGGAATCCAGCCCATTTGCGTGGTTGTAAAATTGGAATGATCTTCCAGGATCCGATGACGTCCCTCGATCCGCTGTTTACCATCGGTCAACAACTGGTTGAAACCATCCGTTTTCACTTGCCCCTCAACAAAAATGAAGCCTGGGAAAGAGCCATCGACCTGCTGCGGGCCGTGGATATTCCTGAATCGGAAAAGCGGATCAAACAGTTTCCGCACCAGTTCTCAGGCGGAATGCGTCAGCGGGTGGTCATCGCCCTGACCTTATGCAGTGAGCCCGAAATCCTGATTGCTGACGAACCGACAACAGCCCTTGATGTCTCAGTACAGGCTCAGGTGCTGGAGTTGTTCAAGCGCCTGACCCGTGAGCGCAACCTGGGGGCTATCCTGATCACCCATGACATGGGAGTGATTGCTGAAACCACAGATGTTGTATCGGTGATGTATGAAGGTGAAATCGTTGAAACGGGTGAGACTCGCAAGATTCTCACTGCGCCGGAACATGCTTACACTAAAAGCCTGATCAGCGCTGTCCCGCAGGCGGACAAACGTGTTCACCGCTTTCCCAGGGTGTCCTGGATTGAAGAGGACGCCGATACCAATTTTGAAAACCTGCTGGAAAGCTGGGTATCGACCAAATCAAAAGCGAGCAAGGGACCGATGCTGGAACTCCGGAACCTGACCAAGGTCTTCAAGATCAACCAGCCACTGCTTGCCAAGAGCCAGTCTTTGTTGACGGCTGTTGACAACGTCAGTTTCGAGGTTGAGCGGGGTGAGATTTTTGGTATTGTTGGCGAGAGCGGATCCGGCAAATCAACCCT
>JAOZRE010000306.1 GCA_029940215.1 bacterium | reverse complement strand
AGTCTGGACTTTTTTGACTTCAGTAGAGAAGACAGGGCCCGCGGTTCCATGGAAGTCAATATAGTGATAAGTGCTAGATTTCGCTCATATGCCTCGATAGACATCAAGATCCTATGATTTTTTGGCGGGCGCTGGCTTTGACTGATTTGTAGTGTATCTGACTAAATATAAAAGAATAAATTACGCCGTTCAAACAACGGGTATCACCGGTCATTCCCGCGAAAGCGGGAATCCAGGACCATATTTGACTGGATACCGGATCGGGGTCCGGGATGACACGACGCCGCAAGTGAACGATTTGTTTTTTTATAAAGTGGTTTTTAGCCGTGGTCCGGGTTAGACTTATAAGACGTAATGATTGATTGTGGCTGAGTGCCTCTTTTAATGCCTGAAAGGTGCTCATTTGGAATAAAAAATGCTGTTATATGGAAAGCCAGTTTTTAACATGGATGGATCGGCCGGGTATCTGGGCTTTGGCGGTCATTGTGAGTTTAAACATAATTGAATCAACAGGTGAGAATAAAATGAGAAAAATCAACCCCATGATGGTTAAACTGTTAGCCATCATCTTTTTCCTGGCGTGTCTGCCGGTGGCAGCCCTGTCAAGAGCGAAGGATGATATCAGGATAGCGCTTCCCTATGAGCCGGCTACCGTCAACATGCTGGAACTCAAAACAGCTATTGATCTTGTGCCGATTTTAAACATGCACGAAGCTCTGCTCACGGTGGACCCGAAAACGGGCGATTACACAACAAAAAATTCGTTGTCAACGTCTGTGAAATTGCTGCCGAACGGTAAGGATATTCTGTTCAAGCTTCGAAAAAATGCTGTCTTTCATACCGGGGAGCCAGTGACAGCCCATGATGTGAAGTTTACCTTCGAGCAGTGCACCCATCCTGAAAATGTCAACCTGATGGCTTCACTCCTGGATGAGATTGATGAGATTGAGGTGGTGGATGATCACACCATTATTTTCCATCTATATGACCCGTATGCGGCCTGGAAAGAGCTATTCTGGGTCGGGATCGCTTCCAGGAAGTATTATGAGAAGGTCGGCAAAAAAAAGTTCCGATCCCATCCAGTGGGCAGCGGGGTTTATCAATTTGAAAGCAGGCGAATTGGATCATCAATCACCCTTAAGCGGTTTGACAAACATCCAACCTTTAAGCCCGATGTCAGGAAAATCACCTTTCTGGTTGTGCCGGACGAGATCACACGGGTCTCCATGTTGAAGATTGGTGAACTGGACCTGGTAAGTGATATCAATCCCCTTCACCTCAGGATGCTGAAAGGTCAGAAAGGGATCGTTATTAAGCGGGAGTCCAAGGTTCCCAGTTTATTTGGTATAGCGATGCGGGTGGATAATTACCCAATCTGGAAAGATATGTATATGGCCAGGGCCATGCAGTATGCCATCAACCGTCAGGAACTGATTGATCGGGTATTCCTGAAGGAAGGGTATCCGCTTTACATGAGCGCAAATGTCGTCGAAGCCGGCTATGATCCCTCTATCAAGTACAAGTTTAATCCGGCAAAGGCCAAACAATTGATGGCTAAATCAGCGTACAAACCCGGTACTCCGATTATTCTGACCTATACAAATACGGTTCCGAACGCCGGTATCGTGGCGTCGGTTATCCAACGGTACCTGAAAAATATCGGGATGACTGTCCGGCTGCAGCAGCTGGAGCTTGGTACCCAGGCAACCTATTCCCGGAACAAGGATCCCCGCGAGGGCCATATGGTGCTATATTCCTGGGCGGGTGGTCGTGATCCGAATATGCGGCTGCAATTGACGGTTCACAGCAAAGGGGCCTACATCGCCTGGTCAAATAGACCCAGCCAGAAAAAAGCGGACAAGTTGGTGGAGGCTCAGGTACGTGAGGTTAACGTGGCGAAACGGAAAAAACTGCTGAAGGAAATCCACAAGATTATACAGAAAGAGACCTCGGGAATATCACTGTTCGGCCTGAACCAGATCTATGCCCACCAGGATCATATCAGCTACAACTGGACCCCTGGTCAGTCGATGCTGTTTAACCTGCAGACAATCAAAATTGTCAAATAACCGGCAGTCCGGGTAACAACCCTCTGTTACCCGGCTTGAACGGCCTATCAGTCTTTGAAACTGGCAGAAGAAACGTCTTCTTCTGCCAGGCCTCTCTCACAGAAAAATTCCAATTGTATCATTTCATCCAGTAGCGTAGGGTGTCTCGAAGAAACTATTCTTCGCTGAAAGCCCTCCCTGACCAAAGTTCAGGTGGGCGGATTTCAAATGCTGCTTATCGACCGGAGTGAAATGGCAAAAGTAATCATACTAGGCGGCTGTGGGGCCGTTGGCAGCAACGCTGTCAAAACACTTGTGATAGATCCAACCTTTTCCGAAGTGATTGTCGGGGATGTTGATATGGATAAGGCAACCAGCATGGCTGCTGATCTGGGACCGGGGGTTTCTGCCCGGAAATTTAGTGCCATGGACAGGCAAAGCTGCCTGGATGCGGTGGCCGATTGTGATCTGGTGCTGAACTGTGTCGGGCCGTTTTACAGCACGGTGAAAACGATTTTGTCAGCCGTGATCGAAAGTGGAATCAACTATGTGGATATCTGTGATGATCCGGATGTCACCCTTGAAATCCTGGAAATGGACGATGCTGCACAAAAGGCCGGAATCACAGCCTTGATCGGCATGGGGGCTTCTCCGGGTCTGACCAATCTGCTGGCCAAGCTGGCATCGGACGAACTGTTGGACGAAACCGATACCATTAACATTTTTCACACACATGGCGGGGAACCGTTCGAGGGGGAGGGCGTCATTGGTCACCGTTTTCACTGCATGAGTATTGATATTCCAATGTACTTGAATGGAGAACTGACCTACGTGAAGTATTTCGAGGAAGATGGAATGGCGCTGCGGCAGACCTTCGATTTTCCGTTGATTGGTGACAACATTCCGCTCTATCCCTATCCCCATCCTGAACAACTGACCCTGCCACGCTATCTCAAGGTGAATAACGTCACCAATAAGGGGTCGGTTCTGCCTATTGAATACTACAAATTGACATCCGAGGTTTGTCGTCTGGGGCTCGCCTCCACAGATCCCATAGAGGTGAAGGGGCAATCGGTGGTACCATACGATTTTGCGGTGGAGTACATCAAACGGGAAAGAAAGCGGTTGCTGCAGGAGACCGGATTCGGCCCCCAACGGGGAGCGATGAGTATTGTTGTTAGCGGGTTCAAGGATGGACAGGCCCTGGAGTACCGACTTCATACTTTCTCGTCCAGCCAGGCTCTGGGCGAAGGGACCGGCATTCCCGCAGCCGCAGGAGCGATCATGTTGCAGGCAGGAAAGATTTCCGGCAAAGGAGTACTGCCACCGGAAGGGTGCATAAAACCGCGCGAGTTCATCGACGTCTATATGCCGCTGACGGAAGCCTATGACACAAAGGCAGGTAAAACGGGCGAGAGCTCATTGATCATTGAACAGGTCGATGCAAAGGGGGAGGTAACCCAGATCGATTTCTAAACATGATTTTTCCCAGTGTGGGAGGAGAGTCGATGAAAGAGACATACATTCTTGCTTTTGATCACGGCACGTCGGGTATGAAAACCGCTATCGTTGATTCCAGGGGGAAGGTGGTCGACACGGCCTTCATGGATACCCCCATTTACTTCACTTCCGGAGGCGGAGCGGAACAGGATCCCCAGGACTGGTGGAACGCCTTGCTGGAAACGGCAAAAGAGGTTGTCGGGCGAAAAGCGGTGCCTCCCGAGCAGATTGACGCTATAGGCATTTCCAGTACCTTCTCCACGACGGTGGCGGTAGACAAAGCCGGCAGTCATCTGATGAACGCCCTCACCTGGATGGATTCCCGGGGAGCGTCTCACATACAGGAGCGAGTCAGGGGTTTTCCTGAAGTCAGTGGCCTCAACCTGTTCAAGGCTCTGAGGTGGATCTGGAAAACCGCCGGTGCGCCGTCCCCTTCGGGCAAGGATGATATAGCCCATGTCCTGCTGACCCGGCAGGCCTTTCCGGAGGTTTATGAAAAAACTCACATGTTCCTGCCCAGCAAGGACTACCTGAACCTGCGGTTGACGGGTGAGTTTGCTGCCTCGTATGACTCTATGCACCTCTTCTGGGTGACCAATGCCCGGGACATTAATCACATGTTCTATGATGAGAGTCTCCTGAAGCTGGCAGGGATCGACAGGGAGAAGCTGCCCCCGATGAGGCAGGCCACGGATATCCTGGGGACGGTACTGCCTGATGTGGCAGCCGAGATTGGGCTTCGACCGGATGTCCGGGTGGTGATGGGCTCACCGGACCACCAGTGCGCCTGCATCGGTTCAGGAGCCGTACGGGATTTTGAGGGACATCTTTATGTCGGGACCTCTTCCTGGCTGGAGTGTATGGTTCCCTTTAAGAAAACGGATATCCTTCACTCCATAGCCTCCTTCCCTTCTGCCATCCCCGGCAGGTACCAGAGCGTCAATGAACAGGACCTGGCGGGTGGCTGTCTGAAGTTCCTGATGGACAATATCCTGTTCTACGAGAGCGAACAGATTCCCACCATTGCCCCTGATTTCGCATATGAGGCGCTGAACAATGTGGCGGGCAGGGTGCCTCCCGGCAGCGAGAAATTGATCTTCACACCCTGGCTGAACGGTGAGCGGACGCCGGTGGACGACACCCTGCTGCGAGGTGGGTTCCATAACATGTCCAAAACCACTACCCGGGATCACCTGATTCGGGCAGTGATGGAGGGAGTGGCGTATAACACCCGTTGGATGCTGCAGTATACGGAAAAGTTTATCGGGCGGAAGATGTCGCCGATAAATATCATTGGTGGCGCAGCACAGTCGGACCTGTGGTGTCAGATATTCGCGGATGTCCTGCAGCGGGAGATTCGACAGGTCAGTGGGCCGATACACGCCAATGCCCGGGGAGCCGCATTTATTGCGCTGGTTGGAACCGGTGTCATCAGTTTTGATGATATTCCGGATCTGATCCGGTATGAACGGACATTTTACACGAACAGTGACAACGCCGGGATCTATAACGACCTGTTCAGGGCCTTCATTCGGCTGCATAAAGCCAATAGCGCCATCTACCGGGACCTGAACGAGGCTTAGTGCTGATGGTCCATGTCACATTGACATTGATGCTCGTCAGTACCCAGCTGTGAGTATTGATCGGCAAGCTTCAGGGCGATAAGGATCTCATTGACATCATAAAACCGGCCCTCACCATCCGTTGCCGGGTTGGCTTTAGGCATGGATAGCATCAACAGACTCCTGGCTGTTTCTTCCGCCACGGCTGTCAGGGCATCCTCTGATGCACCCGCCAATCCCAGCTCCTCAAATGAGGTGGGCAGGCCAACCGCCTGGCTGAAAAAGTAAACCTCCTGCAGTTTCTCCGGATCGGTCTCCTCCATGATCAGTTGGGCCAGGGTGCAGAACGCGACCACCTCTCCGTGGTAGGGCATCGGATCATCAAATATCCCCTGTTGCTGGCTGAAGGCTGTCGCAAGTGCATGAGCCGCTGCAAGTCCGCCGTTTTCATAGCCCAGGCCGCTGAGCAGGATATTGGCTTCCACCACGGCTTCGAGGGCTGGGCCGGATATTTGGGCCTCCGCCTCGACAATAGCCTGGGGGCCGTAGGTAGTCAGAATTTCAAATGTCAACCGTGCGAGGTGCAAAGCTGTCATGGTGGCCATGCCACCGGCAAAAGTGGGGGTGGCTGTGCGCTGGGACACCTCTGTTTCGAAGCAGGTGGCCATTGCATCTCCCATCCCGGCTACCA
>JAOZRE010000305.1 GCA_029940215.1 bacterium | reverse complement strand
CGGCTTCAGGTTCAGTTGAGGCACCTGTGGCGGCAGCAAAGATAGCAGATGCAGCTTCTGTGGCGGGAGTGGCAGATGACGAAGAAGATACGGATATCGCCAGTCTGATCGGCCTTATTCTGCACCTTGAGAACGAACGGCACTATCAGTCCGACAATCAGTACATTACTATAAACAGAGATGGAACCCGTCAGTCGATGTGGGGAAGAACCGGAAACATGAGATCAACACCGCACCGGAGGAACTATGCGAAAGTATGAAGTACGAATCAACGAAAAGGACTATTCAGTACTGGTCAAAAAATTTACATCAGATGATGCCGAGCTGGAGATTAACGGGAAGGACTATACCATAAAAATGGATGGTCCCATCAAAACCATTCCAAGCAGTGGCCAGCTCGTTGCTGCTGTCGGAGCTCCGGTTCAACAAGCGGCACCCGCATATGCATCACCTGTTCAAGCAGCACCTCCGGTGGCCAGCACCACCGCGCCGCCAGCTCCTGCAGCTGCGGCTGGTTCTGCCGCCGCTATTACCGCTCCCATTCCAGGGTCAATTCTGGAAATACTGGTTAAGGTTGGTGATGCAGTGAAGGCTGGCCAGACAGTTGTGAAAATGGAAGCCATGAAAATGGAAAATGAGATCAACGCACCAGCTGCCGGAACGGTGAGTGCCATTCTGGTCAATGTTGGTGATGCGGTGAACCAGGGACAGGCACTTGTGGACGTTGGATAATCCACGACAGGGCCGGATGTCCAACTGGACAACTGGACAACATTGATTCGTTGATTTCACAAAGGTTGTATCTAATGTATTTAGACATACGGAGATATTGAATGGATATGATGCAGAGCTTTTTTTCAGCATCGGGTTTGGGATTGATGACGTGGGGTTACGCGGTCATGATTTTGATTGGTGTTGTTTTTGTGACACTTGCCATCGTCAAGGATTATGAACCCCTGCTGTTGCTGCCGATCGGATTTGGAATCATTATCGGGAACATCCCGCATATTTCCAGCATGGCGCTGGGGGTTTATGACAAAGGCAGTGTTCTTTACTATCTATATTTCGGTGTGAGCCAGGGGATATTCCCGCCGTTGATTTTTCTGGGTCTGGGTGCCATGACAGACTTTTCCACCATGCTTTCCAATCCAAAATTGGTGTTGCTGGGAGCAGCTGCTCAGGTCGGTATTTTCCTGACACTGATGGGTGCGCTGTTTCTGGGAATGACGCCGAATGAGGCGGGTGCGATTGGCATTATCGGTGGCGCTGACGGTCCCACCGCTATCTTCCTGTCAGCCAAGCTGGCGCCGCATCTGCTGGGAGCTATTGCTATTGCGGCTTATTCGTACATGGCCCTTGTACCTGTGATTCAGCCGCCGATCATGAAGCTGCTGACCACTAAAAAAGAACGGCTCATGCGGATGAAACCGCCGCGACAGGTTCCGACTCGCGAGAAGATTATCTTCCCCATCGTCTCCTGTATTATTTGTGGTCTGATTGCACCGGGTTCACTACCGCTGGTCGGTATGTTCATGTTCGGGAACCTGCTCAAGGAGAGTGGCGTGACTGAACGACTGGCGAACACAGCACGGAATGCCATGGTTGATATTATCACCATTCTGTTGGGCTTCTCAGTTGGGGCCAGTACCCAGGCCAGCCATTTTCTGACCCCCACATCTATTAAGATTTTCGTGTTGGGAGCTATGTCTTTTGCGGTTGCAACGGCCGGCGGACTTCTTTTTGCGAAATTTATGAACCTGTTTTTGAAGGGAGATAACAAGATTAACCCGCTGGTGGGTGCCGCCGGTGTTTCTGCTGTTCCTGATTCCGCGAGGGTGGTTCAATTAGTTGGACAGAAGGAGGATCCAACCAACTTCCTGCTGATGCACGCGATGGCACCAAACGTCGCCGGCGTGATCGGATCAGCGATAGCAGCGGGTGTTCTTTGGACCGTCCTAGTCAAGTAATCAGTATTGCCGATGCAGGCGGTAGCCTTATCGCCTGCCTTCAGACAGATCCCCTCTTTATTCCATCTGGATTTCAATCGATGTAGTAGTTCATGAACTGGGACGACCCTTTGCGGTTCAGCTTGATGGTAAACTCTCGTTCGTTGCGGAATTTATTGAACATGCCCATCACTTTTTCCATGCTGTCCAGCGGCTCACCGTTAATCTCCTCGATGACATCATTGTTTTTCAGTCCCAGCTTCTGGTACAGGCTGTTTTTGTTGATGGCTTTTACCTGGTATCCCCGGTGTTGACCTTTTCTAAAGTAAGGTACCATTTTAGCCTGGTTCAGCAGCTGAGCAAAATTATCCAGCTGTGCGTCCACCTCTCCGGCGGAGATGTGAAAGTTTTTGCCGTCAGTTGAATAGTTCGAATCAGAAAAAGTGTCTCTTCCGGATTTCCTGGTGCTTTTACCTGTTCCGAGTGAAGAGATGGGGCGGTGTTGATTGAGCAGATCCACTTTATAAGTCAGTACGCCGATTTCATCGCGCAGTTGCAGGTATACCTTCTGCTCACGCAGGTCTATCTGTATCTTTTTGACGAAGGCTCCGGTTCTGAATACCGGGTCATTGACCGAGAAAATTTCTTCGCGATTGCCCTTGTTCTCCTTGATAACACAAACTGCGTATCGCCCCTGCAGAATGCTGATGCCGACCAGTTGCAGACCTGATAGAATCTGTTTTAGATTTTTACCGGGCTTGCTGACTGCGAGATCAATCTGCTCAGTCAGATCCGAGCTGCTCACCTCAGCATCAAATACATTGTAGGTGATAATGGGCTCAAACTCATCAATGCTCCTGGGTCTGTCCACCTTGTTTTTTAATGCCGGGATAAACGGATCTGTCTGGAAGGGAATTTTGAGGACGTGATTTTCAACGATTCCCGCAGTAAGGATTCCGATGCTAACGCACAGCAGACCTATGGCCAACCACCGGATAATTAACAATACCCTGGGCAGTGGCAGAAGTCTTTTTATGCTATCAATCGCGATTTGAGTATTCATCTGACAGGTTCTCCTTTTACAGTCCTGGGACGATCATTGAGTCGTTATGTCTATACTAAATATCTTTACCGGATTCAGTCCAGCGAAACCCCTGACAGGTATTTCGCTCGGCCATCTGATTTTGAATATGCAATAGTGGTCCACGGCGATCGCCAGTCCATTCCGGGGCTACCAGATTGCTTTTCGAGGGGGCATATGCGGCCAGTCGCTGGATCGGTATGTCGGGGGACAAGTGTTCCAGAAAAAGAATGACCCTGTCTGCGTAGGTTTCCAGGTCAAGTGGTTGGAATCGCCCCAGACGATATTCCTCCTCAAGGGGGGTATTCCCTAATACATGCAGGTTGTGCAACTTGACGCTGTCAACGGGCAGCTCGTTGATGACCCTGGCTGTTCTGATAATGTCATCATTGGTCTCATGGGGCAGACCAAAAATTAGGTGGATGCCGATATGCACATTGGTAAGCTTACGCAATTGATGAATGGCCTGGATTGATTGCTCGGCGGTGTGACCTCTTTTAAGGAAGGCCAGTTTATCGTCATCAAAACACTGGACCCCAAGTTCGACAGAGACAAACGACTCTTCGGAAAAGCGGCTGAACAGTTCCATCACCTCAGACGGCAGACAATCCGGCCGGGTGCCAACAATGATGCCATCAACCTGCGGTTGGCTCATGGCAAGCGCCATTTGGCTTTCCAGTTCGGAAATCCGCGTATAGGTGTTGCTGAAGGCTTGGAAATAGACCAGGAACTTTTTAACACGGTATCGCCTGGACAGGAATTCTCGATTCTGGCTGATTTGTTCTTCAAGAGGCAGGTCCTTTGTTCGATGTACCCCGGCAGAGCCCCATTCGTCACAGAATATGCAGCCATACCCATTGGCATCGCGGTTGGGGCAGGTGTAAGCTGTACTGACGGAAATCTTATACACCTTTTCGCCGAACCGCTGCCGGTAAAACTGGTTGATGGTGTAGTATCGTTGTCCGTTTGGATCAGGACATGTCTTCATAGGCGCTGTGGTCTCTTCTCCGTCGACTGGTGTATATCTCCCCGGTACCTGCTGTGATGATTTCATACAAGATGGCGGTTTTGTCTTTTTGCTTCCGCAGAATTCTGCCCAGGCGTTGGACGTGTTCTCGAACGGTAGATGTGCCGGAAATGATGATAGCAACATTTGCTTCAGGAACATCGACACCTTCATTGAGCACCCTGGAGTTTACCAGAAAAGGCCACTCCCCCGAGCGGAACCGCTCAAGTATATCCTTGCGTTCTTTGGTTTTTGTTTCGTGGGTAATTAAGGGTAGCAGAAAGAGTGAACTGATGAAATAGGCGGTTTTGTTGTCGTTGGTGAAAATCAGGATTCGCGCGTCACGATGGCGGATCAGGATGCGTGAAAGTTCCGTCATTTTATTCTGTGCCGACATGGAAATCTGCTTCTGCAGGCGGAAGCTTTTAAGGGCGGCTCTGCCTTCCGCTGAACGGTAACTGTACATCACAAACTTTTCCCATGAGTTTTTCCGTCCGAAAAGGTTGGGAACCTTGTCCCGAAAAGCCTGGTAAACACCACGATGGTACTCATATTGTTCGCGTTCATTCTCGGTCAACTCAACCTCCACCGTCCGAACCTGGTAGGGAGAGAGGAATTCGCCGGAAAGCTGCTGGATGTCTTTACTGTAGCATATCGACCCGATCAGATCGATCAGCATTTCCTGGCGACTGGGCTCAATACTGGGAGTGGCGGTCAATCCGAGTCGGTATGGGGCGATATAGGATTGAGCCATCAAGCCATACGCCGGAGCAGGCAGATGATGGCACTCATCAAAGATAATCAGGCAGAACTGGTTACCAATGCTTTCAGCGTAAATTCTGGCAGAATCATAAGTGGAAACTGTCACATCCTCAATCACTGAACTGCCGCCTCCCAGAAGACCGATGGGACACCTGAACCATTCCTCCAAATTTTTTTGCCATTGCAGGATCAGGTCTATGGTCGGCGCAACGATCAATGTCGATCTCTGAATTTTTTCGATAATCATTGCAGAGAGATAACTCTTGCCCGTTCCGGTGGGTAGGACGGAAATCCCGCGTTTTGACCGCATCCAGGCATTTAGTGCTTCAGCTTGGAAGTCGAATGGCGTAAGATAAGATTTCAGAGACAGCGACAGCCTGTTATAGTTTGGCGCAGAATCTGAATAGTCAATTCTGCCAAGATAAAGATGCCGGATCAGTTCATAATATCGATAGGCATGACAACGATAACAACCGCTGCGGGAATCCCAGCGGAGCCAGCTGAAAGTCCTGGGAAGGTCGGGATACGCTTCACAGGAGACCAGCAGAGTTCCCTGTTCGAACCGGATGGAAACAGCAGGGTGATGATTAGGGCTAGGCTCCGAATGGTTCACTGCTTTTCTAAGTTTGATGATAGTTCTAGAAAGTGATAACGATGGAAGAAAAAAAACATAAACCACAGATCGCACATGAGGCGATCATGCTCAGTAAAGTTATTTCAGAAAAACAGAGCATTAAAATAACGTTTCTGGATGGTGAGTACTTGATTGATCAATTGAGATGGCATACTCTAAACAGTCTGGGATTGAAAAACGGAAAAGTTGTGAATAAAAGTGCCATAAAATACTGGGAGGTTGTTGTTGAACAATAGAAAGCCCATTGGAAACAACAGAAACATTTATTAAAAATCGAATTGGAGGCGGCAAAAATTTCACCGTAAGTCAAAAGTCGAATTTATCTTTCAACCAGGCGCTACATGATTCCAAAGATCCTTCGACAACCGCTCAGT
>JAOZRE010000304.1 GCA_029940215.1 bacterium | reverse complement strand
CGGCACTTTGAAAGTGCCGGGGACTTCTTCGTAACGCAACCTTACAGTCGCACCTTCAGCGTCTTGATTTCAAACGGCTTGAACATCATCGCGACACCATTATCCTCGACCGTTAGTGGCGCAAGTCATTCGAGTCCAGTACCATAGGGCTCAACGCGCCATTTCATCGGTGTCAGATTATTAACCGCTTCTCCCAATCCGCTAGCCACTGTATAACCAGCCGCTCCTACACCATAAGAGGTGCAGGCAATCACTTTTGGCAGTTTTGCACTATAAGCCGGTGCAGATAACCCAAGAAACAAGGCACAAAATATAACCACTAACAGACTGTTTTTTCCCGTGTTCATTTTTCCTCCTTTTTGGTTTCAAATTGCTGATAGGCTGTTCTGCCAAATTGGATGGACACAGTTGGCAGATTAAATCGTTAAATACCCGGGCATTGCTGACTAATGTCTAAAGCAGCCTCCCTGGCAGTTTGAACGCCCCATTAGCATCGTATTCCCCTTCTTTTGATGCCTAAATGGTGCTGTTCTATTTCATACGCCATTTCGACCCAGTCACATAGGATGGGGCGTGTCTCCCTCGGATCGATAATATCTTCAAGCCCAAATACTTCCGCTGTTTTAAAGGGGGACGTCACTTCCCGATACTCGTCCTGAAGTGTTTTCAGATAAGCATCGGGATCATCTGACGCCTCAATTTCCTTTCTGTGGGCTGCATAGACCCCCCCCTCAACAGGAATGTTGCCAAAAACAGCAGAAGGCCATGCATATCGCCAACTCAGCCGACTTCCACTCTTCTGGGCAGCCCCCGCGACACCAAAACATTTACGCAGATAAAATACTGCCAGGGGAATCGTGGCCTGGACAATCGCGAAACTGGCCCGGACTCCTTTGCGGATGGTGCCATAAAGTTCACTTTTCATACCGATGGTGAATCCCGGTTGATCCACAAAGTTGACGATTGGCAGGTGGAACGTGTCACACATATCAATAAAGCGCTGAAATTTTTCAGCGACATCATGATTAAAGGACCCCCCCAGGATATTGGGGTCGTTTGCCAATACGCCAACCGGATATCCATTAATGCGAGCCAGGGCGGTGATCTGAGAGCGGCCCTGGTATTTTCCGATTTCAAAAACAGATCCCTTGTCCAGAATCGCCTTTAAAATCTTACGCATGTTGTAGGCTTTCTTCACATTTTTTGGGATCTCAGAAACAAGTATCTCTTCCATTCGGTCAGGAGAATCGTCCACAGGTAGCTTTCGCTTGGGCATCTGCCAGACGTTTGAGGGCAGGTAGGATAAAAACGCCTTCACCTGATCCAGCGCATCTGCTTCATCTTCAGCTGCATTGTCCACAACACCTGTCAGCCGAGTATGCAACTTATACCCGCCAAGTTCCTCCTTGGTGATGTTGCTTCCCATGTTTGCCGCTTTGACCAGTGGAGGTCCCCCCACAAAGACATGGGATTTTTCTTTCACCATGACCGAAAAATGACTTTGAACCATATACAAGGCACCAAGACCGGCCACTGACCCAAATCCTGCAGATACCACCGGAACCTCAGACATGATATCTACCCTGTCCTGGACACATTCGTCTCCAGAGCTTGGCAATTCTGTATAGCCAATCTCAAGAATCTCCTTGATGGAACCACCGGCACCTTCAATCAGCCGAATAACGGGAAGCTTCAGTGAACGGGCCATCTTGACAAAATAAGCCCCCTTGGCCTTATACAACCGGCCAACCGAGGCTCCCTTGACCGTAAAATCGTCTCCATGTACGGCAACCCTCTGGCCACTGATAGTTGCTGTTCCCATCACAAACGGACAGGGGACAACGTGTTCCAACTTTCCATCCTTGTACGTCGCAACACCAGCAAGTTGCCCCCGCTCCCTGAAAGAGTTTTTATCCGAAATCGCATTGATTCTTTCACGAACCGTCATTTTCTGGTTTGCATGTTGACGATCGATATTCTGCTGTCCTCCTAATTGATTGGCAAACACCTTCCTTTTTTCAAGTTCCTCAATCTCACTTTGCCACATCTGCTGTCCTCCCTGATTCGTTATCACGATGACTTGCTTTCCTATCGCCACCGTCTATTTTTTCAGAATCGATTGCTCTTTGGATTTATTGGATATGAGTTTATCGATTCCCACAATATGATCTCTACAAAGCTCGCCGGCACGATTAAAATCACCCTCCTTCAGTGCAACTGTAATTCTTCGATGTTCCCGAATGGTTCGACGCGCCATCTCATCCGTCGCACGCACATGTTTGAAAAAATCATGCAGCATGTTCAGGACGATTTTGTGCATTATCATAATGAAAGCGTTTTTGGTCATCTCCGATATGATGGTGTGAAATTCGATATTGGATTGTAATCGTGCCTCAGCATCTCCATTTTTAAGGTGTTTCTCCGCCTCAACTATCGTCTCTTCCATCCTTCTGATGCAGTCTTCATTATCATGCGGATCAATCAGCCGTGTAATGATCGCACTTTCCAGGACGCTTCTGACATCACTGATCTGCTCAATGGTAATATTGGTCACCTGCAGCACCTTCTCCATCTGTAAAGCAACATCGTCAATATCCATTTTCTTCACATAGGCGCCCCCTTTGGCACCCTGGCGAACCTCAATTACACCATGATGCTTGAGAGACAATAACGCCTCCCGTATGGTAACACGACTCACTCCAAAGGTTTTACTCAGTTCGTGTTCAGACTGCAGCTTGTCGTTCGGCTTCAGATCACCTCTGAAGATCGCATCCATTATCTCCTTCGTGATCTTCTCGTACATCTGATCCTGATTTAATTTCTTGAACATCCCTGGATGACCTTTTAAATATGTTTAAAACAACAACGTCGCCCTTGAAAAAGCCCTCCTCATGGACCCTGCCAATAGCAGAATTATATAGATAGATATATTAATGTATGACATTTAATTATTTGAATCAGGGTCCATTGTCAAGTAAATTATTAATCGAAATCACTGATGGCTCAGTTCTTCTTAGGTCTATTTGGTTTCCTGAACTCAAAGACGATTGGAGTTACCGAAAGACGTAAACTGAGCTCCGGGCACAGAAAAGAGATATTGTCGATACCGAAATATGATTGTGGAACCAGTTTTTTTGAAGGGGCAGACGCGCCGTGGGGTTTCGCCGGGTTTCATTTTGGGTCGTTGTGACCAGGTATCAAAGGAATGGAAGCTTGTTTGTCTAGCGGTCAATCTGAGAAGACTATTCACCCGGAAGATGGCTGACGAATGATCGAAACCGGCAAATTTTTTGACTCAACCGGACAAAGGTTATATTCTGGATCGTTAGCGGGTTCAGGTCTTTTATTGAAGCGCTCAAAAAAGAAAAAGACCTGGCCCCGTCAACTAATCCGTACCAGCAGGAAGGCTTTTGATCAGCCCTTGATAATACGGGGCAGCATCAGGTGATGCTGGGGACAGATGGATTTGGGATTCTGGTAGGAAGACCCGGCAAATGCAACCAGGTACTTTCTCACTGCATCCAGGGGAACGATCTCATCCACCATCCCTGTTTTTGCACAAAACAGCGGTCGGGATTTCTGATGATATTCATCTGCCAGGGCATTCATTTTTTCAATCACAGGTTCCAGTGGACGTCCGGCTTCCTTCTCCTTGACCAGTCTCCTGGAGTAGGTTGCCACGGAAGCTGTTTCACCATGCATGACGTAGATCTCCGAGGCGGTCGTACCGATAGTAAACGCGTTGTGCCGGTTGGCCGTCGGACCTCCCAGGACATAGTGAGCAGCAGCAGTTCCTTTTCTCAGTAATACCAACATCATCGGCACATCGGTTTGCTGGATGGAGTAGACCAGCGATTGTCCCAGACCAAGTAGTTCAGCTCTCTCGGCAATATCACCCACGTCAATACCAGATGTATCCTGAAACCAGACAACCGGTACCCGGTCACGGCCACACTGTGTGACGAATTCGTTCATCTTGATCAACCCCTGCCGATACAGCTTTCCGCAAATTCCAGGATAATCGGCATATTCCGGGTAGCCTTTACCCAGGTAACCCTGCCTGTTTCCGATACAGCCAACCAGAAATCCGTCTATCTTCACGAGGCCGGTATACATCTCCGGTCCGTAATCCGGACGGTACTCCATGTGTTCACTGTTATCCACCAGGCGCGCCAGTATTTCGTCAAAGTCATACACTTTCTTTGGATCCAGTGGCAGCAACCGATACAGGTCATCCTGCTCAAATTTAGGAGCAGCTGGCTCTGCTACCCTGAAGAACTCTGGATCATAGGCCGGTATCTTCGTCATGAAGTCCTTCAGACCATCCAGAACACCAGTCTCCTCTTCGTAAACATACCGGAAAAAACCGGTCGCGTCATAATGGGTGCTGACTGCTCCCGGAGGTTTGGCCTTGAAATGTTTTGACTTTTCAATCAGATCTTCTGCTGAATCCAGGTCGAAACCGCCCTTGGGAGCCATACCACTAACAATGCCTGCTCCACCAACTGCAATGTTGCAGTCTTTATGAGCAAAGAGAATAGTCGGACTGACGGCCTGATAGCCGCCACCTGCCGGATTGGTCCCGTATATTCCTGCCAATACGGGGATTCCCAGTTGTTCGAGTTCGGCATGCCTGAAAAAGGGCGTTCCGGCCCCCCGTCTATTCGCATAGAACTTCTCCTGTTCAGTCAGTTTGGCACCACTGCAGTTCACCAGCCAGACAAGCGGGATATTCAACCGCTTGGCCAAATCCTGCACTCTGAGAATGTTTTCGGATTGCCCGGGCAGCCAGGCACCCGCCATTACTTTATTGTCAAATCCGATTACCACCGCCCAGCGGCCTGATATCTTGCCGATTCCGTCAATGACGTTTGTGGTTCCCTCTTCATTATCCGTCGGGTTGAAAAGGGTGTGAAGGGGTGACCAGGTTCCCGGGTCGATCAGGTACTCCAGCCGCTGCCAGACTGTCATCTGCCCACGCGCGTTGATCTTTTCCTCGGAAAATCCGGCATTCTTGACCTTGTCCACTTCCTTTTCAATTTCAACTTCTGAATCCTTGAATTGCTGCCGGGCTTCTTCGCTTCGTTTAATCTGACCTTTTTTCAGCTCCTTGCCCAGGTCTGGCATTTTTTCAAAATAGGGTCTCATATATTTCTCGTTTTCTTTATTTTCAGTGCTTCTTTTATATATCACAGCAATCCAGTGGTGATACATGAGTACACTTAGACCATCGGGAACGTAGATTGCTGGCATTTAGTGGGTAAGTTAATCTGCTGCAAAAAGAGGATGCACACCACTTTTAGCAGATTGAGCGCGGTTAAGAAAATTGCTGACTATTCGATCACAGCCAGGACATCGTCCTCTTCCACCTCGTCCCCAACCTTGACCTTAATCTCTGCAATTTTTCCATCACAGGGAACATAAATTGATGTTTCCATTTTCATTGCTTCAATAATCACAGCTTCTTCGTCTTCCTCTACTTCCTGCCCGACTGTGATGTTAATGGCCATTATTTTGCCTGATAGGGGGGCTATTATTTCTTCTGCCATATTACTTTTCTCCTTAAAAAGGTGCGTTCTTGATTTGACTACACTGAACTCTGATCCGATTGTTATTTATCAGAACAGATTTTAGAATAACTATTTTAAAAAAGTCAGAAAAATTCCTGCTGCGATAACAGTTCCGATAACACCCGCGACATTCGGTCCCATCGCATACATCAACAGGTAATTTTTCTTGCTCTCCTCCTGACCAACCTTGTGAACGACTCTGGCTGCCATAGGCACGGCTGATACCCCTGCAGCTCCCAGCAGGGGATTAATTTTCTGCTTT
>JAOZRE010000042.1 GCA_029940215.1 bacterium | reverse complement strand
AAACATCCTGCGGTTTCTGCCGCCTCTTATCCTCAAAAAAGAGCATGTGGATATCGATATCACGTTGGAACCGGACGAAAATTTCAGAGCCCCGGTTGAGTACAAACACCTGAAGTTTCCGGTAACCAACTTTGGTATCTGGCATACAGGTGAGTATGACGGAATGGATCCCTACTGCAGCTGCGCTCACACCAGTATCATCAACAAATATGAACCGGTGTTGATTGATTATCCCTCAAACATGACGGATATAATCAACCACAACGGTCTCTCAAAACAATCGATAAATACAGTCATTGCCACCCACAATCATGATGACCATAATGGCGCCATGGTCGAACTGTTCAGGCGCACGCATCCCTGCAGTATTATTACAACAGAGCCGGTCAAACACTCCCTGATCCGAAAACTGGCGGCATTGGTTGATCTGCCAGAGTCGACAGTTTCCGCGAGTTTCAACTGGATTCTACTGCCATTCAGACAGGACAACCCCTATCAGACCGAAGAATATAACCTGGACGGACTGAAAATAACGGGCCACTTGAGTTGTCACAGTGTTCCAACAACCGTCTATACCTTTTCCATCAATTATGATGGGTATGAATATACCTACGGTCACTTTCTGGATATTGTTGCTTTCAAGCGAATGCAGATGCTGGTGGACGATGGCTGGATGCCCAAACAGCACCTGACCCACCTTCATCGGATTGTCCGCAAGCGGAAATACAACCTGATCAAGTATGATTCCGGCTGTACATCAGATGCCGCTATCCCTTTTACGGTTCACGGTCAATGGCAGGATCTGAAAAATTCTGCCACTGAAAAGTCGTTTCGTGTCTTCACCCATGTCAATAAAAGTCAGCTTGACCCCGATTACGAAAAGGAAGGGCGATTTGTGGAGATTGGAGACCTGGACGCAGCTATGAGAATCAGAGATGGTCGGATCATTCATTTTGGCAAAGGATTGAATCCTGCTGTCAGTTTTTACACCAAGGCCTATCAGCTGGTTCTGGATTATTTTATCAGCTTGATGGGCAGACCGTCTGATGAGAAAAAACTGAAGTTGATGCGGCATTATGCATACGCATTTGCCAATTCACCAAAGCAAATCGATCCCAATATTGGTTCTTTTCTGATAGAGCAAGGCGAAAAAAGTAATTTTGTATACATTATCGTCAGGGGAAGAGCTGAAATCAAAACCTTTGATAAGGCGGGCAACCTGATGTCGAAATCCAGCGCAGGGGATGGAGAGGTTATCGGAGATACAGGTGTCATCGCGGACCTTGCCCGTATGGCATCGGTAAAAACCATAAACCGCCTGACCTATCTGGCCATACCGGCCAGCCAGTTTATGGACGCTATGAACGCACTGAATATCACATACGAAGGACAGTTCAAACAGATGTTTGAAAGACGTGTGTTTTTTCAGTCTGCGGGGATGGTGGCAGACAGTGTATCCACCATTGTTCTGAATCAGATAGGTAAAAGTAGCCAGATCCGGCGATTGAAAAAAGGTGACCGACTGATAAACAAAGGGGATAGTGGTGACAATCTCTTTGTGGTGCAGGGAGCTGTTCAGATGACGATTGGCAAAAGGAGGCAGAAGGTAGAAGGACCAGCTCTGGTTGGAGAGTGCGAATTCTTTTTAGCCGACAGTGAGCTCCTGCCCATCCGGCTCCATTCCATTATTGCGTCAGAGGCTATGGACGCTCTGGAACTGGATGTAGAGGCGATGCGAAAGGTGCCTGTTATCGTAGATAATATCAGGCGGATCATTCGCCAGCGGAGGTTGACCATATATCAGGACTTGGAACAGATCGATCAGAAACTCTGATTTCACTAAAGAGTCGTTCTCTCCCGACCTTTGACAGAAACCATCAGGCACAAGGCTATTGCTGCCATGACGATGTTTATAATAAAACGAATCCGCACCCAAAGGGTACGGTATTGCTTTGCCCCCTTGAAGGGGGCTGTAAGGCATTTTGAAGCAATCACAAATCTCAGAAGAACCTAACTCCCCCTTTCAAGGGGGGATTTTGTTGCACCAGGCAGAGCCGAATGTCTCTGACCCCGCCCAAAGGACGGGGTTTTAAAACAGAAATAAAGGCATGGTCATATACCCCGGTTCGATCTCTCAGTACCCCTGATATCCAGTGAGTGGCGATGGCTCCAGAACCATAAAAAGGGGTCCAGGCCCCGATGACAGTTCCCATATGCTCCCTTGGAAAAAAGTCTCCGGCGCAGGTACCGTAAATGGGAAAGGTTACACCGTAAAATACAGCCATCCATCCAACCATCAGCCAGGAATCTCCAGCAAATAGCAGGCCAGACAGGGTCAGGACAATGATGAAGTTGGAGACCAGAATGATCTTTTTTCTTCCCCAGATATCGGAGAGGGGAAGAATAATCAAGCCCAGTGGAACGGACGGTGAGTTGGCATAGTGGCTGTGTTGATAAGGTACTGCTTCCGTATGTAACGAGGGATTCAGGTGGCTTTATTACCACCAGTTCAGAACGTCTTCGGCGAAACCCAGCATATTTTCGATGGGTAGTTTTGTTCCGTCATCCAGGATAACATGTCCTGAGAACAGGCCGAAAACCTGGTGCTGAACTGATTTGATCAAACCCAGGTTTATGGCTGAGTTGCGATCGACAATGGGAACCATGGTCATCTCAAAACGGCTGTCGTTGCTGGTGAATTGCCAGGGCTGCATAAAATCGTTGCTGTTGAAATGAAAGGTGACCTCGTCCAGCTTGTGGGCTCTGCCATTATAAAACAGCATGTTTTCGGTTGCAGAGGATCGATCGCTGAAGCCGTACCCGATGTTCCATCCGACAGGAATACCATCAAGCAGGCCGGAGGCAGACCCCCAGTACCACTGGTTTTTATATGTCCAGTTCCCTCTTCCCCAGTCCAGGACCCCGAAGCTGTTATCCGGTTGGAACGGGTAGCGTTTCTCTCCAATAGTCACGTCACCCGAAGCGGGCATACAGTTGACCTTGTGGTTGTAGTAAAAAGCCCGGCGGTTTTCCTCCCAGGATGTGGCGATGGCCATGCTGTCTATCTTAGGATCCTGTCGCAGGGTTATTTTACCTTTAAGCCCGGTGTCTCCGTTGACGTCTATAAAACCAGGAACATCAAATTCCAGAATCCGCTCACCATCAGTCACATTTATCTGGAGATTGATTTTTTTGTCTTTATAAAGGCTGGTTCCCGATTCCGAGGAGGGTGGCAGGTTTGTCTTTCCCCTGGGGAGGATGGCCAAGGTGTCAAGCTGGATGGATGTGCCTTTTTTGAAATCAAGCCAGCAGACGGCTACCAGTCCGATATAACTCAGGTCAGACACGGTGAACGTGATGCCGTATCCCAGTTCCTGGGAGAGGATAGCATAGTAATCCCATTCCTTGATTCGGTGCCAGGATGCTTTGATTTTCTTTCGGTCATATTGCCACAGGGGCTGTTTGGCAAAACCCACCTGATTTAATGTCCCATCTTCCTTTAATAGTTCACATGATTTAATTACTTCCTGTTGGGTTCCCATATCCCTCGCTGTTGAGTCTGTTGATTTGGATGCCATGCGGCTCACCGCAGTAGGGTTTCTACGTTTTCCTGCAAAATTTTATGTCTAAAATCATCCGAAATTTCAGCATTTTGCAACGCTGCAATTGTTTCATCAAAGCTGACAAGCGGGTAGTCCGTGGCAAACAGAACCTTTTGTTCGGCATCATACTTCGTATAGGCGTCCCATGGCATATGGTTGTAAAGATTGGTATAGGCGGAAATATCAACATAGACATTCATGTGACGCACAACCAGCGACCAGGCCTCCCACACCCATGGAAAGCCGCAGTGTCCCAGGACGATTCTCAGGTCTCTGAATTTGTGGGCTACCGGTTCAATCAGCATGGGGCTCCCCAGCCTGGCGTCGGAGTCGGGATGTGACATCTGGTGGGAACAATGCGTCCAGACAATAATGCCAAGATCCTGGGCCATTTGCCACAAAGGATCGTGTCGGGGATCTGAAAAGTCAAAATGTTGAACGGGTGGTACCAGCTTGAGTCCGCGACAACCCAGTTCTTCCACAGCGTATTTTAGCTGGTCGACCGCTGCTTGTCCCATATTGGGGTCCACACTGGCAAAGGGAATGAATCGTTCTGGATACGCCGCTGCCAGCCTTCCTACATCTTCGTTGGTAACCAGTTCAACACCATAACGGGTGGTCAGGTTCATTGCCACAATACAGGACTTATCGATTCCGTTTCTGTCCATGTCCGCAATGATATTATCGACAGTGTTGTGCTCAAAAAGAAGCGCCAGGCCAGATTGCAAGGCCTCCATCTTCTTTGGGTTCCGTTGTTCCTTGAACATGCGCTCAAAGGCAACTTCAAAACCGGGTGTGACCGTAATTTCTTTACAGAACGGATGGACATGAATGTCGATTATCATTTTTTTCTCCACTTATATGGCAAAACCGAATGACATTTTTATTGTGCAATCACTGGGAATAACAGGCACGATAGTGCAAAGCGCCATCAACTGTCAACAGCACTATACCTTGCTGAAGTCTGTAACTTATTGAAATACAGGGTAACACATCAGTAATGACAGAATACCTCTGCTGCTGCAAAAAGATCGTAACGATTCGTCAAATCCAGACCGTTTCGTGCCCAATCCTCACCAATGTCAGAGTGAAAGGAAGCGTAAACGGTATTGTCCAGCAGTTGTAGCAACCTTTCGGGCGATTGAATTTTGGCCTGAATGGACAATACGGCTGGACTTTTCGGCGAATCTGGATAATGGTAAAGAAGAACTCGGGACATCGGTAAAGAAGAACTCGGGACATCGGCGTATCAAATTATCAATTATCAAACAGGAATTAACCATGTTACTGAAAGGAGCGGCTCAACAGCTGGCGGAAATAATGACCAGCCTAAGTAGCAAACACTACAACAAGGAATGGGCTTTTGGACTGGAGTACGAATTGTGGAATGAGATCACTGGAAACCAGGATCTGCTTTCCGATGAAGAGGTGTCCAAGCTGAAAGAAACCTCGGGGTGGTGTGACGGCTGGATTACAATGGCCTACCTGGACGGCAGGGAGCAACTGACCTTCGTGGATCTGGATCGCTGGCTTGTGCAATATGCTGATCATAAACCCTTCTAGTTACCCTTCACTTATCCTATTTCTCCCTGTTGGATGAGGCGGTATCTGAGGCATGTTTTCTGATCTTCAAGGGAGAGTTACTGCTTTTTCTGAAGGTGTCGTTCCAGGCGTCCAGCCCCCAACGAGCAGGTGAAAGTCAGGCAGAAATACATTAGCGTGATTGTAATCCAGGTTTCGAAGGTCAGGTAGGTGGCTGACATCAGCTCCATTCCCTGAAATGTGAGTTCCTGTATCGAAATCACAGATACAATGGCTGAGTTCTTAATGGTTGAAATAAACTGACCGGCAAGAGCCGGCAGTATGATCCGAAACGCCTGGGGTAAAATCACATCGCGGTACTTGCTCACTGTACCCATTCCCAGAGAGTCTGCGGCTTCCCACTGTCCTTCTGGAACAGCGTCCAGACCTGCCCGGAGAATTTCTGTCATGTAAGCCCCCTCATAGAGAGCCAGTGTCAATATAGCAGATAAAAACTCGGGAAAAAGCTCTTTTGAGGCAAACAGGATTGACAGCAGATGCTGGGTACTATCTGATCTGGTAGCAATGAAGTGTGCCACGTCCAGCATGGCCATGATCTGGTTACCGAAGAAAAAGTAGAAGATAAACACCAGAACCAACGGTGGCGTGTTACGGACCAGTTCAACATAGGACCGGCCCAGAAGCCTCAGGTAGAGGCTTCTGGAGCGCAGAACGATGGCCCCAATCGTTCCCAGTACCAATCCCAGCAAAGAGGACCAGATGCTGAGACGAATGGTTGTCAGAAATCCGGTTACCAGCAGGTTGGGTACCCAGCTGTCCGTGGACGCATCAAATCGGAAAAAGTACTGGGGGATGACAGACCAGTTCCATTGATAGGTAAATGCAAAGAAAGCGGTGTTAATCAGGTATGCCCCACCACCAACCAGCAGCAGGATCATTACCAGGTCCAGCGCATTCAATCTAAGTTTTTTTCGAATCAATGGAAATCTCACTATTGTACCTGGCTTTCCCAGTCCCTGGTTTTAAACCAGTAATGTTTGGTGTCAGCCAGCCAGCCCTGTGCTTCCTTAACCCGTATCCAGCTGTTGAAAAAGTTGATCAGGTCATAGTCCCCCTTTCGCAAGGCAAATCCAATCGGTTCCCGTGTGAAGTTCCCCGGGACGGGTACAAAGAGGTTATCTGCATACTTGATTGCCTGGAAAGCGGGCAGGGGAGAGGAGGCCACAACAGCATGTACCCTGCCTGAAAGCAGTTCCTGTATAGCCTGGGACTCGTCATCAAAGAGTTTTAATTGTGCTTTGGGCATGATCTTTTTTGCTGCTGCGGCAGCACTGGTACCGATTCTGGCAGCGATTTCCACGGAGGTCTTGTTAAAATCAGCCAGGCTATTATAACCCTTTGCTTTCACTTTATGAGCGACAATGGACATACCGGTGTAGTCATAGGGTATCGAGAAGTTGACCTTGAGGTTTCGGCCCGGCAGAATCCCCATCCCGCCGATAATAACATCAAATTTACCTGTTAGCAGGGCCGGAATAATACCGGACCATTTAGTGGGAACAAATTCAATTTTGACCCCCAGGTCCTCAGCCAGTTGCCTGGCAACGTCTATTTCAAAACCGATCAGCTTTCCAGTTTTATCTTTCATCGCCCACGGAACAAAGGTTGACATGCCGACTTTTAAGGTGCCCCGCTTGACGATGGTATCCAGGTGAGATTCCACCATGGTCTTTTGGGCCGAATTTT
Organism: bacterium; assembly: GCA_029940215.1. GTDB lineage: Bacteria > SAR324 > SAR324 > XYD2-FULL-50-16 > XYD2-FULL-50-16 > JAHJRI01. The sequence goes on along the minus strand of JAOZRE010000042.1, from coordinate 13,445 downwards.
CATTCTTATCCGAACCACAACCTGCGATTGTCAGTCCCAGAGCCAATCCCATGATTAACACAATCCATTTACTAAAAGCCATGCATCCTCCTGTTCAGGTGAGAAATAAAGGTAACGATTTAATGGCCGCCACGCCAAAGGGTCGGCTCAAAAATTACTTGGCATTCTGTCAGCAAAATGTCCGGTCTTTATGGGACTTTTGCGGACAGTTTATGCCAAGTTAATTTTGTACGATCCCAAAGAAAAATCTGTAATAACCCCTGCACTGGAAAGCAGAAAGTCAGGGGGTCCGGCTCAACATTTTGCTTACTGTTTAAACAGCCCTACATCATCGTCTTTTTTTCCAGCAGGCGAACCAGGACTGATAGTGTCAACGTCAGTGAGAGGTAGAGCGCAGCCACCGTCAGCCAGATTTCAAATGTCAGAAAGGTTTCGGCTATAACGGCCTGCCCCTGCATGGTCAGATCATAAATGGCGATGACACTGACAAGAGCCGAATCCTTGACCAGAGAAATTGCCTGTCCGGTCAGCGGTGGAATCATCATTCGAAATGCCTGTGGCAGAATCACAGAACGATAAGCTTGAGGTCTGGACATTCCCAGGGATGTGGCTGCTTCCCACTGTCCCCGGGGAATTGCTTTAATGCCGCCACGAATAATTTCGGATGTATAAGCCCCCTCAAAAAGGCTTAACGCAATAACGGCAGATGTAAAGGCACCAACCTCGAAAATGGGTGCCAGGACAAAGTAGAAAAACAGAATTTGAATCAGTAGAGGGGTATTGCGAATAGACTCAATATACAGTCCGGCGACCCAGCGGCCGACAATCGAGTTGGACAGTTTCAATAGGGCTGTGAACAGACCGATAACAGAGGAGAGGAGCAGGCTGATGATGGAAATTTTGAGGGTGATCACAACCCCCTGTAACAGAACCCCCGCCACCAATCCATTTTCTCCAGATTTGAAAAGATAACGGCCTACGCGGTACCATTGCCACCTGTAGCCTAACTGGGATGAATTGGATATCAGAAAAACAACCAGCGCTCCTATGGTCAGCAGGTACATCAACCATGCTCCCCGGGAGCCAGATATCAGAGCCGTCAGGGGGTCTCTGAGCCATTTGTTAACTTTATCCATGGCTTCCTCCTTGACACAAGTGAGAAGTGGCCTGGCATAAACCGATCAGGGCTCTCATTGGCAGCCTCTCTGGCATGTCAGTTTCCACATTTTTGGACCCCGAGCAGGTTCAATCCAATAGGTTGAAACAGGCGGGTTTCTGACGGTAGCGCCAAGAACAGCCAGTTTTCTATAGAATCAGGTTTTTCGCAAAATCGGAGAGTTGATCTATGGTAGCGCATTCAACCATCTGCGTACAGATGGGTTCGTAATCCAATATGGCGCTGGAAGGTGAGTACCAATACTCCTGCTCTTCCGGATTCAGCCAGATCGTCCGGGCTGCTTTTTCCGCCATCCGCTTCAGGTATTCTGTTTTTGGATCGTTATGGTTGTTCAACCCGTCACCCATGATCAGTAGAGTAGTGTCCTTGTTGATGACATTCGGGTAGTTTTCCAGGAAGGACTTGAATGCACTGGCGTAGTTTGTCAATTGACCCATGCCGATATTGTGGGTTTGAACGGCTTTCTGCAGGGCTACCTCAAGCGGATGTTTGGTAAAGAAATGCGAAATTTCATATGTGTTGCGGATAAAAACAAAGGAGCGGATCTTGGAAAAACGGTTCTGCAGCCGATAGAGTAATAGAAGCATAAACTGGGCTGCAAACGCTACGGACATCGATATGTCACAAAGGGCGATGATCTTTCCTTTTTTCCGTTTGGGGGACTTCATCCGCACATTGAATGGCACACCGCCATATTTCATGGAGGCTCGAATCGTACTTTTAATGTCTATGTGCCCTTTCGACGATCTTTTCCGCTGTCGAGAGAGAGCATCTTTTAACTTCTTGGCGATTTTCTCAACCTCGCCCTTAACCTTTTCATGTTCGACCAGGGTCAGCTTATCAAAACTAATGGTAGAGATTGTTCGTTGTTTTTCCCAGGGGAGTAGTTTCTGGCGACCATGGCTTTTAATTGGCTCCTGTTTCATCAGGGCACCAGCCTCTCTGAGACGATCCACCAGGAATTCGCTCAGCGTTTCCCGCTGGTCCTTGGGCATGTGAAAGGAGGTAGCGGCAAAATCCTCGGCGGTATCTACCAGCAGATTGATACGCTTGATAATCTCCTTCCTGACCTTATCCTTGCTCATGCCCAAACCGGAAGCCACATCGTTTTCCACCTGCCGGAAGGGAACCTTGTCCCCGATGTTCTCCATCAATTTTAAAACATCCCCTTCGATATAGTCGGCGATGATCTTGGAAATATAATCGTCATCCTGACGCAGCTGGTCGGCGAATTCACCTGCCTGCATTCGAAAGGTGGTATCTTCATGCTCAAATTCCAGTGGGGTCTTGTCCTCGAAAAATCGTTTGAAAAACCTTGCGAATTTCTCCCGCTCCTCTATGTTCTGGACAAGGCAGGCTTCCATGGCAGAATAAAACTGATCTCTTCTAACCGGATTAACCCACTCCAATGCGGCAATAGCATTGTTCAGAGCAGAGGTGGAAACAGAAAAGCCCTCATACCTCAGGTAGTTGGTAAACCGAAGCATCATGCTGATCATGCCACGTCTCCAAGTATCTTGTCGACGGCTTCCATGACTTGATCCATGTCGGTTTTATATTTGGCGATAATTCCCAGGGTTTTTTTCAGGTCCTCTGGGGTGATTTCATCCACCTGAAGCGTCAGCAGAGCACTGGCCCAGTCCAGGGTTTCCGAAATAGATGGCAGTTTTTTGATCTCCAGCTTTCGAATCTCATGTATGGCATTGACCAACTGCTTTACCAGTTTCTGGGAAAGCTCTGGAAACTTGGACTCCACGATTTTCGTTTCCAGCTCCGGTGAGGGAAAATCAACGTAGAGGTTTAAGCATCTTCTTTTTAGTGCATCACTCAAATCCCTGACATTATTTGAGGTTAGAAATACAACAGGGATCTCTTTGGCTTTCTGTGTACCCAGTTCAGGAATAGTTATTTCATTGGTGCTCAGGATTTCTAATAGATACGCTTCGAATTCCGGATCGGATTTGTCGACCTCATCAATTAGCAGTACCGGTATTTTGTCACACCGAATCGCCCTCAGCAGTGGACGTGCCAGCAGAAAATGGTCAGAGAAGAAAGCATCTTCAAGATTCATCAGACGCTGAATGGATTCGTCCAGGTTATCGGCAGATCCCACCACCTCATTGATTTTTTCCTTCAGGATCTGGGTGTAGAGAAGCTGTTTGGCGTATTCCCATTCGTATATTGCCTTGGTCTCATCAAGACCTTCATAACACTGCAGTTGAATCAGTTCCAGGTTTAGTGAATGGGCCAATGATTTGGCCAGTTCAGTTTTTCCTACTCCTGCCGGTCCTTCGACCAGAATAGGACGTTTCATTTTGATGGCAAGGTAGACAATGGTGGATATATCCGTTGAGCTGATATAGCCCTGTCCTTCCAACAGAGCAGTGACATCCTCAACAGAGTTGATATTGAGTTCCATAGTTCGATCGCTTATTTAAACCAATACAAAAAAAGAAACCGTGCCCTGTGGACACAGCTTAAGGTTAATTCCCTGTGAGGGTGGTATTCTATTTTATCATCTGCAACGGTGATGCCAGACAACAGGTTCTATCAGTCTCTATTTCCGAAACACCCGATAAACAAAAGTGGTGTATCCAATTACAATAGGCATCCCGATAAGCGCAAAGATCAGCATGACTGTCAGTGTCAACTGGCTGGAAGACGAATTGTATATCGTCAGGCTGTATTCAGGTATCTGTGCCGGGACCATATTCGGAAATATGGTGGCGCCCACGATCAGGAACATGGAGGCAATGATCGTTGACGATGAGAGGAAGACACGGAAATTTTGCTCTTTCTTCAGAAATATAGGTAACAGGACAATGCCGGCCAGCAGTAAAATTATCGCCAGGTATCCAGCCGTACTACTGAACAGCGTTCCGATTTTTGACACATCCACTATCGCTGTCACAACTGTTGTTAAGATCATGAACACAATGAACAGCATCCAGCTTTTTTTAACCCAGCCCCGGGCCGATTTATAGAGTGGTCCATCCGTTTTCAGGAGCAGATACGCCGCTCCCTGGGTGCAGAACATCAAGACACCTGTCAATCCCACAAACAGCGGAACAGGTCTAAGCAGGGTGAAAAAGGAACCGGTATAATTCATCTGTCCGTCCAATGGAATCCCGATAAAGATATTGCCGAGAGCCACACCCAGCAACAGGGCAACAACCAGGCTGGAAAAAGAGAAGGCTTTGTCCCAGAAGGTTTTCCAGGCATCATTGTCAACCTGGTTTCTGAACTCGATGGAAATCGCACGGAAGATCAATCCGACCAGCAGAAGCATGATAGCCAGGTAAAATCCACTGAAGACGGTAGCGTATACGTGTGGGAAGGCTGCGAAGACAGCACCGCCACCTGTTATTAGCCAGACTTCATTTCCGTCCCAGAATGGGGCAATGGCATCATGAATGGCTTTCTTATCTTCCTCACGGTTGGTGAAGAGTTGAAGAATAGCTACTCCGAGGTCAAAACCATCAAGGATTGCATATCCGACCAGCAATACCCCAATCAATATAAACCAGGTAATGTTTAAATCCATTTTATCTCCTTAACAAAATAGTATTTGTATTTGTCGTTTCAGTTTGTTCTGTCACAATGTCTCTACACATAACTCAGGTGTTTAATACCCGCCCTGTGCTGCTTCGGGTCCTTTCTTCATCTTCTTGGACACCAGAAAGACAAACAGGCCGAACAATACAATATACAGTGCACTGAAAAGAATGAGAGAAAATAGGATTTCACCGGCCGATACCACAGTGGATATTGCGTCGGCTGTCCTCAGTTCGTGATAGACGACCCACGGCTGTCGCCCAACCTCGGCTGCGATCCAGCCCATTTCATTGGCGATGATGGGAAGCGGAATAGTCACAATCAGCAGCCATAAAAACCAACGGGTTTCTGCTATCTTGTCCTTCCAACTGAGAATGACACCGATCAGGGCTATCATCATAAAGTAGAATCCGAGACCGACCATTACCCGATAGGAGAAAAACGGGATCATCATGGGGGGCAGATCCTCTTTTTTAAATTCGTTCAAACCCTTGACCTCAAAATTGGGATCAAAGTCGATCATGATACTGAGCAGTGATGGAATGGAAATTTCATAATCAACCGTCTGCTCTTCAACGTTTGGTATGCCCATTATCACCATCGGTGCATGGGTTGTGGTCTCATACAATGCCTCGAATGTGGCCATTTTTTCCGGCTGTGTATGGGTGACTTGCACAGCATGAATATGCCCCAGTTCAATCTGCAGAATAGAGGTGACCAGTGTAAAAATCAGTGCAATCTTGATTGATTTCTTGGCGAAGATAATATGCTGTTTTTTATAGAGAAAGTAAGCACTCAATCCTGCGATAAAAAACCCACCGGCGACCCATCCGCCAACGACGGCGTGGGTAAATCTGGGGATGGTGGACGCGTTAAATATTGCCGCGAAAAAATCGGTCAGTTCGGCCCTGCCATTAACAATCGCGTAACCAGCCGGGGTCTGCTGCCAGGAATTCGCTGCAATTATCCAGAATGCTGAAAGTGTAGACCCGATCATGACCATCAGCGATGAGATGAAATAGGTTCGTTTGGATACCCGTTCTTTACCGAAAACCAGTACACCCAGGAAAGTGGATTCCAGGAAGAAAGCGAAAATACCTTCCGCCGCAAGCGGGGCTCCGAAAATATCTCCGACAAAACGGGAGTACTTCTCCCAGTTGGTTCCGAATTGGAACTCCATCACGATTCCTGTAGCAACACCCACGGAAAAAATCACAACAAAAATGCTGATCCAGAATTGTGCGATCTTCTCGTACAGCTTGTCATCTGTCTTCAGATGCAGACCGAGAAAAATGCTAATCAGCGCCGTCATCCCAATGGTTATCGGCGGAAAAATATAGTGGAATCCAATGGTGACAGCAAATTGGATTCTTGCGAGTAAGACTGGGTCCATAATCGTTTTCTCCGTTTCAGGTTCAAAAATGAATCGGTTCTAGCTTTGATATTCAGAGTACCCGGATGAATATCCGGGGGTGGCAGACGTGTTTCCGGTGCAGTATCTGTCACCGGCAAATTGCTGCCGGTGATACAATTGGTCGGAAAAAGCCTGTCGTTGTGGCAAAGCGGTTTCTATCTCAGCACGAGTTCCGCCAACTTCTGACCGGACTCAAATGCAGCTGCTAATTCGTCCTGGTCTGGTACATACTCAACTTTATTGCCGGGAAGGGGGCATTCCCACTTCAGGTCTTCCATTATTTTTTCTAACTCTGCTACAGACTGGCCTCCCCATCCATATGATCCAAACGCGTATCCCATCCGGTTTTTGGGTCTTAACCCTTTCAGATAAGTGGCAAACTCCGACATGGTTGGCAATAGGGTATTGTTCAAGGTCGGGGAACCGAGTAGCATCAGCTTCGATGTCAGGACATCCGTCATGATGTCTGATATATGATTAACCTTCAGTGTTCTCACCGTTACCGGAACACCGCTTGCGGAGAGTCCTTTCTCCAGCTCCCACGCAAGTTTAGCGGTGGAGTTCCACATGGTGTCATAGACAATCAGGGCCTTTGGTTCCGTCTCATTTGCCGCCCATTTCTGATACTCTCCCAGAATGTCAGTTATGTAAGAACGCCAGATGATCCCGTGACTGGGACAGATCAGATCGATATCAAGTCCTGACAACCCGGTCAGTGCCTTATTAACCTGTTTGTCAAAAGGCAGTACGATGTTGGCGTAGTACTTGGCTGAATCTCTCTTCACCAGACTCCAGCCCAATTCGTCATCGTATCGTTCTGTGGATGCGATGTGTTGACCGAAGGCGTCATTTGAAAAAAGGATTTTATCTTCAGGAAGGTAGGTCACCATGGAATCTGGCCAATGGACCATCGGGGTGTTGATGAACACCAGTGTTCGCTTGCCGATATCCAGCTTGTCACCTGTTCCCACTACCTGATAGTTCCAATCTGCTTTGTAGTGGCGGGTCAGGCCCTTCTCACCCTTCTTTGTTGTCAGGATTATGGCCTGGGGCGCCGCCTCCAATACTTCTGGGATGGCGCCGGAATGATCGGGCTCTACATGGTTGGACAGAATATAATCAATTTTGGATGGATCGACGATCTGTCCGATTCGATACATCATCTGGTCGGTGAGTTCCTGCTTGACGGTATCGACCAGCACTATTTTTTCGTCAACAACCAGGTACGCATTGTAGGTTGTGCCCTGCTGCGTCAGGTATCCATGAAAATTTCTGACGGCCCAATCAATGGCACCGACCCAGTAAATACCTTTTTTGATTTCGTGTGCGCTCATAAGGCTTAACTCTCTTTGTCAAATTCTTCTTTGCCAACACCGCAAAGGGGGCATTCCCAATCGTCCGGAAGGTCAGCAAACGATGTTCCAGGCTCGATACCGTTATCAGGGTCGCCCAGTGCCGGGTCGTAAACATAGTCACAGGTTGTGCAGATATACTTGTCCATTGTTGTCTCCTCAATGAAATATCGATTAAATATGATCAGTCATACAGTGAAAAAAAACAGGGATTGGAAATCTTAATGTGCAGCTTTGAGGGTTCTTGCGGCACACCATCGGAATGATGTTCCAAGAAAAGGCTGGTTGCTGAACTAAGGGTCAGCTCATAAATTAGTCGAGTGTTTCTCATTAGCGTTAAAGAAACACGTCGCTGTCACTTTCTGTTTGCAAAATATCCAGTGTTTTGGAGGCTTTTGCAAATAGATTATGTGAAGTTATCTATGAACGATCCCTAAGCCGAATACTTTTTTAACTGGTTAGTAATCACCTGAATGTGTTTCATCTCTTCCCTGATGATATGATCAATTCGTTCCTTTCCCTTGTCTGATGGAACCATGTCTTTCATGCCAAGATAGAAGACAATTGAGTCTTTCTCGGCTACGATGGCTTCCTTAAGCACTTCAATCACTGAACTGGTATCAATTTTCTTTTCGTAAAATACGCGTGAGTCTGCCAATGCCTGAAGATACATAGCTGTTTCTTCATTTGGATCAAATACAACGTCCTCTTTTTCCTTGTCGCTGAGCTGGTCCTTCATTTCCTTGAATATTTCTTCATGACCGACTTCCATTTCTGCCAGTTCCAGCAGGAATTTCTTGATATCGTCACCCTGGACGTCGTTGGCTGCTTTTGTATAGTACTGAAATCCGTTTCGTTCAATCTGTTCAGCCATTTCCAGAATTTCTTTTGCATTAAACTTGTGATACATAACTGACTCCGTCATTGTTGTAGCAGTAGTTGCTGAGGGTTGGTTGCAACAGTAGCCGGCCATTCGGCCGGCCTTGAAATCCTTATCCGAAATACCGCTTTAACAGACCTGCAAACGCTGATCCGTGACGGGCTTCGTCTTTACACATCTCATGAACGGTATCATGGATGGCGTCATAATTCAACTGCTTGGCCTTGGTTGCCAGATCTTTTTTGCCCTGACAGGCGCCGTGCTCAGCTTCAACTCGAGCTTCCAGGTTTTTCTTTGTATCTGCCCAGACAACCTCTCCCAGAAGTTCTGCAAATTTTGAAGCATGATCAGCCTCTTCATAAGCAATGCGCTTGTATGCTTCTGCAACTTCCGGGTACCCTTCACGGTCAGCCTGGCGACTCATAGCCAGATACATGCCGACTTCCGTGCATTCACCTGTAAAGTTGGCTCTCAGCCCTTCAAGGATTTCTGCATCAACGTCTTTAGCCACTCCAATGACGTGCTCATCTGCCCAGGAAAGTTCCCCTTCCTGCTTTTCGTTGAACTTGTCAGCTCCTGCTTTACATTGAGGACATTCCGCGGGAGGCTGATCACCTTCATGAACATATCCACATACCGAGCATACCCATTTTTTCATTTGATTCTCCATTTTTGCAGTTTAATTGATTTGACTTCAGTACAATTGGTTGAAAAGCCGTTCCCCCGATTTACTTGAACCAGCCTTTCCTGACGTGCTTGTCTCTTTCTTCTTCTGCCAGTTTTTTAATTTTGAAGGCAGAATCCAGCATCACACCGTATAGCACCCCACATCCACTATCCTCTCTATCGATGTCTCCCGTGTTGGCAAGCTTTACCATTACTTCAACCAGCTCCAGTGTTTTCAGGATGTTATGATCACACTTTTTCACAATGACACACCTCAGAGATTTCAGAAAAGATGGCTACCAGTGGATAGCGCTTCTGTTACAATTGGATTCTTTACTCTCAAGTAATGTGCCAAACAGCATTAAAAAAACAATTAAGCAATGTTTGCAATATTTTAGGTTAATTAGTGATGCCAGCCTGTAGATTATTTGAATGCCTGGCTGTTGAAAGGCTTTCATTTTTGTCTCATGCTTTCCGGGACGAGCTGGTTTAAAATGAAAGTAATCAACTGTTAAGTAAATGTAATAAAAGGTTAAATCATGTCAAAAAAAGTGTCTCATGGCAATTTATGAGACATACATGTCTCAGGTACGATTCGGTTGCAGGTACTGGCTTAACGATTGTCGCGTAATGCCTATTAACTGGGCTGCTAGCGTTCGATTGTTCTCTGCCCGTTTCATTGCCTCATCGACCAGCAGCCTCCTGATCTCCTTCATGGATGGCAGCTGGGTACCAAATGCCAGATCTGTCTGTTGTGGGGCTTTTGATACAGATGCCGGTTTTCCGCCTCCGACTACCCGCCTGAAGGTGTCAAGCGACATCACCCCTGAGGAGTGCTTGCTGACGGCATCGTACACAAGCGATCTCAGTTCTCTGATGTTTCCGGGAAAATGATAGGTGTTCAGCAGAACATATATCTCGTCAGGAACCGTCGGCTTTTTCTTGTCGAACTCCAGGGCTGCTTTCTTCAAAAAATGCTCAACCAGTATTGGCAAGTCCTCCAGACGTTCACTGAGAGGTGGAATATGGGACTGATGGGCGCAGATCCTGAAATAGAGATCCTTTCTGAACTCCCCTGTTTCTTTCATCTCATCCAGGTTTCGATTGCTGGCTGCCACAATCCTGGCGTCAGTATATTCTGGTTTGTCAGAGCCGATGGGAGTGTATTCCCGTTCCTGAATGAGGCGCAGGAGTTTTACCTGGGAGGCCATACTGAGATCACCGATCTCATCCAGGAAAAGGGTACCCCCGGCGGCTTTCTTGATCTGGCCTCCACGGTCTCGTTCGGCACCGGTGTAGGCTCCCTTGATGTGCCCGAAAAGTGTATCGGCAAATATATTGTCATCCAGTCCGGCGACATTGACCGTTACAAACTCCCCCTTGCGACCGCTTAAGCGGTGAATGGCCTTGGCGATCAGGTCCTTGCCAACCCCTGTTTCTCCCGTAATGACAAATGGTTGAGAGCTGTTGGCAATCGCTTCCAGGTACTGGAAAATGCCGTTCATTTCCTCGTTCCGTGTCAGCAAGTCACTGAAGGCATCCGGATTTTTCAGGTCCTTTTTCTGTTTACGTTTGTGCAGGATGGTCCTTTCGCTTCTCAGTTCACGAACTTCCACTGCACCGCGAGCAGCAGCCAGGAGGCGTCCTGTGTCCACTGGCTTTACTATATAATCCAGGGCTCCTTTCTTGATGCAGGAAACAATCGTTGAGACATCGTCGTTAGCTGTAACCATAATGACTGGTACCTGAGGGTGGTTCTGGATAATCATCTCAAGCAGGGTATCGCCTGTCAGGTGTGGCATGGACAGGTCGAGGAGCACAAAGGCAATATCGTGCTGGGCCATGGTTGACAGTGCTTCCCTGCTGTCGTTTACGGCGATAATATTGGTGATGCCAGCCAGATTGAACGCTCGTGTCATCGCCTTGAGTATGACCTCTTCATCATCAATCAGCATGATGGGTAGATCGGTAATAAATGGTTTGTTCATATTTGTCTCAAGATTTATATTAAATTTCCAAAAAGTTCATCTCGGTTCTGAAAGGAGTGTGCCAAAATTCAGTTCTGCGTGAACAGCCCTGACTTTGATCGCTGTTGGCGGCACTGCCTATATCGGCCCATACAGCTTATTCTGCGTCGGGTTGTCGGACAGGCATGCGAATCGCAATCTGGCAAAACTCTTCTTCCTCGCTGCTGATTTCGATTTCCATATCGAACTCCTTGACAATGCCGTGAATGATGGACAGACCCAACCCCGTGCCCTGGCCAATATCTTTGGTTGTAAAGAACGGCTCCATGCAGCGTTGTATGATTTCCTGTGACATCCCGATACCGTTGTCCCGGACCATGAATAATACAGTTTCACCATCTTCAGACAGAAAGAGGTGAATATCGATGGTCATCTCGTACCCGGCACCAGCGTATTCATTTTTCTTCTCAATAGAATACCTTGCGTTGGACAGAAGGTTAACTACAATTTGTTCAAACTTCTGGGGGTCGACCTCAACAGTAGGCAGGTCGGGCTCAATCTGCTTATTGATCTTGATCTGATGTATGCGGAACTGCTCTCTGAAAAAAGAGAAGGCATCTTCAATGGGATCTGCGATATTGATCTGCTGCACAAAACCCGATTTTGGATGTGAAAAGGCACGCATATTTTTTATAATTTTTGTGGCTCGCTTGACCTGTGTGATGATGTCATCAACCGATTCGGACTGATCCGTTCCCGGCTCCTTGAAATCAAAATACATTTTAAGGCCATCGGCAGCCAATCGGATGACGGTCATTGGCTGGTTTAATTCGTGCGCCATCCCGGAAGCCATTTCTCCCAGGGCGGTCAGTCTTCCGGTATGTGCAAGTTGCGCCTGGTTTTCCAGCCGTTCTTCCGTGATTTTGAACTGGTTAATATCGATAATATAGCCGTGTAGAAAATCGATTTCTCCTGTCTTATTTCTCAAAAACCGTGTTGAATCGAGTACCCAGACCAGGCTACCGTTTTTATGGCGCAGGCGGTAAGGGGCGTGCTCCAGATATTCGACGTTATCAGCAGCGGCTTCCTCCTTCCGAATGGTAACCTGATCGAGGTCTCTTTCATCGATAATATCCTTGAAGCTGATCCTTTTTTCCAGGAAGTCCGCGGGCTGGTACCCCAGGATTTTTTGAATATTTGGAGAGACGTAGTCGACGGTCCAGTCATCGGTATTCAACCACTTAAATACAACGACAACCCCTTCCACAAACAGGTCACGCTCATCCTTGAAAGCCTTTTCAATTTTCTTTCGGCTGGATATGTCCATAAAGCTTTCAATCACGCCGATCATCTCTCCTTTGTTATCATAATAGGGGGACGCTGTCAGCAGGTAGGGTGTCAAGATGCCATCATGGTTCTCTTTCTCCACCTCCATCTCATATTTTTCAAGTCCTGCGGATATTCTGGACATCGCGCAGTTTTCGGTGTTGCAGAGTGGGCCGCTAAACAGGTCGTGACATCTTGAAGACATGATGGCATCCTTGGGCAGTCCGGTCATTTTCAACAGCCTGTCGTTGACCCGGAGGACGTTGTGATCTCTGTCGATAACCCGGATGCCGATGGCAGCATTATTGAAGATCTGGTCCAGCTCAATGTATGCCTTATCCAGGTTTGACTCGATTAATTTCCGTTCATCGATTTCATCCTGGAGGTTCTCATTGATTTCAGCCAACTGTGCCGTTCTTTCTTCAACAACGGCCTCAAGGTGATCGTGGTGCTCCTTGAGCTGTTGTTCGCTTGTGGTCCTGCGCAGGATTTCCTCTTGCAGTTGTTTGTTTTTACTGATCAGGTCCTGGGAATGTTTTTCGAGCAGCCGCTCAATCTCTTCACCATAGGCCTGCTCCTGTGGGATCCAGCGCCTGATCAGAATGCCGATGATCACCAATGCTGCAAATACGTTTAGCAGCTTTGGAATGATGACCATATTTGGTTGAATCAGGAAACTGTAGACAGACTTTGGCAGAAATCCCTGGAGGGATGTATACCACGCTCCGAAGTAGATACTTTCAAACAGGGTGCGAAACGCCTCTATGGAAAGGATAATGAGCAAAGTGACGGTCAGGCTGGCCTTGATCGCCCCCGAGCGAAGGCGAGAGAGGTAGAAATAGAGAATATATGACCAGACAACGATCAGAATCCAATAGGTGACAGGTGTCAGAAACCTGAAAATGTCCATGTGCTGCACCTCTGAGATGTGTCCGTTCCCCTTTAAAGTGGGAAATGTTTTGCTGAAATCAGTATGGATCTATAGGTCTGAATTAAACCGAAAATCTCAATATTTCAATATCATTCCAAACATGGAAGTGGATTGTCAATTTACTTTATTTCTGTTTTAAAACCCCGTCCTTTGGGCGGGGTCAGAGACATTCGGCTC
>JAOZRE010000303.1 GCA_029940215.1 bacterium | reverse complement strand
CATGATGGCAGTTGACATGTTTTGCCCAATGACATCCATGCCAGCCCCCAGATTTTTAAGCAGCAGGACCAGGCCGAAAAGGGTTCCGATCATTCCCCATGCCGGTGACAGTGTTGAGAGGAGTTTAACCATTTTAGCGTCGGCAGTTCGCTGCTGGTCCAGGTTAATCATTTCCGAAACGAGGACCTTTTCCACCATTTCCCGGTCGACACGATCAACCACCATGTGCAGGCCGTCTTTCAGGAAGCGGTTATTGATCTTCGGGAGCAGGTTCTCGACGGCTAGAACGTTTTTTCTGGCGATTTTGGCCACATCCACCAGCATCACCAGTGTGGTCACACTACGGTCGGGATGGGATTTGAATACATCGGGTATGGTGGTCAGCAGGCGGTTAAGACTGCGAAACGAGCCTGAGTAAATGGCACTGACCATTACACCGCCCACAACAATCATCATGCTGAGCGGGTGAAAGAAATCCTGCAGTCCACTGGAATTGGTAAATCCCTCTGTCATACCTGCGGCTGATACAAGTCCCAAGCCGATGGTTCCTACGATCGCTGCTATGTTCATCTTATTCTCCGTTACATGTATTTAGGGGATCCTGATGGCTTCCCTCGAAAAGGATTATTTTTTTCTTACTCTTTATGAGGGAAGTTAAATAAAATGGAGGCACTCTTCCCTTATGTCGGCTTGATGAGATGATAAGTCTTACAGCGAGTTATGCATGTCATTTAACAGGTCGGTGATGAACACAGGGGCGAAGTCGATCAGCTCTTCAGGGTCAATGAAACAGCGGGGGTTTTTTGTGTATTTTTTAAATGCATCAAATATGGGATCAGGCATTCCACCGATATTGAAGTAACGCAGGGAGATATTTTGTTGAGCAGCGGCGAACATGGCATCGAGTGTATCCTCAAGAGCTTCAAACCCTGAATAGTTTTCAGCTGACGGCAGGCCGTCGCTGATCACAATCAGGATGCTCCTGTCAGCATTTTTGTTGAAGGCCCTGGTGATGTGGCGAATGACGGCGCCGTCCCGATTGGAACTGGCAGCTTCCACCCAACCGATGGCGTCCAGGTGCATGGTCTGGACGATCCTTGTTGTCGCTGAGGTGTTGTAAAAAAAAAGCTCCACATCTGCCTCAATTTCCTTGAATGCCTTGTAGAGGACTGCTGCGAATACCTTCTCTTTCTCAAGGATGGCCCCCGCCGTGGAGCCACTCGCGTCAACCAGGATCTTAACCTCAAGCTTCCCCAGTAGCATCCTGGTTTCCTGGCTCTCGTTCTCATATAGATCGAGATAAGGAACAGAGGCCGGATCTGCAATACCGTCGACCAGATTTTCAATGATCAGCTCCTCGGGCGTGCGGCCCTCAAGAGAGATTGTCTCTTTTCTATGCAACAGGCGTTGTACCTCCTCTTCCATCTTTTTGAATACAGCCCCGTACTCCGCAAAGTATTCGCTGAACTGTCCGTGATAGCGGCTCTCTTTTTCCAGTGTAATTTCGTGGTGATCATGGTTGCGATTTCGGGAGAGGTTATCGTAGTCTCCCTCATAGATTTTTGTGGTGATATTGAAAGGCGGTTTTTGAGTAGAGCTGCGTCCCTTAGCGGGACCATTGCTGACGGCCGATCTGGAGTATTCACTTCTGATATTCTGCTGCACATTTAGCTCTTTTTGAAAGGGCATGATAAATGACGAAAATTCCATCAATTGAAACTTACGGCCTTTCTCCCGGGCTTTTTTGGATGACTCAAACACATCCTCACCCGGAAAACAGCCCAGGTCCGACAGGTGCTCAAAATTGGCTGATTGAGAGCGATCATCACAGCCATCAGTAGTTTCGTTTTCAGGTGTCCCTGGTTGAGTTGGGTCTCGGTCGCTTGCGGATGTGTTGTTTGCTTCGCAGCCTTCGCTACTGTTTGCCGGTGATTTCCCTTTTTCATTGCCCTTGCCACCAGGGTTTCCATTTTTACCAGTACCTTTTCGCGAACCCTGGCACTCCTCCTCAAAGGTTTCGTCTTTCATGAAGTTGTCTCCCAGCACCTGGATCAGGGTGATATATAGTTCATCAATCATCAGCAGGCTGTCTGCGACGGTTTTTCCTTTCAGCGAGGCTATTTTATTCACAAGGCTGTCCAGCACGGCTCCCAGCGAGACGATCTTTCCAGACACGCTGGGCAGACCGTAAAGGATACAAGTCTTCCGCAGAAGCACCTCTTCCTGTTGCTTTCGTTCCGGCTGGCAATCACCGGGTGTAAACCCGTATACCCCTTTTGCGATCAACAGTGAGAAGAAGTCAGATTTCCAGTGGTGAAAGAAACGGAACCGGGAAACGAACAGCGACTCTTCGTCGTCGAGCAGTTCAAGCCAGTTCTCAATCCGGCAGTGCGATCGAAAATGCTGCCGTCCCCTGAAATCCTCCAGAATATTAAAGATAGCATGGGCCAGCTTAAGGTTTGGAAACCGCCTCAGCGTCGGTTTCGAATCTACCAGAAAGCTTCCGGCGCAGATGTGATAGCCGACTTCATGAATCAGGTCAGAGAGATACATGGTGGCGTTGCGGTTGTTGGAAAGATCCCCTTTCTGGTCAGGGAAATAATTTTTGTATTCCGGCAGATAGACGGTCCTGCCATTGGTGTAGGCTGTATCGTCATCAGATTTATCGATGGACACACCACTGAAAACAGACATGGCATTGGCGTACAAGAGTGGCTTGACTTCAGCCAGGGAGAGTCGATAGAGCTGCTGGGGGTCGATTTGTTGTGTTTTCATATTTTGAAAAGGTTCAGGGTTTCATTTCTCGTTGTGAGCTATCGGTCATAAATATTGGTAAGGAAAAGTCTTATGCTGCCCGATGACTGATTCGCCAGACATCATTCAACCAGCCAGACATGTTGATGTTTCGGTTGAGGTTTGTTTCTAATTGCTGCAGGAAAAAGGGGAGATCTTCCGGTGAATCAAGCCGGGTGATGATCCGCTCCAACTCCTCTGCATGATGGGGGTTATGATAGCCATGATCCTGAAGGAGCCCCAGGATCCACTTATTGAAATAGCACTGAAAACTTTCTTCCAGATTGTCTGTGGTGGTATCCGCCATAGGACATGGCCCGATGGTGTCAAAAAACTGCTTCGGGTTTCGTTTAAAGATGTTGATCAGGTCTGAAAGGCATTCCACGGTCCGGGTCCGCAGTATCATCTTAAACATCAGGTTCATGAGCACCATTTTCGGCCAGGCTGTCATGCGGGGGATCAGGCTGAGGTACTTTTGCAGCAGGCCTTGACCATCTTCCTGTATACAAGTTGATATATCCATCAGGACAGGTGGGGCTGGCAGGGTATCTGCGGTGCTGGTAAAATCGAACATTTCCCGGTTTTCCCAGGTAATACATTCAATCATCAGGTCAAACCAGGCAGAAAGGGATGATTAGCTCACGCATGAAATAGTGATAAATTGGTCGGCTGTTCAGCGATTCAAGCTTATGTTGTACCGCCTCCTGTTTCTCCCTGGAAAAGGTGTTTAGCAGAACCGATGAGAGATGTATGATCCGTCTATCTTCCAGGGATAGTTGATTTTGTAGATTGATATGACTTGACTTGGAGAGGGCTGAAAAGATGATGTTGCTGCTGAAGCCTTTTTTGAGGAGGTCCTTTATAAATCGAATATGGGACATCAATATGGTTTCGCTGATGGAACGACTGACATATCGATGTTTCTCCTTCATTTGACGGTTGAACAGCCCCCAAGCATCCAACAGGTATTTACAGTCCCCATCCAGTTCGGATAACGCGCAAAATCCTGGTACCAGCGACTGCAGGATTCTGGTTGTCTCGGAAATGGAGGTGATTTTCCCAAAACTCTCAACAGTGTATTCCAGAAACAGCTCCAGACTTTTGATGGACTCACAGTGTGTTGTTATACCTGACAGCTGCCGGCAGATGTTTTCATACTTTTCCGGGCCAACTGCTTTTCGGACCCTTGACAGCCAGGTTCCAAGCACCTGATTCCCTGTCATTGATAACAGGTCCTGGTATTGGGCGATTCTCTGGTAATCGAATGTCTTAATCAGCTCTGTAAATAGTGGCTGCCAGATATAGTCAAATCCCGACTGGCGGCAGATGTGTTCCAATCGATGCTGATGGGCTTTCATTTCAATGAAAAGAATCGGGTTGACAGCCTCGGCAAGTAGAAACTGTTTGACCAGAAAAAAAGCGGTCAGTTTCCGTTTGCGGACCATCTCCTTTTTCAGTCGTGGGAGGTTAAGCTGTCTTCTGAACATGGCGTACATCGGATGAGCACTGACCAGCTTCTCAAACCGGTCGACCATATGGTCATAGTTTTCCATCGCTATATCGTAATGCTTGATATCAGGCTTCATGCTGATTGCGGTTGCTAAAGGTTATCTGGAGATAAGCCGTTGTAAGGGCTTTCGCCTGGAATTCGGATTGGATTTAAGATCTAGCCTGGTTTGCTTCTTAATGGGTAACAACCCTTTAGCAGCGGCCAGGCTCAGTAGCAGTTCCCTGTTGGTCATCTTTCCGAATTTCCTGAGGCCGAATTTTCCGAATGCCACCTGGTTGATGATAAGTTTGATAGCGTGAATTTGAGCCTGCTCTTTCGGGAATTTCATCTTGCGGGTCATATAGTCGTATTGTTTCAAAGCGGCATGCTGAATCCTGGAGGAGGGCAGGTGTAGACGGATGTTGTTTAACTCCAGGTGATCGTTCTGCTGCTTCAATTCCACCAGAAAGTTTGAATCCAATTCCTGCAAGTTATTGTTGACCAGCGACCGGATATCGTTGCAAAACTCGGCCAGTTTCAGTCCCAGCTGTTCAGTGGCCAGATCATGAAGGGAAGTATACCCCGTCTTCCTGAGCTGAGGGCCGTCTTCATAGGCGAAATACAGAAACAGGTGTTGCTTGTGTCGCTTCAGTGTTTTGTCATTGAGTGCCTGTACAATATCGGCATGTGGGTGAACCAGGTGTGGTTTCCCGTTTAGGGATGCGATATCGAAAAACTGCAGGGTCTTGGTATCATCTTGTCGAAAATAGATTGCCTTCATCCGAATCCGGTTTTTGTCTGGATTGATCAGGGGCAGCCCTGCTTTTTTCAGCGTAACCATGGCCTCTATCTCCGGTTTGAAATAGTTAAAGTTCATGTGCACGAATCGGTCAGCCAGTGCCGGTTCCAGGTCATTTTTCAGGCTCTCGCCGGGGTTGTAAGCCAAAATCCCGAAAAAATCGTCTGTCCCTTTCACCGTTGTCCCATCCCGCATGGTCACAGATCGCCGGTCGTCAAAGGCTGAATTGTGAAGTTTCTGATTATCCTCTGTCAGGCGATCAATCTCGTCAGCAAAGTAGATACAGCTTTCCTGCAGCGCCCTGGCCAGGATTCCGGGCCGGGTTCGGGTGACCGACACCCCATTTTCACTAACCAGGTCAGGATAGGAAATCAGGAGTGCCTCGTTTACCTTGGGGCCCATTACTCGTGAAACCAGTTTTTGCCCGGTCCTTTCCGAGAACTCCTCTACCAGGGTTGTTTTTCCGACGCCCGGAGGGCCACTCAGCGCAACATGGCATCCGGTGACATAGCATAAGAACAGTTGTTGTATCTCATCCAGCCCCTGGGACTCCTGTTGGGTGGCCATATAATTAAAGCGGTTGAATTTGTCTGGTTTCATTTTTTATCCAGTTTGATGTTCCGATAAAATGGCTATTCTGATTTGTGCCCTCGTTTCTATAAGGGAAGTTATCCAGCTGTAAAACAATTTCCCTTATAACAAATGACTTCCATGACTTCATTTTTATTTCTGTTTTAAAACCCCGTCCTTTGGGCGGGGTCAGAGACATTCGGCT
>JAOZRE010000041.1 GCA_029940215.1 bacterium | reverse complement strand
CAGGAGACGCTGGCAGATATCTTCCACATCGGCGGCTCTTTCCCTCAGGTAAGGGTCCGGGATGGCTCTGAATTTTTTAATATAGTTTTCTGATACATGCCGAATGGCGAAAGCGGCACCCTTGTTGTAGGAGATGATATGCGTGACCATGTCCCTTTTAAAGGAGCCGTCCTGCAGCATCAGGAGATGGGCATGAAATATCTCGGAACTGATCTGTTCGCCACTCTCGTCGATTTTGGTGATCAGCTCGCTCAGGTCTATTTTCGTGACGTCAAAGGCATAGGCCAGATCCCTGACTTCACTTTCCGGATCAAAGGTATCCTGGGTACTTTCAATATAGTTGTAAATAACATGTACCGGCTGGCCGATGGCGATACCGTCTGAGAGAGGCACCCCCTGCAGGACCAGATCATGCTGCTGACGTAGTTGCATCTCTTCGCTGATGTCCAGCAGGTTGAACTTCAACACAAGCCCGGAAACGATTGATGAGACGGTAACCAGCAACTTCTCCATGACGGGTGTGTTGTTCCGTTTCTCTTTGAACTGAAAGACCAGGACGCCAATGGAGGATTTTCGACTTTTGAGAGGGATACCGATAAAGGTATTGAACGGTTCTTCGCCGATTCCGGGGAAATATTTGAAATGTTTGTGTTTACCGGCATCATTGACGATCAGGTAGCTGTCGCTGCTAAAGGCCTGTCCCGTCAGCCCCTCGTCCAGACTCATGTTGACCTTCCCTACCGCGTCTTTGTGCAGTCCTCTTGTCGCTGAGAGCAGGAGGCCATCTTTGGTTGTATTCAGGAGGTAGATAGAGCAGACGTCGCTCTCCAGGAACTGGCTGAGATGGGAAACCACCTTTTGCAGTGCGCTGCTTTGGGAATCGGTATTAATGATGATGTTGCTGATATTGTGCAACAGTTCGATGGTTTCCATGGGAATTTCGTTCGCAAACAGCGTTTTGTATCAGGGTTTTGAGCCGACCCTTAATCATTGACCGGTAACAGATTCTTGACCAACGTCTCCCAATATAGCACACCCGTTGGTAGCAGGTCGTCGTTAAAGTTATAGTGGGATTGATGGAGCATTCCGCCGACATTTGGCTCTCCTGCACCCAAAGCGATGTAGGCTCCGGGTTTTTCCTGGAGCATAAAGGCAAAATCTTCTGATCCCATGACCGGCGGCATGTCTGTGATCACCTGATCCCTCCCGGCCGTTGCTCTGGCAGCTGCAATAGCAAATTCGGTTTCAGCCGGGCTGTTGATCACAGCAGGGTATCGTCGTTCATAAGTTATGTCGGCACTGACCTCCATCGATTTCGAGACCCCTTCCACGATATCACGCATTCGAGTTTCGATGGTGTCCTGGATATAGGGGTTAAAGTGCCGGGTGGTTCCCTTGAGATGGACTTCATCTGGTATAATGTTGTAAGCCGTACCACCATTTATCTGTGTGACACTGATGACTGAACCTTCGATGGGGTCGAGGTTGCGGCTGACGATGCTCTGAAACTGGTTGATCATGTAGGATGCTGCTACAATGGGATCCCGCCCATGTTGCGGCATAGCGCCATGTCCACCTTTGCCCCTGATGACTATATCGAAAATATCAAATGCAGCCATCATGGGTCCGCTGGTGATAGCGAAATAGCCGAGGGGGAGCATGGGAAAATTATGAAGTCCGTACACACCTGTCACCGGGAATTGTTTAAACAACCCTTCCCTGACCATGAGGCCGCCACCGCCTTCATTCTCTTCCGCCGGCTGGAAGATAAAGTGAACCGTGCCATTGAAATCATCGCTCTCTGCAAGCACCCTGGCTGCTCCCAGAAGCATGGTCATATGGCCATCGTGACCACATGCGTGCATTTTTCCGGGGTTTTCAGATCGATATGGGATATCGTTCTCTTCGGTTATATCCAATGCGTCCATGTCTGCTCTCAGACCGATGGCCGGCAGGTTGGATGAACCTTTCTGCAGGGTGCCGACGACACCTGTTTTAGCGATACCGGTTTCAACCTTAAGCCCGAATGACGTCAACTTCTGGGCCACGAATTCAGCTGTTCGAGTTTCTTCAAAGGCAGTTTCGGGCCAGGCGTGAAGTTGGTGTCGCCAATTGGTCAGTTCTGGTGTCAGTTCTTTTACTCTCTGCTTGATATTCATGTGATTGTATCCATTGACTGTCAGTTACCCAGTGCTTGATTGAGATCTTCAATAATGTCATCAGCGTTTTCGATGCCTACCGTCAGTCGGATCATGTCCGGGCTGACCCCTGCTGCCTTTTGATCTTCAGCAGAAAGCTGCTGGTGAGTTGTCGTTGCCGGCTGAATGACCAGGGTCTTGGCATCTGCAACGTTGGCTACCAGAGAGGCCAGTTTGACCTTTTTGATAAACTGGCGGCCTGCCTCTTCTCCACCTTTGACCCCAAAGGTAAAGATGGATCCAAACAACCCTTTCCGGAATAGTTTTTTGGCCAGTTCATGGTCCGGGTGACTGGGAAGCCCCGCAAATTTAACCCAGGCAACCTTGTCATGATTTTCAAGGAAGCTGGCTACTTTAAGTGCGTTTTCGCTGTGTCGTTCAACCCTGAGGTGCAGGGTTTCAAGCCCCTGCAGAAAAAGAAATGAGTTAAAGGGGCTGACACAAGCCCCAACATCGCGTAGCAAGGTGACCCGCAATTTGGTGATATAGGCTGCGGCTCCAATGGCATCTGTATATACCAGGCCGTGGTAGGACGGATCCGGGGTACTCAACATCGGAAACTTGCCGCTGCCTGCCCAGTCAAATGTTCCGGAATCAATGATTATACCGCCAATGGACGTGCCATGACCGCCGATGAATTTTGTGGCAGAATGAATGATGATGTCCGCCCCATGTTCGAATGGTCGGCAGATAATTGGTGTAGTGAACGTGCTGTCTACAACCAGCGGAATGCCATGGTCATGCGCAATTTTTGAAATGGTTGACAGATCGCACACATTACCGTCCGGATTGCCGATCGTTTCAGCATAAATGGCCTTTGTCTTATCGTTAATCAACGATTTCAAAGAATCGGGGTCTGTACCATTGCCGAAACGAACGGTAATACCGTAGTGCTTCATCGTGTGGCTGAACATAGTGTGTGTGCCACCATACAGATTCGATGTACTCACGATTTCATCGCCGGCACCGGCAATATTGGTAAGTGCGAGAAAAATGGCTGATTGACCAGACGCTACTCCCAGTGCGCCAATACCCCCCTCCAGGTCCGCCATGCGTTTTTCAAACACATCTGTGGTGGGGTTCATGATGCGGGTATAGATATTCCCTGCCTCTTCCAGTGCGAACAGGCGGGCGCCGTGTTCCGGGCTTTCAAATGTATATGAAGAGGTTTGGTAGATGGGAACAGCTCGGGAATGCGTCTCAGCGTCCGGAGTTTGACCTGCGTGTATCGTTCGGGTTTCTATCCTGTATTCTTGGCTCATCATCACCTTCTCTATTCAGGTTTTTGGACGTTTGGGCTGCAAATTAAGTCCCATTCCAGTCGTAACTGGTTTCGGTGTAGATATTTTTGATCCACTGGCTAAAAAACTCGTTGCGATGGGAGCGCCAGTTGTTCACAGGTTTTTCCAGATTGAAATTAACACATGCGGTCCCATCATCCTGTTTTCCCGCCTTACCTCTCAAACACTCCTCCCTCAGTCGGCCGGAGTTGTATTCCGGATGTCCGAGGTGCATCAGAAACCGACTGTCAGTGGTTTCAAAAACGGTGTAACCGGTCTCTTCCGAGTGAGCCAGCAGGTTGATCAGGCCCTTGTCCCTTTCCGCTTCCAGTACCTGATCGGGGTATCCGGAATAACGGCTCTGGGGGCAGCAAAAGATGTCATCAAGGTCGCCGGTGATAACATGATGGGTTGAGAGGTTCCGGGTTGAATAGATGCCGCACAACTTGGACTTGAGCGGCGTCTTATCAATTCCAATGGATTTGGCCAAGGCCATACCTCCCCATCCGATACCCATGGTGGCGATGATGTTTTTAGCAGCATAATCGATAATGCTCTTCACTTCATCCCAGTATTCTATCTCTTCGAATTCAAGTTCTTCAGCAACGGATCCGGTTATGATCAGCCCATCCAGAGCCCTTTCGCTGACAGCGTCCCTGAATGAAACGTAGAGGTCCTTCAAGTGCTCCTGGCTCGATGTATCATAGGAGAACGTATTGAGTTTAATCCAGACAGGAACGATCTGTAAAATTGATTTGCCCAGGGGATAAAGCAGGTTGAATTCGTAGGTCTGAATATTGGACATGATGTTCAATATTCCGATTCGCAGCGGCCGGACATCCTGTCTGGCCGCGTCTCTGGAAGATATGCAGGTGATATTATTGGATTCCAGTTCAGATTTGGCGTGATAAAACTCCGGTAGTATTATTGTCATTTTCTGGGTTATCTGTTGTGACTGCCGACCTGACCAGCGGTTTTCCACTGATTTTAAGTGGCTGGACACGACTGTGGATTATGTATTGAAAAGAAAAATAACCTTTGGTCTGAAAGCCTTAATTTGGTTCCAGAATTTCCAGATGGCAGTTCTCCAGTTCCTCATTCAACAGGTCCTGGATAGTCACGGCCTGTAAAACCTCTTTTTGCGCCTGCTGCATCTTAACCCAGACAGGTCGGGTGACACAGTTGGCAGAGCGGGGGCAGAACTCAGGTGTTACCACACATTTTGCAGGTGTGATTTCGCCCTGTAGTGATTCAACGATATCAAGCAAGGTGATGGTTTCCGGGTGTTTGTTCAGCACAAAGCCACCCTTGACGCCCCGTATGGAACGTACAATCTCATGGCTCTTCAGATCCAGTAGGATATTTTCAAGATAGGAATCGTCAAGGTCCTGTTTTGTAGCAATTTCTCTTCTGGTTGTGGGACGATCCGGATAGTTGCTTCCGATTTCAACCATGGCACGTATTCCGTACCGGCATTTGGTGGTGATTTTCATCGTGTTTTCAGCATAGAATTGAAAAAGTGGTCGACGGGCTTCCGAAAGTCTGTTTTCAACTTTCTGTTCAGGACTAGTACTATCTGTACCGATGCCCGTTTGGTTTAGTATGCTGAAATCTGGCTACCCTTGGCAAGCAATGATTCTTGGAAAGGGTTGTCCGTCAGGTCTATTTCGGAAATGCCAGACTATTGTCAAACGAGGCGAGAAAAAACGGAAGATTGCCCACAGAAGAGAGCGACCTTCCGGCTTTTATCAGCTGTGCTCATGTGTTTTAACAGCGTCTTCGTACCTGTCGCGGTAAACAGCGCCAAATTTCTCTTTCATGTCTGCTTCAATTGCTTCGACCATCTCAACACCTTTTTCAAAGGTACCCTTTCCCTGCTTCTCATCGATTTTGGCGAATTCAGCATCGAATCCGGCCATTTCCTCAGCAGAAAAAACCTCTTCTGCCATCGGATAAAACACATGGTTCTCACGATGCAGGTGTGATTTTTCCAGGGAAACGTAGTAGCCCATGTTCTCAGCCAGCGCACTGAAAGCAACCTCATCCCCTTTTTCGTATCCATTCAGGGTCTCCTTAATTTTAGCCACGAGGCCACGGCTGCGCTCATGCTGATCACGAAGGGATGTAATCTGGGGATCCAGTGCGCCACCTTTCTTCTCAGCCAGCTTCAGGAAAAGGACGTATTCCTCCTTGAAGTGGTGGGTTTTGCTCATAAAATCTTTAGCAAACCGAATCGCTGTAGTAATAACTGAAGGGGGGACGTTTTCTCTTTCAATCAGCAAATCCTGCGCGACGCTGAGATTGTCTAGATAACGTTGAATAAGTAGGTGCTCTTTTTTTAGCAGATCGAGTGCAGACATTTTTTCCTCCACATTTATGTTTTAGTTGAACGACCAGCAATTGCCGGTCGCATTTTTCGTCTAACCGTAAAGCGAAATATTAAAAACAGCATACAAACCCCATTTTAGACGGTCAATTGCTACCAGCAAAACCTGGCCTATTTACTCAGATTCTGCCTGTTAAGGGATCGTACAAAAATAACTTGGCATAAGCTGTCTACAAAAGTCCTATAAAGACCAGACTTTTTGCCGGCATAATGCCAAGTAATTTTTGAGCCGACCCTAAGATAACACATCAATTGCAGCCTGATAATCAGGTTCCTGTGCTATCTCAGGTACCTGCTCAGTGTAGATGATTTTTCCGCTTTCATCAATAACGATAACCGACCGAGACAAAAGGCCGGCCAGGGGGCCGTCAATGATCCGCAAACCATAGTCGTTTCCGAAGTCTCGATTTCGCAATTCGGACACCGATGAAACATTCTCAATCCCCTCAGCTCCGCAGAAGCGGTTGTGCGCAAAGGGCAGGTCCAACGAAGCACAAAGCACCTCCGTGTTCACAAAATGGCTTGCTTCCTCGTTGAACTTACGAACAGAGGTAGCGCACACGGCAGTGTCGATACTGGGGAAAACGTTCAGTATCACCCGTTTCCCCTTCAAGTCTGATAGACGCACATCTGACAGATCGGTTTTGGTGAGTGAAAACTCGGGGGCCTGTGATCCCTCTACAGGCAGTTCCCCAACTGTGTGAATGGGATTCCCCTTTAACATGATTTCGGCCATTATTGGTCCAGCAGCAAAAATTTGAATGGTTTCAGTTCGGTGTTAACCATATTGACAGGCCACCTGGTTGCTAAGGGATCGTACAAAAATAACTTGGCATAAACTGTCCACAAAAGTCCCATAAAGACCGGACATTTTGCTGACAGAATGCCAATTAATTTTTGAGCCGACCCTAAGCAGTTCAGTCAGCCCGTTAGATAGTCTATACTGAAAGTTCTGTGCCAACACTGCCACCGGAAGTTTTATTTTTTTCCCTGAAAAATGATTGGTCGGAACACCTTAAATGACAGGGTGTAATCAACGGACATCCATTTCTGGAACTGATATCTCAAATCACAAGAGACTGGCGTAAAACAGGGAATATGCAGCTTTTACAAATCCAGACGCAGGAATTCCTGCCGGGGTAAAAGCCTTAGGTAGAAGGGGTGAAAACAACTGATCCCGCGGTGGTGACTTGCTGGTTGAAAAAGCCGAAAATTGGCACGGAAGTTTCAGTATCATCATATATACATATGGAACTGAACAGTTTAGAGTTCTCTTGTAAATAGCTGAAATTAAAAATAAAGACATTCTCGAATGCCGTCATTCCGTGCTTGACACGGAATCCAGTATGATTTCAAAGTAATGCGTGCCTGGATACCGGATCAAGTCCGGCATGACGAGGAGAACTCCAGACTGTCAAGATAGGGTCCTCGCTGAACCTGGCAGGCTGGGCCAGGAAGATAACAGGAAAGCCGGTGATAACGGTCGGGAGCGTTGGTTTGGACAGTACCTTTACCTCTGGCAAGACTGCAAACCCGACCGGTATTGATGAACTGGTCAAGCGGATGGAGGCAGATGAGTTCGAATTGGTGGCCGTGGGACGGTCACTGCTGTCTGACCCGGACTGGATCAACAAAATTGTCGACGGGCGTGTAGGTGAGATTGCGGCGTTCAACAGAGACGCTCTGTCAACTCTGTCCTGACGAAAAAACGGAGAGGTGGCTAGAGTCCGAGTGAGAAGTAGAGGATAGATCGGCGGTTTTCAAGTTTATCGGTACCCTCTCCTACCTCTTCACCGTATTGCGTGTATCCGACGATCATGTAGTGATTGAAAAAGTTGAGTTCGACTCCCTGGGTTGCATAGCCCTGATTGAGCCCTGCCCGATAAGTAAGGTAACTCCCCCCTGTTGAATTGGGAAACATGCCGATTTCGATGCCGGCATGGAGCGTATTTTTTCGTTCTGCCTTGGAGTTGATCTGGCGGATGTCGATGGCAGGCACGATCTTGAATATACCCACTTCATGGTTCATGGACAGGCCGAAGCCAATGTGCTCAGGTTCTTCTATATCGGTATCGAATTTCATACCCCCGTAATTCTGAACAACCAGTCCCCAGGTAATACGGGCCTTATTTGCCATACGGTAGAGGAGGCCAATATCATATCCTGTAGCCGTGTTGTTGCTGTCCCAAGTGGTAATGGCGTCTGTGGTGGCATCCACAGCCACCTTTCGCTCTATTTGAGTGGCTGCCAGCCCCAGAATAAAACTCCCCATCCCCAACGGGATTGATATCCCGACCTTCTTAACAGTGTCATACCTCTGGTAAATGGTTGCCTCACTATTGAGGGTGGTCCCGATATATTCCATCAGGTAACTTCCGGCAACAGATACCCCGGTGTCTGTCAGGTTAACGGTCAGGTTCATCCCTGCATTACCCCTGATATAGGGATTATCCTTGGACAAGAAGGTGCCTTTATCACCGTTGTCGATACCCTCGCTCCTGATATAGGGGAAGACAGGGGAGATCATCATCGGTGTGTATTCGGTGGCGGTGAAACTGTCGGATGTTTCCAGGGTCCAGGCCGAGTAGTCGAACCACCAGCCCTTGACATTCGCGAGGATGGCTGGATTGTAAAATAGCGCAGCACTGTCGTTGGCGCTGGCAATTCCCGTATGGCCCATTGCCAGAGAGCGGTAGCTTCTAGAAACGGATAGTGCCTCCTGCGCACTCAGGGAACCGGAAAAACCGGCAAGCCCTGTTGCGGTTAATATGAGTAATATCGCCTTCCTGACTCTCTTTTTCATCTTCTGTCTGCTGTTGAAATTTGGTGTTCCATTTTCATGGACCGGATTGAGCCCAATTCAATGACCCGTGTTCCAATGACCCGTGTTCCAATGACCTATATCCCCATACTAATGCAAATTTCAGACAAATTCAAAGTACAAAACCGGGAACTGATCAGAGCCTCGCTGCTATAAGGGTTGCAGCAGGTGCCGATATCTTCTGACGATCCCGGCAGCGACAAGCAGCACTCCCCCGATTGACAACAAAATTGGAAAAAAGGAACCGGTTTGGTCGAAACAGTAACCGGCTAGAACGGGTGAGAGGGCAGCCGGGATATTGGCCGAAAATAGCCATCCGTAAACGGTTGCCACGTGTTCATCTCCCCAGATGTGTCCGGCGGAGGCCGCATAAATGACTAGAATGCCGCCATAGTTAAACCCGGAAAGGAAGGCAAATCCCAGCATTACAGCGTCTCCATGCAAAATCCCGGGCAGGATCATCATGACGGCTGCCTGTGTGATGAGATTAAGCTGAATCATCTGTGCCGGGTTGAATCTGTCGAACAGATGCCCCCAGATAATCCGACCCAGGGCATTGGCAACGGCGAAAAGCGAAACAGCCATGATACCGATATTCAGGTCGGGAATCGGCTGTATCTCTTTGAGATTGGCGTTAACCACGAAGCCGGCAGCCAGGCCGATCAACATGGCCCCGTACAAAAGGCGAAAAGCGGGGTTGCCCACCATCTCTCTCAAGCTCTTTGGGGAAATCTGCACCGGTCTGGTCAGTGTTGGCAGCTTCATGACCAGACCGGCCAGGCAGATCAGGATTAGAAAAACAGAACCGCAGAGTGTCATGGTGGAAAACACGTCCAAGCCCTTAACTCGCATCAGCCAACCTGCAACCTGTGTGACAAACGCCGCACCCCCACCAAACCCAGCCACTGCCACGCCGGTGACAAGCCCCTTGTTAAGGGGAAACCAGCGCATGCAAACGGTGATGGGGACAATGTAAGCCAGTCCTGCGCCCAGTCCAGCCAGCACGCCAATTCCCAGGGCTGTGAAGATGAAGTGGACAGATCCAAAGCCCGCCACGATCCAGCCGCTGCCGAAAAACAGTCCCCCTAAAATGGTGCAACCCTGGGGCCCCCATTTTGAAAAGATTCGGTTGGCGTAGAAAAGCGTGGCAGGAAAGATAAAATAGAAAAGGGTAAAAGGCAGCTGAACCGTACCCTGGGATAGACCGGTGGCGCTCCGTAGTGGCTGGACGTACAGTGACCAGGAGTACGTGGCTCCAAGGCAGAGTTGCATGCAGATCGAGGCAATCAGAACAATGAATCGCATGAGCAGGATAAGGTATAGGGTTGTCTTGGCAGACAAATTTGGGTTTGTCAGCTATTCAAACACTTTTTTGATATCGCCATCAAGCAGAACCGTTACAATGAAAACCGGGTTCCCCACGTGGGAATCAGTTTACAGGGATCGGTTTTTGGCCATAGGAAACAATCCCCCAATCACTCACTCACTCTCGTTTTTTGAGGATAAAGGTTGCAGTCACAGCGATGAACATGCCGGCAGCTGTGATAACAAAGGCATCATTGTAGTCGCCGGAAAGATCAAAAAGGAAACCTGCCAGAACCGGGCCGATGGCAAATCCAACGCCATCAGCCACTGACAGTCCACCGTAGATAGCCCCCATGGATTTCACACCGAAAATAGCAGCCGTGGTGCGGGGAATCATGACCAGGTTTGCGCCATAGGCAGCTCCGAAAATCAGGGCAAACAGGTAGAACCATCCCAGGCTGTCCATCCAGGACAGTGCCAGGATCATAATGCCCTGGATAGACAAACAGAAAAACAATACCCGGCTGGCACCGATGCGGTCTGAAAAGTAACCGCCTGTAAGGCGGCCGATGATGCTGCTCAGCCCCATGATGGTCAGCAGGCCGGCAGCAGCCATGGGAGTAATGCCGCTGTCCCTCGCATAAGGGACAAGGTGAGTGATGATCAGAGCCAGGCACAGAATCACGAATCCGAAAATGATGAAAAGTGACCAGAACGGGCCTGTTTTCAGCGCTTGCATGGCCGAAATATCCCGGGTACTGTCATCATCCCTGATGGGCGGCTTTCCTTCAAAGGCCTCTACATATTTGCTGCCGGGTTGGCGAATCACCAGCAGGGCAATGGGAATATAAACCACCAGGATCACTGCTCCCACCACGAACATGGCTGCCCGCCAATCGTACCGGGTTTCGATGGCGGTTACCACTAAAGGCATTGTGGCAGCCCCGATACCGATACCGGCAGAGGCGATGCCCAGGGCCAGTCCCTGCCGCTTTACAAACCAGTTGGCTACCAGAGAAAGGGGGAGGGGGATAGCGGCGCAGGCTCCGATTCCGGGAAGCAGGCCAATCACCAGGTACAACTGCCAAACTGTTTGAATTCGGGAGCCGAGGATAAATCCCAGTCCCATCATGGCAGCAGTGATAATGGAGACCCATTTGAAGCCGAATCGGTCTGCAGCTGCTCCAATCAGGGGGACGGAAACCGCGTAGACAAGTCCCGAGACGAAAAACACCCCTGATATGACACCACGGGCCCATCCGAATTCATCCATGATCGGCACAAAAAAGACACCGAAACTATAAAAAGAGCCGCAAGCAGCAGCGACCATGAAAAAGACCCCAATCACTACTATCCAGCCGAAGTAGATCCCCTCTTTTTCTTTCCGGGTATAACCCGATTGTGCGTTGTCCATTGATGACATCCCTGTATGAGTTAGACCGACTCTTTATTAATAATTTCTGACATCGCCCGACAGCGATTCCGATAATGACGCTGGTAGACTTACAGGATTTTTTAGAACTTGGCAATACGACGCCTGCAGCTCTGCTTGCCTGATTATTTTGTCGGGTGTATATCTCTAAAGGAGAAATGAATTGAGCGTCAGATGATGGCGACACGGCTTACTGGACAAATGGGAGAAGATGACGACAGGAATGGAACAGGCCAGGCAGGAAATGTGTGATATCGGCCAGCGAATCTGGATGCGGCAGTATTGTGCTGGAAATGAGGGTAACCACTCCATGAGAGTTGAGGAAGATCAACTGCTGTGCACGCCCACTGGTATCTCCAAGGGGTTTTTGAAACCGGAGATGATTTGCACGGTGGATATGGATGGAAACCATCTTAACGTGAATCAGGAGTATCGACCGACCAGCGAGGTGCTGATCCATCTTGAAATTTACAAGAAGAGGGGCGATGTCAGAGCGGTGGTGCACAGTCACCCGCCTCATGCGACAGCCTTTGCTTTGGCAGGGATGCCTATTCCGGAAGGGATACACCCTGAGGCGGAACTGTTTCTCGGTCGAGTACCCTTTGCCGGGTTTGCCATGCCTTCCAAACCAGCCCTGACCGAAAGTATTGTGCCGCTGATCAAAGCAGATACCAATGCTGTGGTTATGGGAAACCATGGTGTGGTCTGTTTCGGTCGTTCGCTGGAAGAGGCTTACTACAAGTTGGAGATTCTGGACGCCTACTGCCGGATTCTGCTGCTAGCCAGACCCCTTGGCCCGCCCAATCTCTTTACTATGGAACAGATGCGTGAGTTGATGGCGCTTAAGGAAACATTCGGGGAGAAAGACGACCGGTTAAAAAATGAGGCAGACCTTGAAAACCGGATAACCAAATCACCGTTTCTGCGTTCTTTTGAAGACTAGGTCGGGTTCTGTCAGATATTACTGATTGACAGGAAACAGGGGATTGGATTGACAGTCGCGGCCAGTCAGAATAAAATAACCCTCATACCTTTCTGAAGATTAACCTGTTCCCTGGAAGAAAATGAACCCTTATCAGCTGGGCTGGATCAGATCGCAAATTATTGGAAAAGATCTGCTCTTTGAAACCCCTTTCGGTAAGCGCCATCTCCTCTATGCGGACTATACGGCTTCGGGCAGGGGGTTAAAGTTTGTCGAGGAGAAAATCAATAATATTCTGGCCTCGTACGCCAATACGCATACTGAGGACGATTACACCGGAAAATATCTGACTCAGCTGTTGCATCAAGCTGAAGCACGGATTAAAAAGCTGGTAAATGCAGGCGAGCATGGTCGAATTATTTCGGTAGGATCAGGGACAACGGGTGCCTTGCTGAAACTTCAGCAGATATTGGGGATCTATATTCCCCCTGTAACGCGGGAGCGCCTGTATCAATCCATTGAAAAATCAAGGTGTGCTGATGAGGGGTTGCTGGAGGAAATAGAGTTCAACAAACCGGTGATTTTCGTTAGTGCCTATGAACATCACAGCAACGAGTTGATGTGGCGCGAGTCGCTTGCCGAGGTGGTGGTGATTGGCCTGGATAAGAACAGCCTGCTGGATCTTGAGGATCTGAAAACCAAGCTGAATGCAGATCAGTATAAAGACCGTTCAAGGCTTGCTTCCTTTTCCGCGGGTTCCAACATCACAGGTGTCAAAACAGATGTGTTTGAAGTGGCACGGATCTGTCATCAGTACGGCGTACCTGTCATGTTTGATTTTGCGGCGATTGCGCCCTATGTGGAAATTGACATGAATCGGGACAGTGAGTCCTACTTTGATGCGATCTTCTTCTCCCCCCATAAATTTCTGGGTGGCCCCGGGACCAGTGGAATCCTGATATTCAACGAGGACCTGTACCGGACCGACCTCCCGCCGACTGCCGCTGGAGGTGGAACTGTTGACTATGTCGGTTATCAGGCCCATGACTTCATGAAGGATATTGAATCCCGGGAAAAGGCGGGAACACCACCGATTCTGCAGACCATCAAGACAGCCCTGATTATGGATCTGAAAGAGAAAATCGGCTGTGATGTCATAGAAGATCAGGAAGATCGGTTAAGCCGGATCTTTTTTGATCGCATCAACAGAATAGACGGTATAGAGCTGATCGGTGACATTCCCATGGACAAGCGAATTCCGATTATCTCTTTTAATATCAGTCATCAAGATCGCTTTCTGCACCCAAAATTTGTCACCAAGTTGCTCAATGATCTGTTTGGAATTCAATCCAGGGCCGGTTGCAGTTGTGCCGGACCATATGGTCATTACCTGCTGAAAATTGACCCAGCGGAGTCAGAACGGTTCAGAACCCAGGTATCCCTTGGAAATAACAGTATCAAGCCCGGCTGGGTAAGGGTTAATTTACATTACACGTTTGACGATCAGGATATCGAATTTCTGCTGGATGCCATGGAATTCGTTGCCAGGTCTGGATACCTGTTTCTGTCACGATACCAATTGAATCAGGAGAGCGGTGAATGGGTCTGCCGGGATTTCAAGGCAACAATCCAGGAGTTTTCCATTAAAAACGATTTTTCCTTTCAGCAGACTGACATGACTGCCATTGCCGATCTCAGATCACAATACCTCGTTGAGGCTGAAAATATGGCCCGGGAACTCCGCCTTGAACCCGAACCCTCTTATTGTGTGGACAGTAGCGAGATTGAAGAGATCAAGTTTTTCCACCATCTTTAGGTCTTTTTCGCAGCGTTTTCTGCTAATCTCCGATCACCGGTTAAACCCTATTAAGACTGAGATTTGCTATGTTGGAATGGATTGTAGGAACAGCGCTACTGGTGTGCTTTGTTGCCGGTTCTGCCATATTTATACTGTTGAGATTGAACAGGCGCCTTCAGCATGAAGTAGCAGAGCGGAAGCATATGGAAGCGGACCTGCGAGATAGTGAAGCCTATATCCGAAGTATCTTTCGGGTGGCTCCCACGGGGATTGGTGTGGTAGTGGATCGGGTCATACAGGAAGTGAATCCGCGACTTTGTGAGATGGTGGGTTACAGTAAAGAGGAACTGACGGGGGAAAATTCGATAGTCCTGTATCCCTCCCAGGCGGAGTTTGACTATGTCGGACAGGAAAAATATCGCCAGATTGCGGAAGGGGGTAGTGGGATTGTTGAAACACGATTTGTAAAAAAGGATGGGTCCATTGTGCATGTCCTATTGGCGTCAACGCCTATTGATGTTGATGATCATTCCAAGGGGGTTACCTTCACTGTTCTGGACATTTCCGAACGCAAAAAAGCCGAGGAGAAGCTGCTTGAATCGAATAAGCGGCTGATGAGTATACTCGACGCAATTCCCGCTGATATTTATGTTTCAGATATGGAAACCTATGAAATTTTTTACATGAACGACCATATGAAAACCTCTTTCGGCAATGATTATATCGGTCGGTTGTGCTGGGAGGTGTTTCGCAACGCAGACGGACCCTGCGACCACTGCACCAATCCCGTTCTTCTGGATGATAGTCAACCCGCGGAAATAAGGGTCTGGGAGGGAGAAAATCCAAAAACCGGAAAAACTTATCTCAACCATGATCAAGCCATGCTCTGGATTGATGATCGCTACGTCCATGTTCAGATTGCCATTGATATTACGGACATGAAGAAAGCCGACAAGGCGATCCGAGCGTCGCTGCAGGAAAAAGAGACCCTGTTACAGGAGATCCACCATCGGGTGAAAAACAACATGGCTGTGATCGGAAGCCTGTTGAACCTTCAGTCCAGTAATACAGACGACCCTGTTATCAAGAGCGCTTTGCAGGACAGTCAGAACCGGGTTTACGCGATGGCAGCGGTACATGAATCCCTGTATGGTTCCGAAAGTCTGGCGTCTGTTGCGATTAAACCCTATCTGGCTAAAATCTCGAACGTTCTGTTTCAAGCGTATTCTGTAACCTCCAACCGCGTCAGACTGAATATTGAATCGGATGAGATTGAGCTGGCTGCGGAAATGGCGTCACCGTTAGGACTGGTTTTCAACGAACTGATCACCAATTCACTGAAATACGCTTTTCCTGATGACGGGGAGGGCGAAATTTCGATCAGTCTGAAAAAACAGAAGCAGGGGCTGGAAATCACAGTGGCAGACGATGGTGTTGGGATACCGGAAAACCTGGACTGGAAGCGGGCCTCTTCTCTGGGAATTCAACTCGTCTGCAAGCTGGTCGAAGACCAGCTTGAGGGTACCATCGGTTTGGAAGAGGGGCCGGGGACAAGCTTTGTGATAAACCTGCCCAATATGGGATAAACCTCTCTTAACGCCGGGGAGGTACATAATCCCCGCAGAGTTACCACATTCACCTCCAGGATCTTCTATCGGCAAAACAGTTATCTTGCTGGATTGGGAACACCACCAAAAACCGTTCCCCAGACCGGCATATCTTTCAACTCGTCTGGATCAATCTCATATGGGTTGGCCTCCAATACACAGAAATCCGCCTTCTTCCCAAACTCGATACTGCCGATCTCACGATCCATGTGCAATTGATACGCATGTTCAATGGTCAGCGCTCGAAGGGCGTCATCTACGGTGACGCGCTGCTCAGGCCCCAGGACCAAACCGCTTTCAGTTTTCCGTTGGACCGTCGCCCAGGCACCTATCCATGGCAATTGTGGGGTTCCCGGAGGGTCATTATGAAATCCCCAGGATGTGCCAATCCGTTTGGCAGTGCCTGTGGGGGTGATGTTTTGGGCTCTGTCCGGTCCCTGAATTTTCAGGTGTGCATCACCATAGTAATATATCTGGGGTGTAAAGAACTGAACCCCGACCCCCAGGTCTTTTGCCAATCTCAATTGGGCTTCTGTCATATTATAGCAGTGATCTACCCGGTGTCTCATATCCGGGCGGTATCTTTTGTTTTGTGCCTCAAGCACGCCATCCAGCATCGCTTGTATGGCCGGTCGGCTATTTGCGTGGGTCACAGTAGACAGCCCGGCTTCGTGACAGGCAACCAGCATCTCCTTCAAGGGTTCCGGTTCGCACTGCCAGTGACCCTGGGGAGAGCCGTCCCAGTATCCCGGCCATCCGATGTACGCTGTTCGTGATATAATCGAGCCATCGGCGTAGAGCTTAACCGGTCCTATTCGGTGTCGGTCGCTGTTTTGAGCTGTAAAATCCTTGACCTTTGCGATGAACGCCTCCATGGAGCCGAGCATCTCTTTATTTGTGTTGGCGTACGGCAGGCAGATACTCCTCAGTTTTATCTCCGGGTCAGAATACAACTCCTTGAAGACATTATGGGTGCCATCCAGATCGAATGCACCATATACCAGTTCTGTGGCGGTCGTGTTTCCAGCTGCTGTAAACAGGGGTAGTATTCGCTTTATCATTTCCGGTGTGACATTGACCAGATCCGGAAGAACAGGAAGTACATTGATTAATCCTTTTCCCTCCAGCAGGGTCCCGTTGGGCTGTCCGTTCTCATCCGTTTCAACACCTTCCGGAATATTGGAAGGGCCGATACCGGATTTTTTCAGTAGATAACTGTTAACCCAAAAACGGTGAAATACTAGGTTCGATATTAGTATGGGACGCTCTGTCGAGATTTCATCGAGATCTTTGACATGTATAAAGTCTCCAGCCTTGTTTTCATCGTAGGCGACTCCATATAGCAGTTCCCCCGGTGGCAACTCACGGTCCAGTTCCTTCAGACGGTTCAGAACAGCCTGTTTTGTGGGATAAACAGGGTGAAACCCGCCATCCGGTTTCGGCCAGGGGATCTGTGCCACAAAATGACCGCTGTATATCAGTGCCTGCATTTCGATGTGGGTGTGGGCGTCTACCAGACCCGGCATCAAAATCTTATCCTGAAAGGTCGTGTCCACCTCAAAGGGGGTATAAGGCGAGTTCTTTACCCATCGGACCATATCTTCGGGAGTCCCTGTCCCTAGAATACGACCATCCCTGACTGCCACGGCAGTAGCGGTTGGGTTCTCCTGGTGCATGGTGATGATTTTTTTAGCATTGAAGATAGTGGTTTTTGCAGTCATGGAGGCTCCTTTCTTTTTTCTATGGAGTGACATATCCAGATAAAATCAGCAGGACTCGAAAAATGTCACCGATAATTCAGAATAACGCAAATATACATAATCAGGATTCGTTTTCAGGAACTTTAGCAAAAGTTATTGACGATGTCTTGTGCAAAACCAGATATATTGCGCTAGACTGTAATCATCTTCTTGCCAGATTTCAGCCAATCTGTCAGAAATTGTCCGGTGTAGAATACCTTGATTCCCAACTCCTTTAACTGTTCCGCCACCTCCATCTTCTCTGCGCAGGCCCTGCAGGCAACTGTTTTGACACCTGCTTCCTGCATCTTTTTCAGTGTGGCTTGCAGCTCTTCATCCTCCAGGATCAGCCGGTCGGCCGCACCCCAGATTAACAGGGTAACATTCTCCCACCATCCCTGTAGTTTGGCATTAAGCGTATACATAAACACCATGCTTTTTGCTGTATCAATCTCACCGGTGGTCCACATGACCAGCAGTTCATTGTTGTTTATCTCAGTCATTGATTGCTCCCTGGATTGTTGTAAGGGTAGGTTATGAGCTACTAATTCAATTGAAATGATCGACTATTCAAACCTTGAAGATACAGGATTTTAGCTGACCGTGCAATTATTCTGGTTAATTGTCTGCCTGAACAATCGAA
The DNA here is from genome assembly GCA_029940215.1 of bacterium. Lineage (GTDB taxonomy): Bacteria > SAR324 > SAR324 > XYD2-FULL-50-16 > XYD2-FULL-50-16 > JAHJRI01. The sequence goes on along the minus strand of JAOZRE010000041.1, from coordinate 2,439 downwards.
TGATAATATGAATAGTAACTTGGCAGGATTGAAGAGAAAAATGAGTATTGAAACCGATTGTGATAAAATGCCGGAAGAGCGGTGAGAGGAGGCACTTGTTGGCGAGATATGATGTTGGAGCACCTGCTGCGTGACCATCAGGTGCTTTTATCTATCGTGTTATTTGTTCAGCTCCTCTTCCAGGAAATCCAACCGGTCCTGTCCCCAGAACATTTCGTCACCAACATACATGGTTGGGGCACCAAAAGCTCCCCGACTGACCGCTTCGTCGGTATTCGCCCTGAGCTTGTCCTTGATCTCCTGTGCTGAAATAACAGCACCAAATTCGTCCGGGTTGATGTCGATACTTCCAAGCAATTCGGCCAGGACACCCAGATCAGTCATATTCTTCTCTTCCGCCCAAATGGCCTTGAAAATGACGTCGTTGTAATCGTCCAGGTTTCCCTGTTCTTTTGCCCAGACTGCACCACGCATCAGCTGTACCGTATTGAACGGGAAGTGCGGGTTCAGTGTAAAGGGAACCCCATAACGTGCAGCACAACGGCTCAGGTCAGTGATCAGCCATGCGCCCTTTGCCGGTACTGACATGGGTGGGCTATTGCCGGTTGCGTTCATCACACCACCCAGAAGGAACGGTTTGTAAATAATCTCACTTCCTGTCCGTTCCGCAATTGAAGGCAGCTGGGTGTAAGCAAGGTAGGTGGCGGGACTGATATAATCAAAATAGAAATCAATCTGCTTGGCCATGGTGTCTCCCTTTTCAGGTTTTTGATGGTTGCCCAGTACCAGAAACCGGACAATCAGTGGTCATTTGTATCATGCAGACCCTGAGCTTGTGCCTGCATGATAAGAATCCAGTCTCTGCATGTCAAGTAACTTGTCAACTTGCCCGCTCCTGAGAAAGGAGGTGCCGATATGATTCATTTCGTCAAAATACTGACACTTGACAAAAATATGCTGAAAGTAACGTGTCAATTTGATCAATTTGTAGAATTGTGGAAGCATAAAATCAAGCGCCGGGAATTCCTGCCCTTCATGACGTCAACATTAACCACCATTAAAAAATGGATCAAGGAGTTTCAATAGGGAGTATTCCCTTTATTTTGGTCACCGGATTTCTGGGAAGCGGGAAGACATCATTTCTGAAGCGGTTTTTGAATCACTTCGCGGACGAAAAACGAATTGCTGTGATCCAGAATGAGTTTGCGGATGCCAACGTTGACAGCCTGGAATTGAAGGAGACCGGAAAATCGTTTGAGATTGTCGAAATCAACAAGGGTTCAGTGTTTTGCGTTTGCCTGCTGTCTGATTTTATCAAATCCCTGGCCGATGTGATGGCCGCTTTTCTGCCGGATGTGGTTATCCTGGAGGCAACCGGTCTGGCGGATCCCATAGCCATTGGGCAGCTGCTCAGTGCCGATCAGTTGGACAATAGACTCTATCTGGCCCATGTCTGGAGTATCGTGGATGTCACCACCTTTCTGGAGATGGAGCCCATGATTCAGCGAATGGTCCATCAGGTGCGAGTCGCAGACACCATCATTCTGAACAAGACAGACGGGGTCTCACCTGAACGAATTTCCGAAACGGAAAGTCGATTGCTGGCGTTGAACCCATATGCCGAGCAGATCAAGACCAGCTTCTGCGACCTGCCTGCCACGAGTCTGAATGAGACATTTTCCCCCCAAACTGGTGGAAACAAGACACCCCCGGTGCAAACACTGCTGCCTTTCGGCAGGCCGACTTCTCTCTTTTCGGCGGTGTTGAGAACCACAAAGCGAATCTCACCTGTGAATCTCGAGACCTTCCTGCAGAACCAGGACAAGGACGCTTATCGTATCAAGGGATTTGTGAACCTCAGTGATGGAACGGTTGTGTCCGTGCAGGTCTGTTTCGGAAGGGTTGACATTGAAACCGTAAAGAAGGAACCTGGGCCCACCGAACTTGTTGCTTTAGGGCCTGGGGTTGAACAATCAAGCTTCAGTGAGCGATTTACACTGTTGGCAGACTGACCCCCAGAAAGCCGTCCTGATAAATGATGTCAAAAACCTTGATCGGATCAATTGGTGGTGGTTTGGTACTTAGAGAGGGAGAAATAGCGATTCATTCGCATGCCTGATTATTAAATGAGAAAGGAGAGACTATGCCGTTTATTAATATTAAAATTACCAGGGAAGGGGCAACAACAGAACAGAAAGCTGAACTGATCAAAGGGGCGACAGACCTGGTGGTCAAGGTCCTGGGAAAAAATCCGGCAACAACGGTGGTGTTAATTGAAGAGGTGGACACTGATAATTGGGGTGTTGGTGGTGAATCCATCACAACTCGACGAAAAAAAGGGCTCTAAGGAAGTGCGGGCCCTGAGATGGATTTACGCTGTAGAGATAGTCGACGAACGGAATTCCCTCGGCGTCTGTCCTGTCCAGCGTTTAAAACTAC
>JAOZRE010000302.1 GCA_029940215.1 bacterium | reverse complement strand
ACAGGGTTCTCCATATATTAATATGGGAAAAGAGCTCGTCTACAACTTCCCGCCGCTGATGGAAAGCCAGATCGCCATGGACGAATTGTTCATACAGGATCAATTAAGTCCGCTTTCTGATATCATTTACCCCAACCCGACTTTCGACAAGAAAGAGACGAAAGCACAGGCGGCGCGCCTGCAGCAGACGGAAAATGCACAACCGGCCATTGGGGTATTCAGTGCCGGCCAGATGCAGATACTGCACCAGGCCGGTTTCAGTCCGGATTTCGTGGCGGGTCACAGCTTCGGCGAATTGACAGCCCTCTGGGCTGCCGGCGTACTCAGCAACGAAGACTATTTTACATTGGCCAAGGCCCGGGGAAAGGCAATGGCAGCACCCGACGATCCGAATTTCGATGCCGGAGGTATGCTGGCCGTAATGGGGGAGGTTGAAAACCTCGAAAAAGACATTACCGATTTTCCCGAAATTACGATTGCCAACATGAACTCACGAAGCCAGGTGGTTCTGGCCGGTCCGACAGAAGACGTCAAGGCAGCCCAGAAACACCTGAAGAAACTGAAATACCGGACGGTTCTGCTGGGTGTCTCCGCTGCGTTTCATACCAAACTGGTGGGGCATGCCCAGAAACCATTTGCTGAAGCCATCAAAGCCGCCACCTTTTCCAAGCCAACCTGCCGCATATACTCCAACGCTACGGGGAAGGCATACAGTAAAGACCCCAAAGTGATCCAGAAGACCCTGCAGGAACATATCCTGAACTCCGTACGATTCAGGGAAGAAATTGAAAATATCCACTCTGATGGGGGATACTTCTTCATCGAATTCGGGCCCAAGAATATTCTTACAAACCTGGTAGACAACATTCTGGAAGGCAAATCTTATATGTCTGTTGCGTTGAATGCCAGCCCCAAGAAGGAGAGTGACCGGCAGTTCAGGGAGGCGGTGATGAAGTTACGCGTGGCCGGCCTGCCCCTGGACAATATTGACCCCTATGAATACGTTCCGGAGTTTCAGGAGACCAAAAAGAATGCCATGACCCTGAAACTGGGTGGAATGAACTTTGTCAGCGAAAAAACCCGCAACGCGTTTGAAAATGCATTAAACGATGGGCACACCATCCAATCGGCTGCTGCTGAAACAACTCAACAGACCGTCCAAAAAGAGATTCGGAACCCTGAAATGACTAAATCAGAAACAGAAATCACCATCACACCTCAAACCAGCCAGAGAGCAGAAAATACACAGCTTTCAATCGATGCCCTGGAACGGAATGTGGCCAGTTTTCATCATCACCAGAGTGAAACCCTGCACCTGCACGAGCAGTTTCTGAACAGCCAGGCGGAATACTCAAGAAGTTTCTTCCAGATCATGCAGCAGCAGGCTCAGTCTGGTGCTGCAGCCATGTCTCCGGAAGTAGCCCAGAGCATTTCCCTGTTTCATCAGCACCAGGGTGATACACTGCGGGTTCATGAGCAGTATCTTCAACAACAGGCTGCTTATTCCCAGAATTCATTTGAGATCCTGAGACAGCAGCAAGCGACGGCCACGGGTACAGAGGTCCCGTTCAGGCCGCTATCGACCCCGCCACCAGCACCAGCGTATACCCCGACCTATCGCACTGAACCCATAGCCCCGTTTCCGCCAGCACCCGTTGCCGAACCAGTAACAACGGTAGCCGCTCCCGTTGCAGCCTCTTCCCTGGATTCCCTTGAAAAAGCTCTGCTGGAGGTGGTCAGTGAGAAAACCGGATATCAGGCTGAGATGCTTGAGCTGGACATGGATATGGAAGCGGACTTGGGTATTGATTCCATCAAACGGGTCGAAATCCTGAACGGCATCCAGGAAAAGATGCCGGATCTACCGTCGGTGAACCCGGAAGAGCTGGCTGAACTCAGAACACTCAGGCAGGTCATCGATCACATGTCACCCGGTTCAACATCAGAAACCGGACAGGCCCCACAAACAGATGCCCCGATAACAGCTTCAGAGTCTGCAACAGCCACATCTAGCGACGTTACCAAAGAACAATTTGTCAAAATCCTGCTGGAGGTGGTCAGTGAAAAAACAGGTTATCAGTCAGAAATGCTGGAACTGGGCATGGACATGGAGGCTGATCTCGGCATTGATTCCATCAAACGGGTCGAAATTCTGAACGGGATCCAGGAAAAACTACCGGATATGCCGGCTGTCAATCCGGAAGAGCTGGCTGAACTCAGGACGCTCGCCCAGATCGTCGATCGAATGTTGGCAGGAGAACCCACTGAGAGTGCACAGAGTCCAACCCCGGCAGCAGAAGAAGCTGCAACCAGCGACGGTATCGATCGGCAGGCACTGTCCCGGACACTGCTCGAAGTTGTCAGCGAAAAAACAGGGTACCAGGCAGAGATGCTGGAACTCAACATGGACATGGAGGCTGACCTTGGAATCGATTCAATCAAACGGGTCGAAATCCTGAACGGGATCCAGGAAAAAATGCCCAACCTGCCAGAAGTCAACCCGGAGGAGCTGGCAGAGTTACGAACGCTCGAACAGATCATCGATAGGATGAGCCAGATATCCGGCACAGCTCCAAAAAAAAAACTGAAGAACTGACCCACTCGATTTCACGCAAACATGTCCGGCTGAAGACACTACCCCAGCCGGACCTCCTTGAACTACCCCCTCCAGACAACAAGATCTGTCTGATCACCAACGATGGAACCCCGCTGACGCAGGCCCTCGTTTCAGACTTGGAAAACAAGGGTTGGAAGCGAATTGTCGTCCTTTCATTTCCAGAAAGCCTGGTCACCGCCAGCAGCAGCACATCTAAAAAAGCCCGTAGCCTGGTCCTGGAAAAGGCCGACGAAGCCACAATTCAGGCGACACTGACCCGGATTCAGCAGGATGAGGGCCCCATCGCCGCTTTTATTCACCTGCACCCCCGTCTATTAGTCGACCTGTCAGCAGAATCCCGTTTTTCTGAGACCGAAAAGCAGATCCTGAAACTGGTGTTTCTGATGGCCAAACACCTGGCAACCCCGCTGAAAGAGGCCACGATAGGAAACCGCGCCACTTTTATGACGGTTGTCCGGAATAACGGAAAACTGGGTTTTGATCCCAAAGGCCCGGTCAGCCCAATTGCAGGTGGGTTAAATGGCCTTCTGAAGACAGCAAATATTGAATGGGAACCTGTATTCTGCCGTGCAGTGGACCTCTCTCCTGAGATCCAGGATACAAAAGCCGCCGCTCTTATCACCACAGAGATGTTGGACTCTGACAGCCGGATCAGTGAGATCGGGTACACCCCAACCGGCAGATACACCCTGACTGCGGATGAGCAGGAGGTCCTTGAACCTGCGGCCGAGGCCCCGATTGATTCCTCTACGGTATTCCTGGTCGCGGGTGGCGGAAAAGGGGTTACAGCAGCCTGTGTCACCGAACTGGCCAGCCGATATCACTGTCGCTTTATTCTGCTGGGTCGTTCAGAGATTCCGGACAACGAGCCAGATTGGGCGATGGACTGTTTTGATGATACGGAACTGAAAAAAAGATGTATGGAGGCCTTCAAAACAGCCGGCGAAAAACCAACCCCCATGAAAATCGCCGCCCGCTTGAAACAAATTCTGTCCGGCCGGGAAATACAGCAAACAGTGCAGGCCATTCAATCCGCAGGCTCACAGGTCATATATCTACCGGCAGATATCAGTGATGCCAAGCAGCTGAAGCAGACATTGAAATCAGCTGTCGATGAACTGGGTAACATCACCGGGGTAATCCACGGCGCAGGTGTTCTGGCTGACAAACTCATTGAAAAGAAAACCGCAGCAGATTTTGAGGCGGTATACACGACAAAGATTTCAGGACTCAACACACTATTGACTGTTGTCGGTGTAGACAAGCTGGCTTATCTCGTTCTCTTTTCCTCGGCTGCCGGATTTTATGGAAACGAAGCACAGTCTGATTACGCTGCGGCAAACGAAATCCTTAACAAGTTCGCACACGGCTTCAAGCAGCAGTTCCCATCCTGTCACGTGCTGGCCTACAACTGGGGACCATGGGATGGCGGGATGGTCACACCGGAATTGAAAAAGATCTTCGAACAGCGTCAGATCGATATCATTCCAATTCCGGTCGGAGCCAAAATGATGGTGGACGGCTTAAGCCCTGATTACAAAAATATACCGCAGGTTGTGATCGGCAGCTCAATGACAATCCCCCGGCAATTGACGGAGCAACTGGAATCCTTCCGGATCAGGAAACACCTGTCCGTCACATCCAACCCGTTTCTGAAGGATCATGCTATCGGTGGAGTTCCCGTTCTGCCATTTGTATCTGCCATCTCCTGGATGGCAGATAGTTGCGCTCGCCTGCACCCTGGCTACCAGCTACACTCGTTTGAAAATGCGCAGGTATTCAAGGGTGTTGTCTTTGGGGAAAAAGCAGAGCAGGACTTTCAGATCGATATTACTGAAACGGAAAAGGATGATTCGGCCGGTCGAATCGCTTTGGATGTCCGTATTTTGAGCTCGGACACAAAGGGAAAGGATGTATTTCATTACGGGGCCAGAATTTTTCTGTTCCGTCAATCCGTTCCTGTCCCGGTTATATCCTGGCAGGAGGGGCAGTCTGCCACGGAACAGTCCGCTGCTGAATACTATGAAAACGGAACCCTTTTCCACGGACCGGTGTTCCAAAATGTGACCCACCTGCTCCAGGTCGACCAGGAGAAACTGGTTATCAAGTGTCAAACACCTGAGATTGATGAGAAAACCATCGGTCAGTTTCCAGTTGACGTGTTCAACTATTTTGCAGAGGATGCCTGTCTACAGGCTCTGTTGATCTGGGCAAGGCATTTTCACGATGCCGGAAGCCTACCACTGAAAATTCAAAGGGGTGAGTTCTTCGGGGTTATTCCCTTTTCCAGGGAGTTTCTCATCACACTGACACCTGAAAGCAGCACCTCCTCAAAGATTCTGGCAACCGTAACCGCACACGATGAAGCGGGAAATGTTTACTCCCGATTTACAGGAGCAGAAGCTGCCATCAGCAAAAATCTGGATGGGAAATTCAAGTGATCGGATAGTCGCCAAGAAAGGCTTTTAATCGGTCCGGATCACAACCATCGGCCACAATTGTCTTATAGCGGCTTTTTTCGCCTCGGATGATTCGGATATTCGACTTGGCCGTTTTAAACCGTTTGCCAATCACCTTCAGGCACATCTTGTTAGCAGCCCCATCCACGGGTGGGGAGGTGATTCGTAACTGAATCCACTGGTTATCAACCAGGCTCCCCCACTTAATAGATGAACTCCTGGGCTGAACCTGAATCCGCAGGGTCAGCTGATTCCCATTTACCTCAATTGGTTTGACCGTTTCCAAAAAAACCTTCACTGAAAAGTTGACTGGGCCGAAACATCAAATGTACGCAGGGCGTATTCAAATCATTCCAGCATATCCTTCAGTTCATGGATATCCCGAACAGGGACCACATCGATGGAAAAACTTGACGGTTTCAAGCGCTTCAAGCTTTGTGCGGGTACATATACCTGCTTGAAGCCACAACGCTCGCTTTCATAAACTCGTTCCTGCATACCGGAAACACTCCTGAACTCACCTGTCAGTGAAATTTCGCCAAAAAAAACAGACTTTTCGGGCAGGGAGAAGTTCAGATGGCTGGAGAGCAGCGCCGCCATCAGTGCCAGATCGATAGCCGGTTCCAAGACTCTGAAACCGCCTGCCAGGTTGATGTAAATATCGTTGCGGCTGAAATCCATATTCAGGTGCTTCTCCAAGACAGCGACAATTAATTGAAGTCGGTTGCGGTCCATCCCCATAGCTGTTCTGGCCGGATGGTTCTGCTGGGTATCCCCCACCAGGACCTGGATCTCCAGAAATAGGGTCCGCGTCCCCTCACTTGCTGCAAAAACAGCTGTTCCGGA
>JAOZRE010000301.1 GCA_029940215.1 bacterium | reverse complement strand
ATACGGTCAGTCTATATGCTGTTATGTTTTGGTTATTAAATTACCCTTTTAGAAGGGTTCATGGGGGATTTTTTTTTTAAAGGAGAGTAATAATGAGTGACAATGTATATATATATGCAGCCGGTATGATCAAGTTCGGTAGACATATGGACAAGGGCATCAAAGCCTTAACCGGGGAAGCCCTGAAAGCGGTATTCGCGGACTGCGATCTTGGAATGGGTGATCCGGAGGCAGCCTGGTTTTCCAATACCGGTTGGGGAATATCCGACTTTCAGCATGGTATCCGGGGACAGGTAGCACTGTCTGCCAATGGGCTGGACAAAATCCCCATCATCAATGTGGAAAATGCCTGCGCCAGTGGCAGCTCAGCCCTGCACTCGGCCTGGATGTCTATTAAGGCCGGCGTCTATGACTGCGCTTTGGCCATTGGTGTTGAGAAGATGTACTACCCCCCCCCGGTGGACAAGGACGGAAATCCTGTCAAGCCGAAGATAGACGGATTCATTTCCGGCACGGATGTAGAGGAAACACTAAAATGGATCGAAACCATGAAGGCCGAGGCCCGCAAGAAGAAAGAAGAAAATGCAGCCAAGGGGATAGAGCCCAAGAAAGGAAAACCCCACTCCATCTTCATGGACTTTTATGCAGCAGGTTCGCGCAGGCATATGGAGGCTTACGGGATGACCCAGAAACAGTTAGCCATCATCGCCGCCAAGGCCCACAACAATTCCACCATGAACCCGCTGGCACAGTATACGTTTCCACAGACGGTCGAACAGGTGATGAACGACTATGAAGTTGCTTACCCGTTGACCCGAGCCATGTGTGCTCCCATCGGAGACGGTGCCGCAGCCGTTATTGTGTGTTCAGACAAATTTTTAAAGCAGCACCCCACTAGCCGGGCAGTTCGCATTCGCGCCTCCATTATCAAATCCGGATCCCGGATCGGTGACAATGATATCTGTGGCCGGGCCTCAAAGGCGGCTTACGAAGCTGCAGGCATCGGCCCCGAGGACGTCGGAGTGGTTGAGCTTCATGACGCCACCGCCTTTGGTGAGCTGTACCAGACCGAACAGATGGGATTCTGCCCCACCGGTGAGGGTGGTATTCTGGCTGAGAGTGGGGCAACTGCCCTGGACGGGAAAATACCGGTTAACCCTAGCGGCGGATTGATCTCCCGAGGGCATCCGATTGGCGCCTCCGGTCTGGCACAGATCAACGAACTGACGACCCAGCTTCGGGGCGAGGCGGGCGGAAGACAGGTGGCGAATCCAAAAATAGCGATGGCTGAAAACGGCGGTGGCACACTGGGAATGGGAGAGGCTGCCATGGCCATTCATATGCTGGAAAAGGTGTAATTAGGGATCGTACAAAAATGATTTCGTATCAGCTTTCAGCAAAAGCCCCGTGAAGACCGGACACTCTGCTGAAAGCATGTCAAGTAATTTTTGAGCCGACCCTTAACAACCAACTGGATTCCGGAGCAACGTGTTTCAAAACGAAACACTTGGATCGGGGTTCGGAATGACGACAATTCAGGAATATAAAACACTATTGGGAGATAGGCATGGCTAAGAAAGTATTTGAACCGATTGAGATAAACGGAATGGTGCTGAAAAATAGGCTGGGATTTCCGCCGTTTTTGAATATGCCGGCAAATGAGGATGCGACCATCAATGATCAGACTGTACGCTGGTTTGAGGACAGGGCAAAGGGTGGAGCAGGGTTGGTGATGACCGGAGCAGTTGTGGCCGGACCAGAACCCGACTTTGCCATGTTGAAAATGCTGGATATGACCCGTGTGGGTCTTTATGATGACAAGTTCATAGAGGGATTTTCCCGTATCGCCGACGCAGTCCACGCTCACGGGGCCAAATTCGGAGTCCAGCTGGAGGCCATTGGTGGTGTGATGTCAGGCAGGGGACCATCATTGCCTCCATATCCCAATGCGGAGGAGGCTACGGACGGTTTCCTGAAAATCTTTTATGCCTTTGATGTTCCCATCACTGAGATCACCCTGGAGGAGATCGAGACAAGCAAGAAGTACTTTGCCGACGCTGCCCTCAGGGCTAAAAAGGCTGGAGCCGACTGTGTTGAACTCCATTGTGCACATGGTGGTGCTACCTTTAACTGCTCTTTTATTTCTCCTTACTATAACCGTCGAACCGATCAGTATGGTGGTAGCTGGGAGAACAGGCTGCGGCTGTCCGGTGAGATCATTGCAGAGATGAGAAAGGCGGTGGGTGATGATTTCCCGATCCTGGTCAGAATCAGCAGTGACCAGCTGGTAGGGGACAAGGGGATCACACTTGAGGATACGCTCAAGTACGTAGTACCAGCCATGGAAAAAGCAGGGGTTGACTGTATAGATGTTACCCAGGGTGATATGACCCGTTCCCAGCAGGGGGTTCTGATTCCCATGTATTATAAACGGGGCTGTTTTATTGATATGACAGCGGAAGTGAAGAAGGTCACCACCCTTCCGGTGATCGGTGTGGGTCGAATTGTGGATATCGATATGGCAAACCAATTCCTGGAAGAGGGAAAGGCTGACATCATCTACATGGGCCGGCAGCTGACCGCAGACCCTGATACGCCCAACAAGTACCTGGATGGCAAGGCCGACGAAATTCGCAAGTGCATTGCCTGTAACATGGCCTGTGGCCCCTGTCCGGTTAATTACGAAATTCATCGGGATCATATCCCGCTCACCAAAGCCGAGACAGTAAAAAATGTTCTGGTTGTCGGGGGCGGTGTCGCGGGAATGGAATCCGCCAGAATAGCCGCGCTCAGGGGGCACAAGGTCACCCTGATGGAGAAATCGGACAGACTCGGTGGTATGGTGGCTTCCTTGGCCAAAACCCCCATGACCACAGAGTTCGGGAACCTGGTAGAGTACCTCTCTTTACAGATGGACAAGCGAAATGTTGACGTCATCCTGAACCAGGAAGCGGATGTCGCTGAGGTGGAAGCCCTGAAGCCGGACGTGGTCCTGCTATCCGCCGGATCCACCATGCAGATACCGGCCGAGGCCAAAGGGCAGCCGGGAGTGATGCACCATATCGAGGCCCTGGAGCGAATGGACGAAATCGGGCAAAAGATAGTGATCTGGGGGCTGGTGGCAGCCGACTTTGCCGTTTCCCTGGCTCAGGCAGGTAAAGATGTGATCCTGATGGGTCGTGGCGGTGTGGAAACCCTGGCCAAGTATTATCCAGGAAGCCGCAGGTACTATATCCTCAGGCAGCTGACCGACATCCCTGTTCCCCGGGCAACTCCCGAAGGACAGCGGCTCAGCAACCCCGAGGTCCTTTACTATGTCAACGTGGAGAAGATCGCCAACAACGAGATCAAAATCGTGAACAATGAAGGCACCCAGCGGACGCTTGCTTATGATACCCTGATTGTTTCCAGGGAGAGAACCCCCAATGATGACCTCTATCAGTCCTTGGAAGGCAAGGTTCCAGAGATTCATAAAATAGGAGACTGCTCCGCCATCGAGGAGATACAGGAGGCCATCCACAGTGCCAACGAGATTGTTCGCAAGATTTAAAGGTCGGCTTAAAAATTAATTCACATTCTGTTTGCAAAATGTCCGGCTTTAAGGACTTTTACAAATAGATTATGTGACGTTATTTATTAACGATCCCCAAGGGTCGGCACACAAATACATATACACAAATGGAGCATTTCAAGATGGAAGAATCCCAAATATCGTTTTTCCCTGATCTTATCGAATACCAGGCAGAAACCTTGGGCGATCAGACCTACATTATGTTCGATCAAGAGCACATCAGTTTTGCCGAATACAACCGGGCTACCTGCAGCTTTGCAAACGGGTTACTGGACCACGGCGCAAAGCCGGGGGATGGCATCGCCATATTGATGGAAAACTGCCCCGAGTTCCTCTATACGTTTTACGGGGTGCCGCGAGCCGGACTGTACAGCGTCCCCATCAATGTGGCGCTGTTTGGTGATGGACTTCGCTTCATCCTGGAGAATTCGGATGTAAAGTATCTGGTCATTGACGATACTCTCTATTCAAAAATCTCAGACCTTGGGAAACCGGTGGAGACCATTAGGCAGATTTTCGTGCGGCGGACGACAGACGCACCCCTGCCGGACAATACGCTGGACATCAAAGAGCTGCTATCGGCATCCCCTGAAAAACCGGATCACACCATCAAAGAGGGGGACATGTCCCAGTTGTTGTATACTTCCGGCACCACCGGACTCCCTAAAGGGGTGGTCGGCCGGCAGCAACCCCATGTGGCCTTATGGTGGAAAATGGGGGCCGCAACAATGTTTCAGCCGGATGATGTGCTCTATACCTGCCTGCCACTGTTTCATGCCAACGCATTGATGCTGACAGCCGGATTTGCCATGGCGGGCGGCAGGCCCTTTGGACTGGATACGCGGTTCACCGCCTCTGGTTTCTGGGATCGTATTCGCTACTACAAGGTAACCACCTTCAACGGCTTGGGGGCCATGATCCCCATCCTGATGAAACAGCCTGAAAAAGAGAGTGACCGGAACAACCTGGTGCGGATCGTTAATTCAGCGGCCTGTCCCGCTAACCTCTGGGAAGCGTTTGAACAGCGGTTTGATGTCAAAATCTGGGAGGGGTACGGCGCGGTAGACGGAGGTGGACTGGTCATCACCAATCACGGAGACGCCCCGGTGGGATCAGTGGGAAAACCGGCCCCCGAGGTGGAGTGGAGGCTGGTGGATGACAACGAAAATGACGTACCCCAGGGAGAGTACGGCGAGCTGATCACGAAGAACAAAAACCAACCCACCAGTACCGTTGAATACTACAAAAATCCTGAAGCCTCCAGTAAGAAGGTCAAGGGTGGATGGATTCGAACCGGGGACTTGTTCTTTGCCGATAAAGAGGGCTTCCTCTATTTTGTTGACAGAAAAACTGATTCCATGCGACGAAGGGGCGAAAACATCTCCTCATGGGAAGTGGAGAACCTGGTGGAAAAGTACAAAGACGTGGCTGAATGCGCGGCCTTCGGTGTCCCATCAGAGTTGTCCGAGGATGAGGTGATGATCTGGGTCCGGCCAAAAACCGGCCTGACCCTGGATCTGGAGGACCTGATGCGGCATTGTGCCGATGTCATGCCCCACTTCATGGTCCCCCGCTACGTGGATGTCGTGGAGGATATTCCCCGCACCAAAACCTTGCGCGTGCAAAAGACCGCCATGAAGAAACAGGGTGTGACTGATCACACCTGGGACAGGGAGGCTGAATTGCCGAACTTGGAACTCAAGCGGAAGTGAAACAGGGTTTATCGTTCGCAAACTGTTTGAACCAAACAATGGAGAAGACGAATGGGTAAAGGAATTAAGATTCTTGTTTCACTAATAACAGGGTTGATTCTTTCGGTCGCTTCCTTGATGGCTTATCCGAAAGACGAGGTGCGAGTGGCGCTGGCGTACGAGCCCACAACACTGAATATGCTTGAAGTCAAAACAGGGATCGACCTGACGCCTGTCCTTCATCTGCACGATGCCCTGCTGGTTTCAGATCCAGAAACAGGTGAACGCTTAATCAAGAATTCTCTGTCTGAATCCATGGAGGTTCTGCCCAATAATCGATCAATCAAGATCAGAATCCGTAAGAATGCAGTTTTCCATACCGGTGACCCCCTAACCGCACATGATATTCAGTTTACCTATGAACAGGTGGCCAACCCGAAAAATGCCAACCTGGTAGCAGGGGCTGTGGATGAAATTGAGGAGTTTGAAATCATCGATGATCACAACTTTATTATCCACCTGTATGAGCCGTATGCCGGCTGGAGAGAGCTGATGTGGATCGGTATCTGTTCCAAAAAATACTACGAAAAAGTAGGCCCGAAGCAGTTCGCCAAACATCCGGTTGGCAGCGGCCCCTTTAAATTAAAATCCCGCAGGTCGGGGGAGA
>JAOZRE010000040.1 GCA_029940215.1 bacterium | reverse complement strand
CGTTTGCTATCAGCTAAAAGTAACTGTTTCGAATTATGTGTTGAAAACTGTACGGTATGCGGCTGAAAATCAGGAATCTGCCACTGGGCAACCATCGCCCCCGCCCCTGCCGTTTCATTTATTTTGATCCAGGTTTTCCGGCTGGTTTGAAAGAGTTTTACCAGGTATTTCCCATCAGGGCTAAAAACAGAATAGCTTTTGTTTGGATTTTCCAAGGCTGTAACCGTGTTCTGTAAAAAAAGTAACAGAACCATCAACCAGACAATAAATAGGTAGTTTTGCTTGCGCATCGCTTCTTACCGCAGCTCAGATTTTATGTAATAGATTGGGTATCCTTTTGTTTTGAATAATAACTCGAATTCAGTGGGTATATTTTGTTCATTAAAGGGAGAGTGATGCAAATCCTCTGAATAACCGGTAACCTCAAACAACCCACTCGACTCGATCAACGACTTCACCGGATCAAAATACTCCCGATGATCCGTTTTAAATACAAATGTCCCATTTTCCTCAAGTAAACCGCTCAGCCGCTCCAGAAACCCCGGTGTAATCAACCGATGCTTAAGATGTCTCGTTTTGGGCCAGGGGTCCGGGAAATTGACATATACTTCCTTAAGGCTTCCCTGTGGAAACCAGAGAGCAAGATCCTCAGCCCTCGCCTGTATTAATCTGACATTTGGGATATTATGCTTTTTGAACTTTAATGCCCCCTTAACCAGACGTTTGTAGCGCAGCTCAAACCCATAAAAATTATACTCCGGGAATAACAGGGCATAGTCTCTTAAAAAATTCCCGGCACCACATCCGAGATCTACGACTATCGGTTTTGAAAGACTGATAAAACCTTCGGTGTCCGGGACACCGTCATCATGCTGCGCCATAATGATGTCTGAATGTTCTTGTACTTTCGCAACATAAGGATTCAGATTTGGATTGAATGTTCGCCTGCTCAATTTGACTTCTTTTGAATGCTGTTTTTGGGTTATTCACAGGAGGTGTACGGTATCAGAACCGCACTGTAACGAATCAAATGATCCGCCACCTGCTGACAAAACAGAGAGCTGCCGGCAAATCCTGCCTGATTTTTTGTGCGTTTGACTACTTGAAACAACCTGATGGTGAATGCATGACAGCATTCCATCCAACTTAATGATATGAAAGAAGATAACTCCTACTCCTCTTTTCCTTTTATCTATCAGATTAAATCATCACTGACCGCTTTTTCTTCAATCAGAAACCGATGCAAAACCCGATCCAGCGTCTCATCCCAATTCACAAAAACAGGCTGTCGCCAGGCAACACGTCTTTCAGTTGCCAATTCACTGTATTTATCTAATAATCATCAGGGAAATCGTAAGTCAATCCCCTGTTTAACTTTTCTTTCTGGTGTAAATATCATGACACATCCGGGGATTCCGGACAATTGGGCAGAACCAGATTCAACCGTTGACCCGCTGTCAGAGACTGATAGGGGCTCCATGACCGTCAAAGCAATGTTCGCTTAAAAAACACTTTCAAATTGACGTAACCCAAATACAACCAATAAAGATGCTCATCTATGCGGTAGCCGATATTCACAGCAAACTTCAAAAAATCGAAACCGTTAAAAACAATATCAACCGTTTTAAGCCCGATGTATTGGTAATAGCCGGTGACCTGACACAATATTTCAACCCACAACCCACAATTGAACATATTGCCGCACTGGCAATTTCAACAATTATCGTTAGGGGGAATTCGGATTTAAAAAAGGTTGAAACCATGCTCGCCCCTTTTTCCAATATTTTCACCCCCCATTTAGCGGTAAAAAAAATTCTGGGGTATTCATTTGTGGGTCTGAACGGAACTATTCCTATACCGTTTCGATCACAAATCAGTTTGACAGAAAAATGGTCACATCAGATCGAGCCGCTCTTAAATCGACAAACAGTGCTGGTGGCGCATCCACCACCCCGGGGAACTCTTGACTCCGTATTGTTCAATCTTCATGCAGGCTGCCCGAAAATTCGGGAAGTTATTTTTGCTCAACGCCCACTGCTCTATATCTGTGGCCACATTCATGAAAGCTCCGGTACACAGATTCTAGGGGAAACGGTTGTCGTGAATTGCAGTATTGGAAGGGAGGGAGAGGGCGCCTTGATAGAGTTGTCAGAGAATTCAGTCCACCATGTCGAAATGCTTTGATCCCCACTTTTTCAAAAATGGAATATGGCAGATAGTCGGTTCATCAGCGGTATTGGTTGAAAAAAAACAAATAAAATGATACTGATACATCATGATTATCATCCAGCCATCTACGGCTAACATCCTGTCAAGGGACAGTCAGCGGATGGCGAATGTCAATCAACATTGAAATGTCAGTCGCGCCGCTTCGCCTGCAGTAGCTGAAAACAGGCGCTTTGCCCTTCTAGCAAATATATACGGCATCCTGCCCTCCAGGGCACTGACCGGCAGGATACACAGACTATTCCGGGACAGTTCTTAACGAAAAGCCCCGATTCAGGCAAGAAAATAGACAAGATGACCGCCGCTCACCAGATAAAGATGACGACAAAAGTTAAATCCAGGACTGATACAAGTCAGGTAAGTGTTCTGATCGTTGATGATGACTTGATTAATTTGTTGATTCTGGAAAAAATGCTCAAAAACATGGACCTCAATATTGTCAAGGCAGGGTCCGGGCAGGAAGCGCTCGATCTGAGCGATAAACATGATTTTGCCCTGGTGCTGATGGATGCACAGATGCCCGGGCTTGATGGATTCGAAACCTCAAAACAAATTCGGGCGGTTCATAAAAACAAAGACTTGCCGATTATCATTGTCTCTGCTGTCAGCAAAACAAAGGAATTTATTCTGAAGGGATATGAATCTGGCGCTGTTGACTACCTCCTGAAACCTATTGATCAATTTCAGCTGAAAAGCAAGGTCACGGTTTTTTGCAAGCTCTTCGAGCAGAAAAGGTTGCTTGAAACCCGAAACAGTGAGCTGAGCCAACTCAATCTTCAACTGAGTAAGGAGATTTCCAAGAGGAAAAAGGCCGAGCAGGAACTAAGGTTCCAGGTTATCCGCGACCCTCTAACCGGGTTATTCAACAGACGGTATCTGGAAGAGTCGCTTGAACGGGAAATATCAAAAGCAAAACGTCAGAAAATATCTCTGGCTCTTATCATGCTTGATGCCGATCACTTTAAAAACTTCAACGACACATATGGCCATCTGGCCGGTGATTTTGTGCTCAAGCATCTCAGCGATCTCCTGATTAAGAATTCGCGACGAGAGGATATCGCCTGCCGGTATGGCGGGGAGGAATTTGTACTGGTTCTGCCGGGTACAGGACCGGTAGTCGCCAGACGACGGGCTGAAGATCTGCGAATAATCGTTGATCAGGGAGATCGAATACAATACCGGAAAAAAATCCTGCCCAATATTACCGTCTCTTTGGGAATTGCCCTGCTTCCCTATCATGGCAGCTCAGCTGTTGAACTAATTACAGCGGCAGATAAAGCTCTCTATCAGGCAAAGGGGAATGGACGTAATCAGGTTGTACTAGCCGAATTCGAGAACTCTCAAATAGTACCGGAAAAACACACCGAGGAAAACGCCCCCTCTGCCTAGATGCAGTTCTCACGTCCGGAATGATCCGTCAGCTGACCAATGGAAAAAGATTTACACCGACAAACGCCCCCCCAAATCTCCATTGATTCCATTTGGAATCAACCCGATGTGACCATCATTGATGTTCGCTCTCCAACTGAATTTAGTGACGGCTCCATACCAGGTGCTCTGAATGTGCCACTGTTGACGGATATGGAACGCTCTCTGGTAGGAACCCTCTACAAACAGTTCGGTCAGCAACCAGCCATTGAAAAGGGTTATGAGCTCCTGGAACCAAAAATCGCTGCTTTTCTGGAACAGTTCACCCATCTGCCACCCGACAAAAAGGTTGCTGTTTTCTGTGCAAGGGGCGGTATGCGCTCCCAGGTCATCACCTCATTCATCCGCGCACAGGGCTACGAGGGGCTGCAAGTTGCAGGGGGTTATAAGGCGTTTCGCAACTGGAACCTCAATAAACTGGGCCAATTTACAGTCAACAAGCCCGTGATTCTTCATGGACAAACGGGTGTCGGGAAAACACTGGTTTTATATCAACTGGAAAACGCATTGGACCTTGAAGGGCTGGCACAACACCGAGGCTCAATGTTCGGCGCCATTGGCAAACAGCCGGTCAGCCAGAAAACCTTTGAAGCCACCCTATTGAAAAAATTGGAATCACTAGATAATTCACAACCGGTTTTTATAGAAGGTGAGAGCCGAAAGATCGGAAACATTACCCTGCCAGCAAAACTTTTCGAACAGATGAAAACGGGGCAATCAGTTCTGATAGAGGCTTCCGTCGAAACAAGGGCTCTCAGAACCGTGCAGGAATATGTTGAGAAACACCCTGATTCCCTGAGAGAACTCCGAACAAACATCCAGAAGCTAACCAAAGATCTTGGGAATAAAAACGTTCAGAAGCTGTTGACTCAATTCGATGAAAAAGACTACCAGTCGTGCTTCGAGTACATTCTCTTGAATTACTATGACCGGAAATATGGCTTTTCGATGAAAGGATTGGAGTTTAAGTTGAAGACCTCATCTGAAACGATCGCAAAAGCCGTCGGAGAGATTACCTCATATTTTTGTTAGGTAAAACCGACCACCAGATAGACCAACGTCAAGATTGAAACGGGCTACATGTCATACCTCGATTTTCAAATAACATTTTCCTGGAAAAGCCCGCTTAAATGGTTATTTCTAAAGGGGCTGAGCCTGCTGTATTCGAGCCTGATCCACATCTGGCTGTTTGGATATCAAGTTCGCATTAAAAAGGGGTGGTCTGCCCGGAAAAAGGTCATCTCCATCGGAAACATTACGATGGGGGGTACCGGTAAAACCCCCATGGTCGACTGGCTCCTGTCATTTCTAAAGGAGCAACACCAGGAAGCAGCTGTGCTGACAAGGGGATACAAAGCCCAGCGCACCGAAAAGCACCAGGTCTTGAACCAAAGCACGGCAGGGAATGGAAACCGCTTACGTTTTGGAGATGAACCCTGGCTTCTCTTTCACAACCACCCCTACATTTCAATTTACATATCACCGGACAGGGTCGAATCGGCCAGGCGGGCACAGGTAGACGCTGATATTCTCCTCCTTGACGATGGCATGCAACATCGACGGCTGAAACGGGACCTGGAAATTGTAATGATCGACGCCGTATCCGGCATCGGCAATGGTCAAATATTCCCCCTGGGACCATTACGGGAACCACTCAGGAGCCTTTCACGAGCAGACATCATCATCTATTCTAAATCCAATCTGGTCTCATCACAACAGGTCAGGAAACAGATAGCCGCCTACCTGCGCCAGGATGTCAAACAATTTGACAGTGAATATCTGCCCGACCAGTTACTCTGTTCAAAGGATTTACCTCCGATTCCACCTGCCTCCCTCAATGGAAAGAAATGCCTGCTGTTTTCCGGCATCGGAAACCCCACTGGTTTCACCCGAACCGTTGCGAACACCGGTGCCATCGTCCAGGGTCATATAGCGTTTGATGACCATCAGGAGTATAACCTTAAGACCATCGAACACCTCAAACAGTTCGCTAACTCACAACCATATGATTATCTGATATGTACCGAGAAAGACTGGGTCAAGCTTGAGCAGTGGGAAAACGAATTACCTGCCGTTTATCGTTTGAGAATGAAAATGCGGATTGATGCGGATTTTGTCATTCAAATGGCCGCTTGGATCAGCCGTGAACAGGGGGTTTAAAAAACATCTTGCTTTAATCAGCCTTTCCTTTTAATCTGAAATCGCGTTTATTCCAGAAGAGTATCCCTTTTCCAACATTTGCTAATAAAGGTCTGGATGTCACAAGGTAAGGTAAAATGGTTCAACAAAAATAAGGGCTACGGATTTATCGAGCAGGAGTCCGGTGGCGATATTTTTGTGCATCATTCAGAGGTACAGGGCGAAAGCCTGGAGGAAGGAGAGCAGGTAGAATTCGAAATTGGCGAGGGTCGAAAAGGCCCCTGTGCAGTGAACGTTAAAAGTGTTTGAGCAGCCATTGATCCGATTTTCGGGCAGCCGTCAGTTTCCAGTCGGCGTGCTGCCTGACAAACACATTGGACATTGAAACCCTCCTCCTTGTCGATCATCCCTCCGGAAGCATTCATATCTTCAAAAGCCCCCAGTAGAATGTGCAACAGATCGGCGATTATCAGAAAATAAACCAGATCGGGTTGATGTAAAAAGGGTCATAGTAGTTTTCATACGTGGTAACCACATAATCTCCGTGGCCTGCATCATAGTAGTCGTTGGGAAACTCACCACTTTCATGTTTCAGATGCTCCTCTTCGTGGTACAACTTATCACTGAGCTGCGCCCCCTGTCGGATAACATCTTCGATTACCTGCATACCAGAGATAGTATTCTCATCTTCATTCATGTATTCAAGCTCTTCGATCTGGATCGCCGTATCAATAATCTCCTCAATCTGCTCCCAGATAAGGCCGCTAAGAATGTCAAATTGCCAGCCGCTATTGCTGACATCAAACTGACCTTCTTTTAGAAAACTGAGAAAGACAAAGTCCGAAGGATTGATCTTCTTAAACCAGGCCACAGAAATCCTTAAATCTACAAATCTTTCATCGTTAATATAGAGTTCCCACTCTTCGTCCTCAAGCTCAAAAATCTTTTCAAAGGCAAACTCCCCTGCTTCCAGATCGACAGCACAGAAGAGATCGAAATGGGCCAGGTACTCTTCGTATCGTTTCTTCAGATTTTCAAGTTTTTCCATTCCCTTCAGGGTATGGGTGTAGTTATTTTTTTTATCCAGAGTCAAATAGTCTTTCGACATCATGTAAACAAATAGCCTTTCCAGATCTTTGTCCGCATCCTCAAGTACGACGGAGTATTGGTATCCCTTGTTGATCATCAGATCAAGAAGGAACCCCGATGCGTATTCCTTGCGCTGACTATCGGATATTGTAAAGTGTTTATAACCCATATACCTGGTAATTCTGGTTTAGACGACAAATTGAGCGTTAAAGTTTTTTCAAGTCCGGATCATTGGCTATCCACTTCTGTTTCCCATTTGTCATGGACTCTTTCTTCCAAATGGGAACAATCTCCTTCAGCGTGTCAATGGCATATTCACAAGCTTGAAAGGCCGGTTTACGATGACTGGCGGACACGGCAATCACCACGCTGGCCTCCTCAACAGCCACGTCACCGATTCGATGCGTAATAGCAATTTTTCGGATGTCATATTTTTCAACAGCCTCCAGGCCAATCCTCTCCATCATTTTAATCGCCATGGAGTGGTATGCCTCGTATTGTAATAATTCCACCTTCATCTCGCCGGTAAAATTCCGGGTCAACCCAATAAAAGTTGTAACAGCTCCCGCTTCAGGTACCGAAACCCTGGCAATCACCTTTTCAACATCAATCTCATGCTCAACTATTTCATACATGGCTTCCTCTTACCCTCCACTGACCGGCGGGAAAATGGCAACCTCGGCATCGTGTTGTATCGATGTTTTGCCGTCAATATACTCACCGTTCATCGACAACTTCAAATATTTACGGTGTGTCTTGATCTGAGGAAAAGAGGTCTCCAGTTCATGCAGCAAATCATTGCCCGTCGCCCCATCATCGAGTGTCATATCCAGGGTTCCAGACCCAATCAACTCCTTGAGATGTGCAAATACCAAAACCCTAATGTTCATAAGAAATTCTCTGGAAAAGCATTAACGTATTCTTAAGTACCTTTTCGGCCAGATCTGCATAGGACAGGCCTAAAAATTCAGCTACATATCGCCCAACGGTTGCGACATTTCCTGGAGCATTGGGTTTCCCACGCATCGGAACCGGACTGAGATAAGGAGAATCGGTTTCCAGTAAAATTCGATCGTTAGGCACGTATTTCAGTACGTCCCTTACCTCTTCCGCCTGTGGATAGGTACTGATCCCGTTAAAGGAGAGGTAGAAACCGAAATCCAACAGGTAGCGCGCCTGTTCAATAGATGAGGTAAAACAATGAACCACCCCCGTCAGACCTTTACCCCGATACCCTTCAAGAATATCCCTTGCCTCCACGTCCGCTTCACGAGAGTGTATGACAACAGGGACCCCAGACTCTATAGTCAGGTCAAGCTGGGCGGCAAACGTCGTCTTCTGATCGTCTCTACCGGATCGATTGTAGTAAAAATCAAATCCACATTCTCCGACCCCAACAATTTTGCTGTTTTTCCTGATTTCATCCCTTATCCAATCCAGATGCAACTGGTCGAATCGCGATGCGTAGTGCGGATGAAACCCCAGCGTTCCATAGACATCATGAAAGCGGCTACTGATATCGACCACCTTCTGATTCGCTGAAATACCAGTTCCAATCGAGATACAAAATCCCACCCCTTCTTGTCTGGCATCATCCAGAATTGTACTGATATCCCCCTTAAGCATCTCAAGGTGGCAGTGCGAATCAACCCAAGGGTAGATGCTGTTTTCCATTTCTGTCTTCGATTATCATCCTGAAAAAAGTGGGCTCGGGAACCGATCAACAAGGATTTATTATAGTGTAGAGTGCTGTATGTGAGCAAGCGGAAAAGGGCCGGCGCCCTTCGTCTGACAATAGCAGTCAGGAGGTGAAGATCGTATTTACAGTGACAACAGTTCCCGTTTTAAAGCTGCAGCTGTCCAATGGTTATAGCCCCAGGTCACCCATTCGTTATCCAGATTGCCACTGACATCCCTGTCATCAATTAGAGAAATATGAATGACAGCATCTGCTTTTTCCAATTGTTGAAGCAGACTTCGAAAGCCCTCTCGACGAAATCCATTGGCTGTTATCAAAACCACTGTCAAATGGCTGAGATTGGCTTTCTCAATCACTCTATTAATGGTCTCTAGTCTACAATCAGCCAAAATCTGATGTTGCCTGATCGATTTAACCGTCTTAAGCAAACCAGTCGAAACAGGGCCCCATTGTTCATCAGCATTGATCCCTCTGCTCGGATCGCCGGATAACTCCACGAGAAAGAAATTTTGATACCCCTCAGGCAGACTTTTGTGCCGCCGCATCTCAATGGTTCGGCAATGCATCTGCACCACGCTTTCCGACTCTCTGGACAGGGAACTACCGTTTGAGAGTTTCCCCGGATAAGCTTCCAGGAATTCATGTAACCGCTCAACCGTCAGCTCGGGCTTTCTGTTGTCATCTGGCAATTCCTGCAGTTCCCGGTCCAGAGCCTCTTTCAGGGCCAGCTGAAACTCAAGGCTTTTTTTAAGACTGAAAGAGCTGATGAACAGGTCTACACCTGCGGATACTCCTTTTTGGACTATTCTGGATGGCGTTTCGCTGTCACTGACAGCTGCCATTTCAACACAATCGCTGACAACCAGACCCTGGAAGCCCAGTTTATCCCGCAGCAGATCTGTCATAATTTTCCTGGAAAACATGGCTGGTATTCCTAAATCCAGGGAGGGGTACATCAAATGAGCAGGCATCACAACTGGAATTCCATGTTTGATCAGCTCCCTGAAAGGTCGCAGATCTTCGTTCCATAGCTTGTCATATTTGGCCAGGACCTCGCCTGTGCCATAGTGGGAATCTGCGGGTGATCTACCGTGCCCGGGAAAGTGTTTTGCGGTGGTAGCGATGGCCAGTTTCCGGTGGGCATCCATACAGATCCGGCCATAGTTGATGATATCGTCAGGCCTGGCTGAAAATGCCCTTGTCCCAATCGCCGGATTTCGCTCGTCTGTCGCCAGGTCCAGCACAGGAGCAAAATTCAAATTAACACCGAGATAGGCAAGCAACTCTGCCTGCATTCGGCAGGCATCCATGAGCAGTTCCTTCTCATTAATTCGGCCCAATCCCATTAGCGAGGGAGGAACTGGACAGCCTTCCGGAAAACGGTTGACCATTCCCCCTTCATGATCAACTGCTACCAGTATCTGCCCCAGCAGTTCCCGGATCTGGTGAACCAGGGTCCTTGTCTGCTTGAGGGAGATAATATTCCTCTTGAATAAAACGATTCCAGCAGGATTGATCTTTAGCAGGTGCTGCTGTAACGTTTGATTCAGGCCGGTACCTTCAAATCCAATAATAATGGGTGTGGGATTGCGCGGTTTCATCTTCATATACGGCACAGTGACAAATGGACGAATACTTACGCATTGTAAAGAAGCAGGAACGGTTGATACTTGGCATCATGTCCGGCACATCTCTGGACGGTATTGACCTGGCATTGGTCCGCTTGAACGGATCCGGCCTTGACATGACCATCAATATGGTCCGCTTCAGCACCGTGCCCATGCCAGACAGCTGGCGACAAAGAATCCGCCTTGCATTTGGTACAAACACCCGGGAAATCTGCCAGATCAATTTTGACCTGGGTCGCTTTCTCGGTGAGCAGGTCGTTCATTTCTGCCAGAAAGCGAACCTGCCGTTATTCGAACTCGATGCCATCGGCTGCCACGGTCAGACTCTCTATCATGTGAATAATCACAGCACGTTACAAACCGGTGAAGCAGATGTCATTGCAAATCTGACAGAAACGGTGGTTATATCAGACTTCCGCACCGCCGATATTGCCGCCGGGGGTTCCGGAGCTCCTCTGGTCCCATACCTTGATTCCCTGCTGTTCAAGGACAGGAGCGGGCCTGTCGCCTTGCAGAACATCGGTGGTATCGGAAATGTTACCTACCTGCCGGGAAACCCGGACGATGATATTGTCGCTTTTGATACCGGCCCCGGTAACGCCATTCTGAATGAGCTGGTTGAAATCATCACAAACGGTCAACACAGTTATGACCGTGACGGTTTCATTTCAGAACGGGGAACGTGCAATCAACAACTGTTGTCCGATCTATTGAAACACCCCTATTTTCAGTTAAGTCCACCAAAGTCCACCGGTCGTGAGGATTTCGGTGCCGAATATGTCAACCAGCTTCTACTGCAGAGTTCAAGCAAGTCCATTGCAAAAGAAGACCTTCTCAGAACCCTTGTTTCTCTCGTCACAAATAGTATTGCCGATGCTTATAGCCGATATTTCCTTCCCCCAGACAAAATTTATCTAAGTGGTGGTGGCGCGCACCACCCTCTTATGATGAGGGAGTTACAGGACCTGCTGGGAGAGCGGAAGGTGTCTGTTTTTCAAGGAATTAACGGCATTTCCGCTGATGCAAAAGAAGCAGTTGCTTTCGCTGTTCTGGCGCATGAGCGTTTTAACAATACGCCGACCAACGTGCCCAGCGTGACAGGCGCCAGGAGTAGATCAACACTCGGAAAGATATCGATCCCCTACCTTCCCTGAAGCAGCTAAGTCTCCGAGGGTCAACTTAATTCTTTTACTGCTTGGTGGATAAGCGATATCATCTCCTCAATATCCTCTTCCTCAACAGAGCTGAATGCAATTCTGAGGTCATCACCTATTGAGATGGTTCCAATCTGATACTTATCCAGGAGATATTTCCGTAATTGCTCCGCATTGACACGGTGAAACTTCAAGCACATGAAATAGCCGGAGTTGAATGGATAATAACTCCAGTCATCCTTGTATCGCTCATCGGCAAGCACCTTCTTCAACGTTAGAGCGCGACTTTTCAGAATCTGGAATTTTTCATCAATCCCCTTTTGATATTCCGGATCTTTCAGCAGGCGTGCAATAATGTGTTGGGAAGGGTGGTTACTGCTTGAGATAGTGCTCCTCAACAACCCTTTTGCCTTGGTTTCAAGTGCTGGATACAGTGCATCTGCTCCTTTCGAAACCGTCCCGAAGGTCATAAATCCGGTTCGAAAACCCCAGGCAAAATTCTCTTTGGTAGCGGCATCGAGCTTGACCGCCAGAACGTTTTCGTGAAGATCGCAAAATCCGCTGAACAGCGATTCCTTAGTTGAATCTTCATAGAAAAGTCCGAAATAGGCATCATCTGAAAGCGTTACAATCCGGGTCCCTTGATTGGCCTGTTCCCGAACCGCGTCGAAAATCGCCTGACACTCCTCAACGGAAGGTGTATATCCTGTTGGATTATTAGGGGTATTCAGCACGATAATCAGTTTCCCATGGGATTTGGCTTCCTTTTTCATCAAATCAGCCAAGGCAGTTACATTAAAACCGTTGTCCGAGTCAAACATAGGATAATGGGATAACCGGGCTCCCCTTCGTGTGGAAAAGATCAACTGATAGGTCCCCCAGAACTTGTCAGGAATAATCACCACATCATCCGGCCCCACAAACATATCAGCTGCCAAACTCAGGCCGTGTGTCAATGCACTGGTCACAACCGGCAAGCTGATCTCCTTTCCGGCCAGTGTCGGGTTATTGCGAACAATTTTTTCCTTCCAGGCTTTTCGAAGTTGCGGCAAACCGTCTGGTGGTGCATACGTAAAAATTTCACTGGGTTTCAGGTGATTGAAATAGGATTTGGTAGCATCCAGATACATCGGTTCTTTATTTTCCAGAGCAACTCCGATTGTTGCATTAAACCTCGTCGCTTTCTTTTTTGCCTCTCCCGACTGAGTTAAGATTCCAGCTGGGAAGAAGATCTGCTTCCCGATATCGGATAGACAGGCGTAGGTATTCGGTGAGCTGATTTTTATCTGTTCATTCAGTTCTGCTGCCAGTGGTTGAATCTCCATTTGATCGCCTGTATTTTTTTTGTTTTCTGTTATCAGAACTCTCTCTGTGCACCGGTCGTAATCGTCCATGACAAAAAAATGATCCGGATTCCATTGGATGTCATTTCATGTAGTGGTTTTTTAGTCTATAAGCATAAATGATAAAACTCAATCAGATATTGCTCTAAATTGATCCCTGGCAATACTGAATTCAGCCGAAAAAAGCCGAAAATCAATTGGACCCCTCATGACAGAATCCATTATCCAACCGCAAATGTTTAAGCTACCCGGCTTAACCAGAGATGTTGTCCTGTTTTTCAATCTTCAGCATTTTATGACCTTTCATAAGCGAGTCGATGGAACAACCATTAAAAGCTTTGGTCCGGCCAAGCGATTTCAATGGCAGAACGGACACCAAACTCTGACTGCTTTAGGCGGCATGATCGGAGCACCGCTAACCATCCTGATTGTTGAGATGGCCATGGCTTCAGGAGCGAAAACAATTTATTCGTACGGCAGCGCTGGATCAACAGGCGCAGAAACATTTAATATAGGGGAGCTGGTCACCCCTGAAAACGGGTACGACGAGACGGGAATTTGCCGTGACTACGGGAATTCCGAACCCTTTCAACCAATTGTTCCATATTTCAACGTCAGAACATGCAGAGCAATCAGTTCCGTCAATAGCTTTTTCAGATTGACCCCTGAAAATGTTGAGCGATATCGAAAATCAGGTATCCAGTTGATCGACATGGAGGCAGCCCCACTTAATTGTGTGATCAACAGGCTTGGAAAGACATTTCGCCCACTGTTTGTCGTCAGTGACCGGGTTTCCACCACCATGGAATGGGAAAATGGTGGAAACAGCGATTCCTTCAGAGAGGGCTTTGAGGCGGGCCTTGACCTGATCGCAGAAATATAGACAAGACCTGTTTCACCCGAAGAGGCCGAAGCCCGATCAAAATTAAGCAGTCGGCATGGCCGCTGCCACTTCATCCGCCCTGTCCTGACCAACCATTATTGCGACTATCTTCAAAGAGAATTCGACGGCTGTCCCGGGTGTCCCTGGATGGTAACACAGTTTCCATCAACAACAACCCTTGATCCGATCTCGGAGCGGTCTGTCAACTGCCCGGCAAAAGCCAGGGCACACACCAACACTATCAAATGTATACTTCAGGAAAGCGGGCAACCCATTTTCCCTCGATTAGTCCGTTATTAACCAATACAGCCGTTGGCGTGCGGTATACAAGAAAACGGAATATTCCTGGTCTCATGACCCTGAGTGAAACGTTTTTAAGCCTGCTTTCCAGTTCACTGTCGATATCTGGAAAAATCAGAACAGGGGTCGGCAGGTCTGTCTGCTGCAATAGATTTAAAATATAAGGGTCCCAATCTTTGCATCGAAAACAGTTGTGAGACATAAAAATATAAAGAACCGATTCCGCCTTGTCCTCTCTGACATCCTGGAAATTTGACCATCTCCAGTTCCACTTACGCCCGGTCTGCAGGGGTGATATATCCACCAGGGGCTCGTTTACAGATTTTCGAACCAAAAAATTACAAAAAGCAAACACTGTAATAACGAACAGCACTTTCCACATCTCAAGCGGGGGATCTTCCTCCAATGTCCGCCACGCAAATGCCAGCAGAATCAGGTACACTACATTAAGTCCCAGGCTCTGTTTCAGATCCAAGTTCAACCATCCACCATAACAACCACAATCATCCACACGACCAGAACGGACTCCCCAAGCAGTCAGGGCTGAGAGACTTACAATCAGCACAAACAAAACCGGGATCAGCTCTTTGGAAAAAAGCTGCAGGAGCAGGGCAACGCCAACCCCGCATTCCGCCTGAATAAACACCGATGCCGAAATCTCATTCAGGGCACGAGGCAGAATACCCAGGTTTCTGACATGCAATATAAAAGGACGGGAGTATATCACCTTAAGCAAACCGGTTACCAGAAAAACGGATCCGATCAAAATAAGTATCCCTCTTGCAATCATTTTTTCTGAACCCCCAAAATGGATCCGGCCACCTCACGGCAGTGGACTATCCTTCACTTTTCCTGTTCATCAGACGATACCGTTTGCTACTCTTACCGGTAGACAATCTGATCACTTGTTTAAATGTCTCTGCATGTTTATAATTCCCGGAAAGACACATGTTCACATGCCACAATCAAGTCTGAATCCGCTGAATCGCGCTCTATGTAACCGTTTCTTTATCACCCTGCGCTGGAAGCAACATTTTAATCCATCTCTGTCCAAAAGCAAACAGCGATATCATAACAAAAGCTGTCAAAAATGCCCAATAACCTGATTTTTATTGCTGGTAAGAACGCATACCAAACCATCAAGGAAAACGGTCTGTCGCCTGACATGGTCAAAGTGATTGCAGGTGCTGCCGGTGGCCCAAAATGGCTGGTGCTCAATCATCTCGATCGGCTGTTGTTTGCAAGCTGGTTTAAGGGCCGGACCGAGCCACTTTTCCTGATAGGATCATCTATAGGGGCCTGGCGATTTGCAGCTGTATCCCGTTCAGACCCTTATCAATCCATTGAAACCTTTCAAGATGCTTACCTGAACCAGTCATACTCCAGCAAGCCGACCCCACAGGAGATTTCAGAGGAAACCAGCCGGATCAGGGACACCTTTCTGGCAGGTTCCGGCATCCAGGAAATCCTGGACCACCCGTACCTGAGACTTAATTTCATGGCGGTCAGAAGCAAATGGCTGAACAAGGCAGAAAACAAACTCATCCTGGGCGCCGGATTGTTGGGTACCGCTTTGTCAAACGCCATCAGTAGAAAACTTCTGCCCGCTTTTTTCGAGCGCACCCTTTTTTACCACCCGAAAACGCCTCCCCCGTTCTTCAAGACGAGCGAGTTTCCCATACAGAAAGTCCCCCTCGACAAGAATAACCTGGAAAAAGCCCTGCTGGCTTCCGGCTCAATTCCTCTGGTGATGGCCGGTGTTACCGGGATTAAAGGAGCTTCAGATGGGGTATACAGGGACGGAGGTGTTATTGACTATCATCTGGATATTCCTTTCCTGGAAGAGTCCGACGATAAAATCGTACTTTACCCACACTATTCTCAGAGGGTTATTCCAGGGTGGCTGGACAAAAAGCTGACCTGGCGCACTCCCCGGCAATCAAATATGGATCAGGTCCTGCAGATTGCGCCATCGGAGTCCTTTGTTCAATCACTTCCATATCATAAAATCCCGGACCGCAACGATTTCTGGACTTTCAGTCAAAATGATGCTGAGCGAATCAAGTATTGGAAAACGGTCATTTCCAAAAGTGAATCCCTCGCAGCAGAATTTGCCGATGCGGTAGAAAGCAACAGGATCAAAGATCTTGTGCAGCCAATGTCGTTTTAGCCAAAAAACCGGAACCTTTTCAACTCCTTAAAACAGCGTGCAAATTTCAATCAAACAGTACTTAGGGTCGGCTCAAAAATTAATTGGCATTCTATCAGCAAAATGTCCGGTCTTTTTGGGACTTTTGCGGACAGTTTATGCCAAGTTATTTTTGTACGATCCCTTATCATTTATTCGACTTAACACCAATGCGCATCAGTTTCCATGGTTGATATTACCGGTGTTATTTCTATCTGGTTGTGCCGGCACGACACCAAGGCTTAACCGGTCATTGCTTCCTCAGACCTACCACCTGGAATCCACCCCGTGGACAAATGTCGCCGAATCTCAACCCGGCATCTATTTTACGATACTGAATCAACAGAAACCAAGAAATCAGCGGGTCTTATCAAACTGGAAAGTCGGCGCTTTTCATGAAGCCTTTCACCGGGAACAACCGCTATCCAGCCTTTACAGGGAAGATATTGCTAATCTGTCATCCTTTCTGAATCGGCTGTTTACTATCTATCTTGTTGGCATTGATTCAGAAAACCCCCTGCCGTCGAGACAATTGCGAGCTATCATAAAAAAACGGTTCTCGTGTGAACCACTGTCAAATCTGGAGATCCGGTTTCTAATGAACTCCAATTCGCTGACGCCGTTTTCCAGAAAACCAATGACCATGCTGCTCATATCCAGCCATGAACTGGCACTATTGTCTGGGGCAAAACCGATTTACCCTACCGTTTTTTCCCCCTATTTGAGAAACCGGCTCAATCTTCCACCCATAGCTCGGTTAGAAGATATCAATCTGTTTGCCACAAAAAATGAAAATAGGGTATATTCAACTTCCATGAATGGATTTGTCGTGTGCAATAGAGAATCCAAAAATCAGCAGCTTAATCCCTAAGGTCAGCCATGATATCGTTTTCCGGATACATTCACCTGGAAAAAGTGTACGAATTTCCAAAATCTGTCGTATACCGGGCACAAAGACAGCTGGACAGACGTCCTGTTATCATCAAGTATTTTACAACAGAACTGACGCCCACCCAACTGATTGGAATCGAAAAACAGGTTCACTTTCAACAACAGCAGGAACTTTCGGTCATTCCGTCGACTATTGACCTGATTTTCATCAGAGACAATGTAGCCGTTGTCATGGAGGACACAGGGGAAATGTTTCTGTCTGGTACCTTGCTTATCAATCCCTTTACGCTGGACCTGTTTCTTGAGTATGCTGCCAATATCACACGCAGCTTGAGCAGGTTGCACCAGCGCCACCTCGTTCATAACGATATACGCCCTCACAACATCCTGATTAACGAAAAATCAGGTGAGGTTTTCTTCACAGGGTTGTGTGAACAGAAACAAACCCCAGGAGCAGATCGCATTAAAAATCCCATTAATCTGGATGATGACCGCTATGTTTATGCGTCACCGGAACAGACCGGTCGTATTAACTGGCCCATTGATCAGCGCAGCGATCTCTATTCGCTGGGTGCTCTGTTTTATGAAATGTTGTCCGGAGAACCGCCTTTTAAATCTGAGAGAGAACTGAATGTTATTCACGCCCATCTAGCCTCCGAACCCAAAAGCCTGCTCACTCATCGTCAGGACCTCCCTTTTATTATCAATCAGGTTGTACTCAAGCTCCTGTCAAAGGGGGCTGAAGACCGCTATCAGAGCGCATTTGGTCTATTGAAGGATCTTGAAAACTGCCGCACACAGTATCGGACTGAGCGCTGGATTAAACCATTTGAACTGGCCAGCAAGGATAACATCGATCGGTTCTACATGCCTTCAAAGCTATACGGCGCCGAAAAAAATATTGTGTCGCTGTTTGACTCCTTCAACCGTGTCTGCTCCGGCAGTGTCGAGTTGATGATCGTCAAAGGCATGGCCGGCATGGGAAAAACCTCCCTGGTTAAAGAGCTTTCCGGTCTGCTCCGGCAAAAAAAAGGGTATATGGTCTCAGGTAAATGTGAGGAGCAGTACAGGGATACCCCTTACTACCCGTTGACCAGCGCGTTTCAAACAGTTGTTCGCCAGATATTATCCGAAGATGAGGCCAGTCGCGATATCTGGAAAGCAAAATTCCTGGAGAGCTTCGCACGAAACGGCCAGATGGTGATCGACTTCATCCCTGAGATGGAGGAGTTGATCGGTCCACAACCCAAAGTCCCTCCCCTGGACCCCGATGAAAGTCGCAATCGCTTGAACTATACTTTCAGGCGTTTTTTCCAGGTTTTTACTCAGGAGGGAAATCCCCTTGTTATCTTGATCGACAGCTTTCACTGGGCGGATGCTGCAACCATCCAGCTGATCCAGGCATCTCTCTCTGACATTAACAGCCGGTATATTTTTCTGATCATCGCATACCAGGAAAGCCTGGTAATCCACTCCCACACACTATCGGTTACCCTGGACGAGGTTTTAAAGTCGGGGATTCGTATACAAGAAATATCCGTCAATCCCCTGACCATTGATGATATTTGCCTGCTGATTGAAGAAGCCTTGTATTTTAAGCAGGATTATCTGTCACTCGCCCAATATATTTTGGAGCAGACAGAGGGGAACCCCTATTTTGTCAAATTACTACTGCAAACCTATCATGAAAAACAGCTGATACAGTTTGACGCTCAAATAGGTCAGTGGATATGGGATATTGACCTGATTCTTAACGCTAATATTTCCAATAACGTAGTCGATCTTCTGACAGACCGTATCAAGCAGCTCCCGTATGAAACCCGCCAGATGGTCATTCTTGCTTCCTGTATCGGCCGTCGATTCGACTTGAACCTGCTGGGTCAGGCCTCTGATAAGGATGAGGCGAACACGCTCAGGATCCTTGAACCAGCAATTCAAGCTGGTTTAATCCAACCCCTTTCTGAAGCAATTCAACGGGCCGGAGTCTGGGAACCGGAAACAACCGTAACCTACCAGTTTTCGCACAGCCGGGTGCTCGACGCGACCTATGCGATACCTAGTGACGCTGATAAAAAGGCTGCCCACCTGATGTTGGGGAAAATCTTGCAAAATATGACAAGTGAGGCGGAGGTCAGCCGGAATCCTTATCCCATCATCAACCAACTAAATGAAGGCAGTCCGCTGATCCATGAAAAAAGTGAAAGACACGAACTGGCTCGCTTGAACCTGATCGCGGGAAAAAAGTCAAAATCAACAGCAGCGTTTGAAACCGCCTGGCGGTACTTCAACAAGGGAGCTGACCTGCTTGCGGAAGATGTCTGGACAGATGATTATGAGCTGGCCAAAGACCTGCTTCTGAAGCGAACAGAATGCGAGTATTTCATCGGTAATACAGAAAACGCTGAACCGGTTTTCAATACACTGCTGGAACACATTCAGACCGTTCAGGAAAAAGTTGAAGTCATTAATATCAAATTGAACCTGTATCTCAAGAATAATCAATACGAAAAAGCCGTTGAAATCGGTCTGGACTCGTTAAGGCTCTTTTTTAATGAGCAGATCCCCCCCAACGAACCCGAGATCAATATCGTTTCACAGATCAAGATGCAGGATATTCAGTTTGAGATTGGGCAACAGGAAATCAATACACTGCTGTACCTACCATTAATGACAGACATTAATCACAAAGCCATGATGGACCTGCTGGCCAACATCGTACCTGCAACATACAGCGCCAGACGTAATCTCTGGATTCTGCTGACCCTGAAAATGGTGGAACTCAGCCTTCAGCATGGAAATACAGAAAGTTCGGCTTTCGGGTATATGAACTATGCGGTCATTCTCTGCTCCGGATTGCAGGACTACAACACCGGCTATGCCGTCGGCAGGATGGCCCTGGATCTGAACAACAAATTTAACGGCGTTCATCTTGTCAGTCAACTGAACTTTCTATTTGGGAGTTATATCAACCATTGGAATGAAGCGGCCAGAGAAAACTTGATCTATCTGAAACGAGCTTACCAGGCGGGACTGGAGCACGGCGATTTTATGAGTGCCGGTAACAGTATTGACTTTATGATGAAGACCCACATCATTGTCGGGTCTCCACTGGAAGAGGTCCAAAAAGAAGCCAAGAAGCACCAGGATTTTGTTGACCAGTTGAATAGTTCAGAGTTGGAACACACTCTGAACATTTCGAGATTGATTCTGTTGCTCCGTCACAACCAGCCCTCTGCAAAGAAGTCTCTGCTGGATAGAGACCAGTTTGACAAAATCGAAACCTCGCTAAAGGGAAAAAAGAACAACTCCCAACTATACTGGTTTTATTTGATCAGCGCCAAGATCAACTACCTTTTTTATGACGCAAAGCGTGCGCTTGAACTGATTACAGAATCTGAAAAATTGCTGACCAGCTACTCGCAGTTGGCCGCGCCGGAACACTATTTTTACTACTCACTGATTCTGCTGGAAAACTATGCCGAATTCAGCGAAGAAGAAAAAAAACGGACCTGGGATGCCGTTAAAACAAGCAACGAAAAACTAGCGACATTGGCGAAGGGATGTCCCATCAACTTTGAAGACAAAAGCCTGATCATTGACGCCATCATGACAGGTATCTCTGGAAATTTTGTGAAGGCAAGCGAGCAGTTTGACGCGGCTATTAAATCT
>JAOZRE010000300.1 GCA_029940215.1 bacterium | reverse complement strand
GAATGGTGGAAATTGCGGAGATTTGACACCTTGAAGTAAATTTCGCTTGACTAGCAAGGGGAAAATATATACCTTTGATATATATTTTAATGGAGATTAATATGGATACAGCAAAAATATTCTTAAACGGTAGAAGCCAAGCGGTTAGATTGCCAAAGAAATACCGATTCAATACCGACAAGGTTCTGATTTTCAGAAGAGGCGATGAAGTTGTGCTGAAAGAAAAAAAAGAGTCCTGGGGGGAATTCTTTGCTGAAGAAAGTGCGTTTGGAAAAGATTATCTTGCGAAGCGGGAAGACATATCTCCTCAAGCGAGAGAATTCGAATGATAATGCTGGATACGAATATCTGTATTTATATACTGAGAGATAGACCGATAGAACTAGTTCAAAAACTGAATTCAGCTGGCGATATATCCATTTCCAGCATTGTATATGCTGAATTGCTCTTTGGTATTGAACTAAGCCCCCGAAAATCACAGAAAACACGGTTAGAGCAACTCAAAAAGTTCGTGCAACATTTAATTATTGCTCCCTGGGATGAAAATGCAGCTATTCACTACAGCCAGATCAGAGCGAAACTGAAAAAAGCAGGGACGTTGATTGGGAATATGGACTTGCTAATAGGCTCTCATGCGAGAAGTTTAGAACTGGAGTTAGTAACTAATAACATAAAAGAGTTTGAGAGAATACCTGGACTAAGAATCGAGAATTGGATTTAAATTTCTCGTGACAATCTGATTAATACTTTCCCCTTCTATTCGTTTTTTTTCAGCCCAAATCCCAGCCCGAAAAAAACCACTTTGTAGTTACCTTAAACGAACTTCCATTAACTTCCGGGATGCACGAACCTTCAAACAAAATTCTAAGAAACAAAGAAATAGGTATGATTTGATAGAGCTACAGCAGGTGATGAAGATGATATGGAATGAATACGGGGTCTTTTGGTGAATGTTCCGGAGATTTGACACCTTTGAATTAGAACATTCGGGATCAGCATGGAGGTGATACCCTTGCGCAGGGCGAGCTCCCCGCGAGCCGCCTGATTAATGACAAGACTGCTCAAGCTCAACTAATTTTCTCTCAAAGATCGAGATCAAGGACCGTCAACAGATGCTATTGGCTTTATCAATACAGCGGTTGACGGTCAGATCGCACTTCTCTTCAACTGCCCAAAAACAGGTTGGCGGCGTTGTCATACAACCACTTCTGTTTGGTTTCTTCCTTCAGCGACAAGTCCAGCACCTGATCTGCCAGTTCTCTGATGCTCATTCCCATGAACAGCCAGGTGGAACCGAAGAGGATTCGGTCCTGCAGGATGGAGTTCCCGTAATGGAACAGGGGTTCCCAGCCGGAACCCGGTTTGGAAAGATGTTTAGGCATATAGGATGCGAAATCTAGGTAGATATTCTGGTTTCGCCAAGCGACAGCAACCATCTCATTAACCCAGGGCCATCCACCATGGCCGGCAATCATCTTAAGTTCAGGAAAGTCCTGGGCCACAATATCGAGATATATGGGCCTCTCCACCTCCATGTTATGGGTTGAGTAGTTGATGGAGAGGTGGAACCAGATGGGCATGCCCAGTTCCACGCAAGTGGCATAGATCGGGTACATTTTGCGGTGGTGCGGGGGAATTTCGAACATGAAGGGTCTCATCGCAACTCCCCTCAGCCCGAGGTCATAGCTTCTTCTGATTTCCCTAACGGCGTCCATCCCCTTTAACGGGTCGATCCCGGCAATGCCGATAAACCGGTCGGGATATTGTCTGACGATGTTTGCATAGTAATCATTTGGCAATCCCTTGAGCCCGCTGGGGGTCTCTTCATCCAGGTTAAAGATCACCGCTTTTTCAACCCCCATCTCATCCAGTTGTTCAACGAAGGTATCCACTGTCGTTGAAAGCGGTTTGATTTTGGGAAGCAGGAAATCCCTCATCTTATCCTGGGAAAGGGTTATTTTGGCTTCATACAGCTCTTCTGGCGTCAGTCCCATCATGGGGGCAACCTTCGGTCCAAATACATCTCGAAGGTAGCCGGACATCTGAGGCGGCAACGACACAATCAAATCCAGAATCACCTCTTCGGTTGGAACATAGCACAATGAATCGATTATTTTATCTACCATAGTCTATTCGCTTTTTTTGATGATAAGCAGAAGCCAGGTCCGCACTTCTGCACGAGTGGTTAATTTTCCCAATCAGATGCCACCATACTCGGCTCTGAGGTCTTTTTTCAGCAGTTTGCCGGTCAGGGTTCGGGGAAGTTGATCGACAAATATCACCTTTTTCGGGCATTTGTAACCAGCCAGATTTTCGCGACAATAGCTGATGACCTCATCTTCCGACAGAGCGACATCCGGTACCTTAGCAACCAGTGCCAGTCCCACTTCCTGCCACCTGTCATCCGGGATACCGATCACAGCAACGTCGTTAACGCCTGGCATGGCGAAAATCACCTCTTCAACCTGAGCAGGATAGACGTTTTCGCCCCCGCTTTTGTACATGTCCTTTTTTCGGTCTTTGACATACAGGAATGATTCGTCATCCAGGTATCCGATATCACCGCTATGCAACCAGCCATCAATAATGGTTTCCGCAGTGGCTTCCGGCATGCGCCAGTACTCCTTCATGATGTTTGGTCCTTGCATCAGAATCTCGCCGATTTCACCCCGTTTAACGGGATTGCCGTTCATGTCCACAATCTTTATCCGTGTATGAAACAGAGGTTTGCCACTGGAGCCGATTCTTTCCATGCAATTGTCGATATTTAATGACGAAGCGACCCCAGCTGTTTCCGTCATCCCAAATCCGGTTGTGACGGGGACCCCCTTTTCCAGATACGTTTCAATCAGTGATTTTGGCGTCACCGATCCACCGGACGCCAGAAGCTTCAGTGATGAAATATCGGTGGTCTGAAACTCCGGCATGGCCGCAACAAACTGCCACATGACCGGAACTCCCATCGCCCACGTGGCCTTGTTCGCTTCCACCAGTTTCAGAAACTCTACCGGGTCAAAAGAACGTTGAATAACAGCCAGTGCTCCGGTATAAAATTGTGGTAGAGCCGAAATTGTCAGTGCAGCGACATGAAAAAGCGGTGCACAGATGACATTGGTATCCGATTTGGTCATGGTGATGTTCATCACCAGATTGATCGTATTAAAAAGCGCGTTTTGCTGGGAGATAACAGCTCCCTTGGGCAGTCCGGTCGTGCCGGAGGTGTACATGATAAACAGGGCATCCTCAATGACGATCTCCTCACCACAGTCCGGCTCCTGGTCAGATTTATCAGCAATCCAGGGTTCGAATAACGGATCACCGTCAGCACCACCTTCCATCTCGCAGAAATAGTTTTTGACTGTAGGCAATTTGTCCCTGAGTGCATCTATGGTTGGCAGAAACTCCGGAGAGTAGACCATAGCGTCAGGCTCTGCATTATTGATGATATAATCCAGCTCATCCGGCGACAATCGAAAATTCAGCGCCACCAGAATGCCGCCAATCTTGGCCATGGCAAACAGGATTTCGAGATAGACGTTTGTGTTGGCCATCAGCAAGGCAACACGGTCACCTTTTCGGATGCCAAGCTCAAGGAAAGCATTGGCCGTTTGGTTGACACGCTGGTTAAATTCAAATTTCGTCAGTACCAGATCACCATATTTAAGACATGGTTCGTCCGGGAATAGTTCAGACCATTGAGTGGTCCAATCACCTAAATTCATCACTTCCTCCTGATTTGATGGTTGTTACGGTTTTAAGGTTTGACTAGCTGAAAAGTCGTAGTGTGTCAAATGAGTATCAAAGGACTGCTTCCTGCAATCTACCGGTCTCATTGTTCAGGGATGACCGAGAAATGAAATTGACATAGGAAATGCAGACTCACTATGCTGTTCTTTCGCATTCAATCCTCGATTATTAAAACTGTTTAAAGTAGCCCCCATGGCACATAGATCCGGCAACATTCACTATTCAAAACTCATCGAACGGCTGAATCGCTTCCCTCAGGGGGCGCCTCCATCAAAAACCCTGCACTCAATCCTGAAGGTTTTGTTCTCAGAAGAAGAGGCCCGCCTAGTATCCCATCTGCCGATCAAGCCTTTTACCGTTGCAAAAGCATCCCGAATGCTGAAAAAAGACGCAACCGAAACCCGGAAATTTCTGGAATCACTGGCTGACAGGGCATTACTGGTGGATTTTGAACACGACGGCGAAACAGAGTATGTCTTGCCCCCACCCATGGCTGGATTTATCGAATTTTCAATGATGCGCACCCGGGAGGATATCAATCAGCACCTGTTGGGGGAACTGTTTCATCAGTATATCAATGTGGAGGAAGAGTTTATCACTGCTCTATTCACCAAAGGCGAAACCCAACTGGGAAGGATATTTGTACAGGAGCGCGTACTAACCAGTGAGAATGCCCTCCATATCCTGGATTATGAACGGGCCAGCCAGGTCATAAAAACAGCAACTGATATCGGGATCAGCATGTGCTATTGCCGTCACAAAATGCAGCATGTCGGTAAGAATTGTGATGCGCCTATGGATATTTGCATGACCTTCAATACAACCGGCTCATCACTGATCAGGCATGGCTATGCCCGGCGAGTTGGTGAATCGGAGGCCATGGATAAACTACGGGAAGCATGGGAAAATAATCTCGTTCAGTTTGGTGAGAATAACCGGGAAGGCGTCAATTTCATCTGCAATTGTTGCTCCTGCTGCTGCGAAGCCCTGATCGCCGCCAGGAAATTCGGCATTATGCAACCTGTTCACGCTTCTAATTTTGTTGTCTTAAGCAAGGAAAACGATTGCAAGGGGTGCGGAAAATGTGTGGAGGCATGTCCAGTTGATGCGCTTCAACTGGTGTCTGCCAAAGACCCGGAAAAGCCAAAAAAGAACAGGGTTTTAGTTGACCGGGATCTCTGTCTTGGATGCGGGGTCTGTGTGCGAAATTGTCGCAATGATGCCTTGGTACTGGAGAGTAAACCTGAACGGATTTTAACCCCCTTAAACACCACACACCGGTCAGTTATTATGGCAATCGAACGCGGGGTGCTGCACCACATGATTTTTGACAACCGGGTGTTATGGAGTCACCGCATGCTGGCTGCGGTTTTGGGTTCGATTCTGAAACTGCCGCCCGTCAAGCAGATCATGGCCAGTAAACAAATGAAATCCCGATACCTGGAAGCCCTGATTCAAAAAATGGATATGTAACCTGTTAGCCAGGAAAGCTGATCCTTTGCCGAATCCCTGAATTTGAAGATGATGAGGCGCACTTTGAGAACCCGTCACCCAAGTATGAAGCGAATTCAGAAAACGTTACACAATGTTTTAAAGAGAAGCCATTTCCCAAAAAGGGGCCACGTCTGCTTTTGACCTTTGAGTTTGATTGGGAGTAAGTTCAGGACTGAGTCAATTAAAACCAGATAAAGAGAATCGAAAGGAGCAACAATGAGCAGGCCTTTAATGACAGATATTTTTGATCTACTCAAAAATATCTGGTTTTACCGTTTGAAAAAAGTTTAAATATCGTAAAGAATGTGTGAAGCACGTACCCCCCAATCCTAATTAGAACAGTATCAAAGTAGAAACCACTGCTCAAAATTAAAGCAATTCGCTACAAACGTTAACATTAAGAGGGGAAAGTGATGAATGAACTAGAGGAATTCCGATTATCGGTCCGAACATGGCTCGAGGAAAACGCTCCTGAATCTTTAAAAGGTAAAATGGGTGACCCCTACTCAGAGTTTTGGGCTGGCAAGAAAACACCGCCCCCTTTCCCCGATTCCAAAGCCTGGCTGGACATGATGGCGGAGAAAGGTTGGACGGTTCCCATCTGGCCAAAGGAATACGGCGGTGGTGAACTCACGAAACAGGAAAACAAGGTCTTAACCGAGGAGTTGGAACGGTTGAAACTGCCACGCCCCCTGGCCGGATTCGGTATTACCATGATCGGGC
>JAOZRE010000299.1:4026-5974 GCA_029940215.1 bacterium | reverse complement strand
ACATTCACACATTTTGCGTGGGGACTTTTCGCAGACTGGCAGAAAAGACAGAAGCAGCTCATCGAGTGCTTCACAAGATTAGAAAACAGGAGATGAAATACAACGGCAACGTTGTCAATAATGTCAGCTTTAAAGCTGAACTGTTTTATCTGCTGGGGGAAGTCGAAATTATATTTGCGTTATGGGTGATGCCTGTATTCTGGTCAGTGTTTATTCACAAAGGCTGGGACACGATTCTTCACTATATGACCACGGTGAATTTCACAGAACCAATGTTTGTAGTCGTCATCATGGCAATGGCCTCATCAAGACCCATTGAACGTTTTTCAGAGTATAGCATGAGATTTATGGCCCAGATTGGTAAAGGGTCCACCGCTGCCTGGTGGTTTATCGTCTTGACGATCGGGCCTATCCTGGGGTCATTTATTACAGAACCAGGCGCAATGACGATATCGGCAATGCTCTTGGGTAAGCAGTTTTACAAGAAAAAACCCAGTTTAACATTCGCATACGCAACCATTGGACTTCTTTTTGTTAACATATCAGTCGGTGGTACATTCTCTAACTTTGCCGCTCCCCCTGTGTTGATGGTTGCGGGACCCTGGAACTGGGATTTCAGTTTTATGATCTTGAATTTTGGATGGAAGGCCCTGATCGGAATACTTGTTTCCAACTCCCTTTATTTCGTAATTTTCCGTTCTGAGTTCAAGCGCCTGGATAAATATAACACATTGGAAATACACACGGACGGAATGATCGATTGGGAAGATCGGGACGAACCGATCCCTGTATCTGTAACAGTAGTGCACATTCTGATCATGGTGTGGACGGTTTTCTCAAGCCACTACCCTGTCCTCTTCATTCCAGGTTTTTTCGTTTTTCTTGGTTTTCGCCGGGCTACTGCGCACCATCAAAATGACACCAACCTGAAACCACCGATTCTTGTTGGCGCCTTCCTGGCCGGACTGGTAGTACACGGTGGATTACAGGCCTGGTGGATTGCGCCGATCCTTGGAAACCTGCCGGAGCTGACACTAATGCTGGGAGCTACCCTATTAACAGCCTTCAACGATAATGCAGCCATTGCCTACCTCAGCACCCTGGTCCCCACATTAACTGAATCCATGAAATATGCTGTCATTGCCGGTGCTGTCACCGGAGGTGGCCTGACAGTTATTGCCAATGCGCCTAATCCCGCAGGCGTATCCATTTTAAGAGAGTATTTTGAGTATGGGGTTTCGCCTATAAGATTGTTCCTTGGCGCACTAATTCCGACCATTATCCTGGGCTGTGCTTTCATGCTGCTACCCTAACTGACCCCATGCAGCCCTGAATCGCAGAAAAGCAAATACCACCTAACCAAGTGAAACTTTGCGATAGTTTAAATTCGATGTCCACGCGAACATCATGGCTGTGAGACTTCTGGTGTTCCATAAAGTTCGCACAGCTTTATGAAGCAGCACAGAACGAGAATGCAACCGACAATTGCATGAATGCATTGTCTCTGACAGCACAGCCGGCGGCATAGCATGTGGACGGAAGATCACTTCGGTCATATCATATCGGTCCCAATCCCGGGGAAAATCGGTGAATAGCAACCGCTTCTCTTCATTCAGCCGGGTAAACAGACGGGTTCCAGGCAAAGGGGTCAAGTAAGTCGTTTGCATCACATCTACACTGCTTTTTATCATGTAGTTCGTTCTATGTTCCAGTTTCGCCGTGGTATCGTTGTCCATTCCGAAAATAAAAGCGCCCAGAACAGCTATGCCAGCTTTGTGTATCCGTTTAAACGCAAGCTCGTAACTATCTATACCGCGTTGAAGGTTCAACCGTTTGTTTGTCTCTTTCAGCGCATCAACATCCTCAGCTTCCAACCCCAGAAAAACCATTTTGCACCCTGCCCTTCCCGCCCAATACAGCACCTCCTCATCGTCGGCAAAGTTGAGAG
>JAOZRE010000299.1:787-4016 GCA_029940215.1 bacterium | reverse complement strand
ATCAAACCCTTGCTCCACCATTCCCTTGAAAATGAACAAGGCTTGATCGCGGGAATGTGAACCGTAACCAATAATATTGTCATCCACGAAAAACAGCATTTTCTGGGGAATGGATTGAATCTCATCCAGCACCTCCTCTGGTGAGCGACGACGATATCGATTCCCGTTGAAACTGGTGACAGAGCAAAAATCACAGTCCATTGGACAACCACGGGATGTCTGAATCGATGCAAATAAATAATCCGGATGGAAGATGTCACGACGGGGTTGGGGTACACCTTCCAGATCTAACCAGGATCCCTGATAGGTCGCTTGAAGTTGACCCTCTTCTACATCAAGCATTACCTTGGGCCACGCCGTTTCTGCTTCACCGATCACCACACTGTCCACATACTCAAGCGCTTCCTGTGGGCGTGTTGAAGCGTGAATACCACCCATCACCACGGGAATATCCTGTTCACGGTAAACAGCAGCGATCTGATAGGCTCGGTTTGCTGAAGCAGTGAAAGCCGTTATCCCTACCAGGTCAGCGTCCTGGAAAGTGAAGGGTTCCCAGTTTTCATCTACCAATTCCACATCCCAATGGTCAGGGGTTAAGGCTGCGACGATTCCCAAACCGAGCGGTGGAAACCGCGAACTGCGGTTAACGGTTAATCCTGTGCGTACCGGATTGACGGGGTTAATAAGAACCAGTTTTTTTCGTCTCATTGTTAACGCTCGCCGTTTTTTATTGCCATTCGAACCCAAGCCCGTGGGACGCTTTCAAAAGTAGCTTATGCAATGCCTCTTGTTCTGTTTCATCCAGTGTTGATAAAAAATCACGCGTATATTCTACTGTGCCGGCAATCATCACTTCAAAAACTTCATGGCCTGTTTCAGTCAAACTTAACCACCAGTTTCTTCTATCTCCCTGATCCTGCTCTCGTTGAACCAGCCCCTTTTTAACCAGTCGCTGGACATACATGGAGATTGTTCCGGGATTTATGTTCATCAACTTGGACAATTGACGGCCATTGACCGGTGCAAACTGGCCTAAAACCATCAATGTCGAAAAATCTGAGAGGACCAGTTTCAGGGTGTTGCGAGATGTTTCTTTGGACATGCGCGATTGATAGGCATGCGTCAAACTGAATAACGCTTGGTTGATCTGAATATAATTTTTGTCGGATAGTCCCATGTTTTATTCCTAAGGGATCGTTCATAAATAACTTCACATAATCTATTTGCAAAAGCCCCCAAAACACTGGACATTTTGCAAACAGAAAGTGAACTAATTAATGAGCCGACCCTTGATTAAAGGTTGCATCTTACATTGG
Organism: bacterium; assembly: GCA_029940215.1. Classification (GTDB taxonomy): domain Bacteria; phylum SAR324; class SAR324; order XYD2-FULL-50-16; family XYD2-FULL-50-16; genus JAHJRI01. The sequence continues at coordinate 2,700 of JAOZRE010000299.1, read as the reverse complement.
TTGCATGTTCCAACTATCGACTAAGACTGTCAAGGACTTTTTGGTAACCAGAATCGGAGAATGTGCCCTAGAAAGCAGTATTACCAGCTGACCGCTAAGGATAATCACTGAAATAACACAGGCCACGATTTCATCATGCCGGACAAATATCAAATAAACCGGGAAAAAAACCATCCAGATTTTTACGGGCAATATTCCTGACAGAATGGTTGCTTGAAGCGCGAATATAATTTATTGTAGGCGAGCAAACTTTACTCAAGGATTAATTCAGTTATGCCAAAAAAGAAAAAGCTCGTTGATCTGGTTCATCTGATTGAAAACACCAATGAATCTCAATTAAAAGCCGATTACCTAACTCGGATCTCATCGTGGGAAAGATGGGTGGAGCAACGGCAAAGTGATGATGTCATGTCGATGAATCGATATATGCAAGAAAATGCCGAATACTATGCGGTTGACGGTTATTTAAGCATGTTCCTGAAGAAGCGGCTGGAATGGATATTCAATTCGGTCGCAGATTCCGAAATGCGTCTAAAATATCTTCTGTTTCTGCCCCCCTTCAGCCAAAAGGGAAACATCAAAAGCTTTCTGTTGCATTTCTTCCAACTTGCAGACCATACACAGCAGAGTAAAATTGTTTTCGATTCGTTAAATAAGCAAGAGAAAGAACTCCGCGTGTTATGGGACATGTACAAGCTGACCCGGACCATCGAGACGATTCGGACTCTTAGGAAATGGCTGGTTGGCAGAAGCCGGTCCTCTTCGAATTTTTCAGGGCAACAGGCAGCAACAACCCTTGAAAATCTTCAAAAAAGTTTGACGATGATTTTTCGGATCTGCATCAAGAAGAATTATCAAAACAAATATTTGACAGCTTTCCCAAAGGATATATTTCTTCCGGAGTCAATCCTGAACCGCAGGAAAACAGGTAATTGTCTCGTTAACAGTAATATATTGGATAGCCTGGAGTACCGCAATTACTTGTTTTTCATATATTACAAATCGAAGATCCGGGGTGACCTGGATGGTGTCACACATGAATATGAGATCAACTATCTGGACTATGAAATAATCCGGCAGGAATTCCTAACTCACTGGATCAGCCAGCGTTTGAAAAACAATCCCCGAAAACAGGAGGTATTTGAACAGTACAAGTTTGGCAGTAAAACCTTTGCTCAAATTACGGCCAATCGGCCAGAGATGGAAATCAAACTCCTGAAAACGCTACCCAAAAAAGTGTTTGATGACCTGATCGCAGAGGTCAATGACGGGGTTGATCCGGACATGCAGACCCCGGTTGATCCAATGTCTGAAACGTTCGGCAGTTTCGCACGTGAAGTATTGAATTTTGATAGGGCTAAAGTGCTTGCCAAGAAATCAGTGGAAGCCATTCAAGCGTTCATTGATAAAACCAATATAGGCAAGAAACGGTTGGAAAATACTGAGCCAGTCAAGAGAAATCCAGAGGAGGCTCTACAAAAAAAGCCAAAAAGACCGCCTAAAGAATATAGAGTTCAATTGGTCAAGCTGGATGAAATCAGTTTCCCTTTTTTCTGTGAGAATAATTCCCATTTTTCAAGACTTCTCAAACTATTCAAAATCAAGCTGAAACCCGCACAATACGACGAACTGAAGAGCAAAACAAAATTATTACTCACCCAGGCACCAGACCAACTGCGGATCATCAGGCGGTCGCCTCGTCACGAGTGGGCTGTTCCCTTTATAGTCCATGAATCTGAAGACAGCTCACTCACTGGACAGCTTCTCATAATGGGGGCAGAGCTGAGAAAACAGCAGGCAGGAATGGGATACGTAATGGACAGTCAACAAAAATATTCGTTTCAACCCTATTTTGTTTACGGTGCAGAAAAAAAATATGCGGATCTGGGAATCATCAATGAAAGCAGGATGGT
>JAOZRE010000299.1:0-777 GCA_029940215.1 bacterium | reverse complement strand
CACACCCCACGGTCATTTCAAGAGCACTGAAGTTGATTGATATGATCATCAAACGCCAGGATAACCTGTTTTTTTCATCCGATACCTCACCAAAAACATAGTGATATGTTAGCCCCGCCAGAACTCGAATTGCAACGTGTTGATGTGGCCAATTAAAAATGGGCACAAAGGTAAGCTGTATCTATTCAGTTCACCACAGAGACGCAGTGTATACCCTCTGTTTCCTCAGAACCTCTGCGGTGAAAAGTTACAGTGGCTTTTTTTTCCATACCAGGAGTCTGTTGTTGGCCGGCATTTCATGATCATTCTGAAGTACACAGCCTGATTCGCGGGCTAGCCGGTCGATCCATTCAAAGTCCCGGATGCCGCTTTCAGGGTTGTTTTGCCTGAGTTGACGGTCGAACGTTGCATTGCTTTCGGTGGTATAGTTGCCATTGTATTTAAAAGGCCCATATATACAAACCGTTCCCCCTGGTTGAAGACTCATCCCGATTCCTTTGAAAAAATTCTGTACAGCTGTTTGAGAGATAATATGCAGGGTATTAGCACTGAATATGGCCTGAACAGAGGACATCGGCCAGGGAAGGTTGTTGACGTTCAACTCCACGGGTGGTTTCAGATTGGACAGTTTCGCGATCCTGATGCGGGCTTGAATATCGGGATGATTTTTTTTGAGATCACTCGGGTGCCAGATCAGATAGGGTAGCGCTTCTGCAAAAAAGACAGCATGCTGCCCGGTCCCGGTTCCGACTTCCCATACTTCTGTAACATCAGACA
>JAOZRE010000039.1:4514-20737 GCA_029940215.1 bacterium | reverse complement strand
TACGGAACCCATGAAGGGTTTCTCAGTGCAGATGATATGGGTACCACAGCCATCCCTGTAAAAATGGGACGAGTCTGCCTGCTGGGAACGCCACCTAAGGGATGTGCCAGTTTCGGGACCTCGCTGACTGCTGATCCGGTTGTTACAGCCTCTGTTGAAATTATCGGTGTCCGAGCCAACGGGCAGGACTACATACCCAGCAGCGTCGATTTCCCGATCTTTGTCAGAACCGCCGGCGAAGCAACAACAGCTATAGACAGCCTCAAATCGGTCCGTGACGAAATTAAAAACGATATGACCGCCACCAGTATGACTGTCCGTACCACCCATGCGGAGAACCTAACGGAAAGCGCTGAATGTCAGGCCCTGGCAAGCGCTGTCAATGAGAATGAACTGACCAATACAAAACTGAGAACCCATTGTGAGGTTTCTGATTATCGGGTGACCTATTAACGATTGTCGAGCAGAATATGACCAGACTAGATAAGGTATATGCTGGATTGAAAAAACCACTGTTGGCGAAGTGCTGCTTCCTGTTCCTGGTAGCCACATGCCTGACTTCCCAGGCATTGTTCAGCGAAGAACCGGAACACCTGCGACAGAGCGTTCGTGCTTTGGGCATGGGGGGGGCATTTGTGGCCGTGGCAAACGACGAGTATGCCCTGTTTTACAATCCGGCGGGTTTACAGTCGGTACAGCAGACCATTGTTGAGATCCTGACCGCAGGCGCAACTACTAACTCCAATCTGCAGGATCTGACTGAAGTGGATACGAGTGATACAACCGCTACCTTCGGTGATTTGGTCGGGCAAAACATCTATACGGAAATAAACCTGGGCGCCATGAGCATCACAGCCCCGGGTTGGGGATATTCCGCCTTTGGCAACCTGTTGTTCAACTCCATCATCAACAACCCCACAGTCCCTTATTTTGAGATAAAAGCCTATGTTCAATATGGATACGTGGGAGGAGTTGCCTTCGATTTCATGGATGAAATGCTGGATGTTGGACTAGCTATCAAATCCATTACCCGCATGGGAACAACAAAAACAGTTCATATATTCGACCTGCTGGATGAAGATTTCAATGAAACACTAGAGGACGATTTCACTGAAAAAAATATCATCGCATACGACCTTGGCGCCACCTACCATTTCGATCAAGTACCCAATGTAAATGCCAGGGCTTCCGTGGTGATCCGTAATATCGGGGAGATGGATTTCGGAGCCGCCGGTATGATCCCCATGACCATTGACCTGGGGGCGTCGGCAGAAACAGAGATTGCTGGTATGGATCTGCTTGTCGCCATGGATTTTGTGGACCTGACCAATGAACTGACTGATAATGTGAGTTACATGAGAAACCTGAAACTCGGGGCTGAAGTCGGCGTTTTCAAACGTTCAAACGGACATCATGCTCTATCACTTAGAATGGGGCTGAATGCCAGTTACTACCTCAGCGCCGGTTTTTCGATTAATCCACCTTATGTACCACTGAAAATTGATTATGCAACCTGGTCTGAGGAAATTGGATTTCTGGCCGGTAAGATTGAAGACAAACGGCAGTCAGTCAACGTCTCAATAAACTTTTAGGATGACCCCATAGGAAAGGTATGATGAATAGAGCGACAACCTTTTTGCTGGTTTTGGGAATTGCAGTCATTAGCGGATGTGCCAGCCAAGGGAAACACGTCCTGTCTGCATTTCAGCGGGAAGATGTCACCCCCGAAGCGTTGCAGGAAAAGATGAACTGGCTGGAGACTGATATCACAGAAGGTCAAACCCATGAGCAGTTTCGCATCGTCAAAGCCTTGCGCTATCAAACCAAATACAACCCGGACCTGGAAAAGCGGAAGCTGGCAATCCGCAAACTGACATTTATTTCTGCCTTTGGTGATGACAGCGATGTTCGTTCCAGTGCCCAGGCGCGATTGAACAGCATCCTGAACAATCCAGACGAGAACGTTGACCTGCAGATTGAAGTTATCAGGGGAAAAGCCGACCTGGCCCTCGGGCGAATGACATATGATGAGAAGGTCCCTTCACTATTTACCAATGAACTCGAGGTTAAACCCGTATACCCGGACGAGGATCATCGTGAAGCAGCTTTGATGTTTCTGATCGACCATTTTGAAGAGCAGGGACAGGACCTGCAGCAGCATATTGTCACCGCTTTCGGGCAGATCCTGGACAACCAGCCTATCTGTATAGAGGAATCGAATGGAAACTGTGAGGAGTACGACAGTGACGTACAGGAGGAGTGGAAACAGCTGCTCGGTACGCAAATTAACTACTGGACTCGAAACCGCTGCAGCTGGGACCAAAATATCATTTCTGAAGAGATGAAAACCTCGCTACAGCAGCTGATTAGCAGGCACAAGGACTTGATATCGGCTGAACATCCGACCTGCAGACGGTATCACCCCGTCGCAGAGGACTATTCCGCACTGGAGATAAGGTCCATCAGAATCCCTGATAGTTACGTTCAATTCGGGCTGGATATCAGTGACGGCAGGTCCAAAGGTATCCATATGTCCAATTTGGAGTTTGGATTCGGAAACGGAAAAAGCTTTGGCGTCATATTTGGCGTCAATATCAACGAGCAGTGGATGGAACCCCTGAGGGAGAAGTACTTGACCATCCTGTATAGGCCAACAATCAACGACCATACAATAGTTGGTGCTACCCGAACGGAGCGAAACCCTGATTTTAGCCTGGTCGAATCAGGCGAAAACGATCCGGATGGCACCGTTGACGATGACAGCCGATTTATATTTGAAAAGGATGAAAATGAATTGTTTGTTTCATCAGCCGTGAAGTTAGAGAGTATCCCTGCATTCTTTCACCTCTATCTGGGTTCCATCAGTCAGAAACTCGGGCTGCAATATATGTTTCGACAACCTGATATCTCCTTCCTTATGGAGGCAACCACTCGCCCGGAGATGAAAACAAAAATACGGGACACCGATACAGTGGCGAACGAGGACAGGGATGAACGAAACTCCGAGGCAACAGACATGCGAAACGACATTCTTATTGGAGCGAAGTGGAACAACGTCAGCATACTGAAACATATTTTTGCCGATAGAAGCAGCAGGGATGGCAGGCGTGGAATCTTTAATTTCAAGCTGTACCACTCGATGCAACGTCATAAAACCTATTTTGTGATCACAAGCCCCTTTTAATAAAAGCCTGACAACTGAAAGAAACCGTAAAAACCACTAATGGTCAACATGAAACTGGACTGGACAAAAAAACTGGGTTTGGTTTTTCTGCTAACGCTGCTCTTCTACGGCTGTAAATCAGTCGATGAAGAGACCGACTGCGTATACCACCTTAACCAGAAGGACTACAACACCGTGGCGTCCGACTCATCCTGTTCGACTTATGAGCGGGCGAGTGCAGAACTGGGCCTGACCGGATTCCTGTTTTCAAACTTCCTGGTCGGAGATGCCGCGGATAACTTCAGACAGGCACTGCGCATTCCCAACTCTGCTTCCTCCTGGACTGCATGGGCTGGACGGACACACTATGAAAATGCCATGCAACTCTCTGGTAATTCCACCGGTGACAGCTACGACGGATTGACACGCCCCCAGAAAGATGCTGAAATTCATTACTTCGCAACAATAGGCGCGCTGTTGTCAATGACCTATATCGAACTGGATGCCAATGCGGACGGAGACGTATCCGAAACCGAAATTCAAACCTTTACCAATATCCGTGAATCCACTGATGCCGCCTACGGGAAAAATGACATCGCCCCGGCAGAATGGTTCGAGTTCGATACCGGTGCGGATGTTTACCTGCTGAATTTGACTTCCGGGGAGTGCATCCAACAGGGTGTGCCAAAATACGATGGTATCTGGGACGGAGGCACAACTTTCGCGGCATGTGGTATTGTAACCGGCCCAGACCTGACCGGGTGGGAAGGTGCCGGTGAAGGGACTGTCAGCGGAGAATGCGCTGTGGTAGTTAAAGTCAACGAAATTCAGAACCTGTTCCTTTCTGCTCCCGGCAGTTCCATGTCGGTTGCTGATTTGACACAGAATTTTGTCACCTATGTCAATTCCATCGATAACGATCTGGTTGCTCTCGGCATCGAAGAAGATAGCGATCTTCGCAAAGGGTTGTCCGATTTTACTGCAAACATTGATAATGGCGGTACCTGCGAGAATGACACCCTGACCGAAGTGGACCAGATATTCAGTATCCTGGATGTCGCGGCAAAAGACCCCGCCGCTGATTATGAGAACGTCAATCTACTGAGTTATGGTAGTGTTAGTGCCGCCAGCGATGTCACAGTTTCTCTTCCTGATTTCAGCATCGTTCTTCCAAGTCCTGGATTGGTACCCATAACCGTCACATTTTCTTGCAACAATGCGAGCAGCCTGGATGCCCGGTTGATATACAGTGATGGGGGTGGGGGATACGTTCCCAACTATGCAGCAGCAGATGCAGCTATATATGCAACCTTTTCAAACCTGAAGGATCTGAACACCGATGTAAGCAGCAATCCGAAGCCGAATGTTGCCGGTGATGAGATTATCTCCTTCAAAGAACTGCTCTGCATGGAGTAGCACTCAGCGACCCCATGATCCCAACCTCGACCGAGAGCCTGATTCATAAGGCCGTGGATAGCCGTGCAGAGTTGATCTCTGCTCTGCACAGTGAAAAAACAGATACCTACCGCCTGTTTCACGGTGTCAACGAAGGGTTCCCCGGCCTGACCATTGACCGGTACGGCGACCGGATTCTGGTTCAGTCTTTCTATGAATCCCTTTCAGACACAGATCGAAACCACCTGCAGTCCTTCCTGAATCAACGACTTGATTACAAGCCTGAGTATGATTTCAGGGATCGTTCTGCAAACAAAACCGTTAATCAACGACCACCTGACCAACCAACAAGCAGCTTGCCGTTTTCCTCTGAACTTGGTGTACGTTACCTGACTAAAACAAGCTATCGTGGCCAAGACCCCTACCTTTTTTTGGACATGCGCGCCACCCGGCGCTACCTGCTTGCCAACAGCTATAGCCTGTCTGTGCTGAACCTGTTTGCCTACACTTGCAGCCTGGGCTTGTGTGCTGCTCTGGGTGGTGCCTCGGAAGTATGGAATATCGATTTTGCCGAATCGGCGCTGGCAGTAGGTCGCACGAATCTGGAAGCAAACGGGGTGGCGGATTCTGAACACCGCATGATCCGGGAAGACTTTTTCCCTGCGATCAGGCAGCTCGCAGGGCTTCAAGTGAAGGGAAGGGGACGACGCAAAAAACATGGGAAGTATCAGCCGCGGACGTTTGATCTGGTCCTTCTGGATCCACCCCGCTGGGCCACCAGCGTTTTTGGGGCTGTTGATCTCGTGCGCGACTACCAGAGTGTCTTCAAACCGGCACTGCTGGTCACCAAACCCGGCGGCAAACTCATCTGCACCAACCACGTCCCGTCAGTTCCACTCGACGACTGGCTGGAGATTCTGGAGCGATGCGCACGGAAAAGTGACTGCCCGATTCACATATCGCATGTTATAGCGCCCGAAGAGGACTTTCCGTCACCTGACGGCAAGCACCCTCTCAAAATTGCAGTAATCGATCGCAAGTAAAAGACCCGCCGCAAGCAGCCGGGTATCAATATTTTTTATCTGGATCCCGGATCGATGTCCGGGATGACGCGTCGCTGCAAGCAGCGGATATTAGACCTATGCTTTGCAATAAACACGGCAGGGGTTACTAACGGATCAGTAGCCGAAGTTGCTCAAGGAATATTTCCATTTGTGGCTGTGTTCCGATAGAAACCCGGATATAATTCTGCAGCAGATCTGTATCAAAATAACGCACCAGAACCCCTTTTGACTGCAGTTTTTCATGAATGTCCGCGGCAGCGGCATCCAGTACCCGACAGAGGATAAAATTGGAGCGGCTGGGGGTCACCTGGAGCTGCTTAAACCGGGAGAGTTCAGCTATTGCCCAGTCACGGATCCGGGTCAGTTCAGCTACCTGTTCCTGGTAATGAGTCAGGTTGTTCAGGCAGGTTTCCAGTGCAACCTCTGCGGCCACATTAACGCTGAAGGGGGGTTTGATTCGCATGAACCCTTTGGCCAGTTCCTCCGACATAATGCCGTACCCCACCCTGAGCCCCGCCAGCCCGAAACACTTTGAGAAGGTCCTTAAAACCAGCAGATTACTATTCGCTTTGACCTTGTCCAAATAACTGACCTGTGAAAACTCGTAATAAGCCTCATCCACCATCACCACGACGTCTTGAGACAGAAAATAGTCCAGAACCGGTTCCTCCAGGAGATTACCCGAAGGGTTATTGGGAGAGCAGAGGATGACCAGCTTGACATCCGTCAGGTCAATGGCCTTCGCCTTCTCAAGCGAAATGGAAAAATCATCTTCGCGGGTGTAGGAAACAAGCTGTCCACGGTTCAGGGCCACTACATGACCGTAATATGAGAAGGTCGGTGCAAAACTGACCACTTTTTCACCACTTTCCAGCAACAGGCGGCAGGCAATATCGATCAATTCGTCTGCCCCTGTCCCAGCAACAACCATGTCAGGAGAACAATCAGCGTATTGTGCAATGACCTCCCGCAGGTGAACCTGGGCAGGGTCCGGATAGATATGGTAGTACCGACCATTTTTCAGAGCCTGCAACACTTCCGGCGCTGTACCAAAGGGATTCTCGTTGGCATCCAGCTTGATAATCTGCTCCTCGGGAAGATTCAATCTCCTGGCGATCTGGTCAGGTGGCTCAATGGGTGAGTATGGCTTCATCTCCTTTGCGGACTGGCTGAAAAAACGGTCGATGGGCTTCATCTGTTTTGATTGTTGATAAGAGGTTCAGTGATCATTCCGTCAGGTACAATATCTGTTCGAAACAGTTTGTTGGTTCATGTAATCTGAATTGCATTATAAGGTTCTGCATGTGCTTCGTGAAGACGTTTCAAAAAAAAATGAAAAATTCATCAGATTGGTTGCATTTATTTTCTACATGGAATAAGAATGAATTGGATCTTAATCTTAGATGCATCAACTGAAACTAGGTTTTTGAAATTTATAAACGTTTTAAAGTATTTTTCAACAAATGGCTTAACTATTCAGCTCACCTACATCGAGGGTATTTTAATACAAAACACGCATGAATCCGTCCCTGGAGCCAAGTGTTTCGCCAGAAACGCGTCGGGAAAACCTCCTGTTTTCCATCGTTTTGAATCAAAATACCCTCGACTCCGGAAATGCGGAGAATAGCTAATGTTTTTATCAGCAAATAACAGACTGATCGGAATATTTTTTGACAACGTGCTTTTTATGACTTCAACTTTGAGGGTAATGTGAGCGTAAGAATATACGTGGGAAACCTGCCGTTCAAAACAACTGATGTTGAGTTAAGGTCTTTGTTTGAGCAGTATGGAGAGGTTGAATCTGCCGATGTCATTCGGTATAAGGGATCAGGCCGTTCAAAGGGGTACGCTTTTGTACTGATGGGCAACGAGGGTTCAGAAAAAGCCGTGACCGAGTTGAACGAAAATGATTATCAGGGTCGGATGCTGAAGGTTCGGGTGGCCAAAGCCCGTGAGAATTTTCCGCGAGATAAAGAGCAGGATTCAAATGACGTGAAATCGATGCGGATCGGAATTGACTGATTCTGCTGCTCTGGCACGAGGAAAAAGACTGGATGAGATGAAACAGGAAACTGCAATTGCATCCATCCGCTGCAGTTCCTGCTCTATCCTCTAGAAGTAATAATGAACGGAAAATGAAGGAAACGTGCTGAGTGAAAGGTCGGAGGCATCGTAGTTTCCGGCTTTCTGGATCCGATACCCGATTTCCCCTGAGAATGCAAAATTCGGGAGTGTCGTGAAAGATATTTCAGCGCCAACAAAAGCTCCCAGAGATGTTCCTGTCCCACTAACACCATTGGCATCATCGTTAATCTGCAGGTAGCCGATGGATCCCCCATAATACAGCATAACATTCTGTATTTGGCTAAACATCATACCCATCCGATAATCGATGGCAAAAATTTGCAGTTCCTTCCCATTATAACTGGCGTTTCCGTATGCTACCAGAACATTCCCGAACAGATCCTTATCAAAGAACATCTTATAACTCAACTGGTCACTGGCATAGTTTGTAATCCCTGACTCGGAGTTGAGGGTTGATTTTTTCTGCACATACCCAATTCCATTTCGATGGTCCATTCTCATGCGGGATTTGCCAGTTGTTATCAGGCTGATACTGGCTGTCGGCAGCTGCAACACCCCGTGCCCGGCAGCAGACTCAACAACAATCATTTCGCTGGTAAACTGGGTTATTGTTCCTTCGATCACCTCCCCATTGTTCAGGTATATGGTAAAAACATTCGGCCCCAGAATATCGTCCGGGATATTCTTAAGCGATCCCAGGTAGTCGATCAGATGGATATCCTTGATGGGGATTTCTTTGGTCTCTGTTTCCATTTCAAGCATTATGGAATCCATCGAATAGTTCGTAATGGTCCCTTGAAGGACATCCTCGTTCTCCAGAAGAATGGTCTCAGCATTCATGGCAGGTACCAGGACAAACAGCCCGATGATGAGGAAACAAATTGAATTTATTAGTTTATTCATACCAATAGCCCGGTTGATATTTTTTTAATGGAACTGTTTTGCATACGACCCACTTACGACCCTGTTTTTTTCAGATGTTGATAGCTTATGATTCAATCAGTAAATGCAAATAAAACACCACTCAGCCAGCAATATTATAAAATACTTGATATTTAAGACTAATTTAGATTATCCTGTAATGAATTATAGCATTTATGTTAGAAGTGAAGTAAAGACCGGCAATTTTGATGAAGAACACAGATGATTCGCATCAAGCGCTTATTGATTAGCGGTCGAAAATATCCTTTCAAAAGAGTAAACTTTCAGTAAATGATTCGATCTCAATTGATACTTTTTATCAAAGGCTAATGGCTTCAAAAACAGTTATCGCACTGGATGGTCCGGCAGGATCAGGAAAAAGCACTGTTGCCAGACATCTCTCACAAACGCTTGACTTCGAGTACCTTGACTCCGGGGCTATCTATCGTACGCTGACCTACTTCGGACTTCACTATCTGGGGTCAAGTTGCCAGGGACGGGAAGAGGAGATAGCCATCTGGTTTTCAGAGAATCCGGACCAGATGAAAATCAGCTACCAGGACCGCACCCAGGTTATGTGGTTGAAGGGAAACGATATCTCACAGCAAATACGCACCCCTGAAGTGACCCGGGATGTTCGCTTCGTCTCAGACAGCCCTGCCTGCCGGGATATCGTCAATCAAAAAATGCGGGATCTGGCAGAACAGTATCCAGTAGTGATCGACGGCCGGGATATTGGAACCAAGGTCTTCCCTCAGACACCACATAAGTTTTACCTGGATGCGGAAACGAAAATCAGAGCAACCAGGCGGGCAAAGGAGATGGGTGTGCCATTGGAGGGAGAAGCATTTAACAAGCTTCTCGCAGATATTATCGACAGAGACGCCAGCGATATGGCTCGCGAAATTGCACCGTTGTGTCAGGCAGAAGACGCCCTCTTAGTCGATACATCCAGCCTGACCATCGATGAGGTCGTTGAGACAATCAAGGCACGCGTGGAAAAATAGGCTTAATCAGCCCAGGAGATCATAAGCCCTGAACAGCAGCAGAGGGTCAATGACATATATATGTTTCCCCTTGTATACCTGAATAAAACTGAAAACCGTTTTGGGAATATCTGGAGGAAAATGGGAAAACGCATCCACCTCTATCCTTTTCTGGGGTATTTTTTTGAGGGGAATGTGCATCAGAAGGCCGCTGAAGCAGATACCTAGAGCGAACGTATTGGACACCTCTTTGATAAAGATATAGCCGCCATTGTTGAAATGGGATTGTGATAAACCTAGCAGGGCTCCGAAATGGATAAAATTTCCCTCGATCGGGTCTTTTTTTCTCGTAAAACGCCAGATGGGCGAATCCTTTTCGGGACGGGAGATCCAGACCTGGCTTAGCGAAAAGTTGTGTTTGAACTCATTCGGATAGATACCAAAATAGAGGTCATTTTCCTGAAAAACGACAAGTGATTTATCCATCGGGTAGTTGAAATAGTAACCGTTAATATGGGTGATCACAGGAGCACTTGAATCCATGATCTTATGTTAATCATTGTGGAAAGGAACGGACCGCTTGTCAATTCGATTTTTCATCATCTCAAGACAGGGCTTATAAAATGCTTCAAAGCAACCACTATGAACTGCTTGACAAAGTTCGGTTTGGTAAGGATGGCGACGAAAGAAAAGAAGCGCTGAAAGCATTAATCAACCTGGAATATGAAGCAAAAATTGATGATACCGATTTACTAAAACTATTGGATGATAATGATGCGGTCATCCAGGTCTACGCCATTGGTGCCATGGGGCGACTTCAGACAAAGGCCTGCATCCCGGCTCTAATTGAGAGATTCACAGAATCAACCAACACGCTGATTCTAAATGAGTTGCTGAACGCCTTTCAACAATATGATTCGAATGATTTTCTGGATATTGTGACCAGTAAATTAAAAAAGCTGTACAAGAAGCCCTGGTTTTTCAACATTCGCAAAAAGGTTTCAGACAGCGATTCTGACCGGGGATTTGTGCTGAATCAAATTTTGATACCATCACTTAAGTACATCAGGATAACCGGCAATCCCAAGACAGAGAAAATTGTTAAACCGTTTCTCGACCACGAAGATGCAAATGTTCGCTGGCACACCCTGAAGGTATTTGATAGTATAGGGATTGAAATAAAAACCGATATTCTGCAGGATTTTATCGTGTCAGATTCCAGCCCCCTTGTCAGGGAACTTGCCACCATAATTTTGGAAAAGCAGAAGAACAGGATAGTAACCACGTAAGTGAATCTTAACGGCCCCCGGGCCAAACAAGTGTAGCAGAGGTAATGTGTTAGATCAAATCAATCAAAGTAATGATGTTCAAAATTTTTCCATCACCCAACTGGAAGAGCTGGCAGCGGATTGCCGAAAACGGATCCTGGAGGTTATCAGCCAGACCGGGGGACATCTGGCATCGTCACTGGGGGCAGTCGAACTGATTGTATCCCTGGCAAAGGTTTTCGACCTGGAGCGTGATAAAATTGTCTGGGATGTCGGGCACCAGACTTACGCTTATAAGTTATTAACCGGGAGAAACGACCGTTTTGAACAGATCGGCTGCAAGGATGGTCTGTCAAAATTCCTCTCCCGATTTGAATCACCCTACGACCATTTTGGTGCCGGGCATGCGTCCACATCCATATCCGCATCATTGGGAATCAGTAAGGCACGGACCCTCAATGGAGATGATTTTAAAACCATTGCTGTCATTGGCGACGGTGCAATGACCGGCGGGCTTGCCTATGAAGCGCTTAATCATACTGGCGACCTGGACGAAAACCTGATTGTCATTCTCAATGACAACGAAATGAGCATCGACGCAAATGTCGGGGCACTATCGCGGACCGTACTGAACATCTCCTCATCCAAATCCTTCAACAGAGTCCGGGCAGAAATTATCCGTCAGATCCGGGAGCACAAACTGCCGCTGGCTATCAGCAAGACTATGGACCGGGTCAACGATTCCCTGATGGCCTTTTTTACCAAGGGTATCTGGTTTGAAAAATTCAATTTCCGCTATTTTGGGAAGGTGGATGGACATGATATTAAGGATTTGGTCTCTTTTCTGAAGCTGGTCAAGGATATCAGGGGGCCGATCCTCCTGCACGTTGTCACCAAGAAAGGAAAAGGGTTTCAGCCGGCGGAATTCAACCCGGCTATCTTTCACGGTGTCGGACCTTTCAACCAGAAAACAGGAGAACCTACAAAAGAAAAGCAGAAGGGGAAAAGCTATACTAGTATCTGGAGCGACGCCTTTGCACAGATCGTCGAGTCTGACGAGAAAGTAGTTGGCATCAGCGCTGCCATGTCCGCAAATACAGGTCTTGCCAAAATCCGGCAAAACCATCCCGAGCGAATATTCGATGTCGGCATTGCCGAGGGTCACGCTGTCACTTTTGCCGGCGGAATGTCCACAGAGGGCATCAAACCCTTTGTCGTTATCTATTCTACCTTTCTGCAGCGTGCCTTCGACCACATCGTGCATGACATCTGCCGACAAAATCTGCCTGTTCGCTTTATTCTGGATCGGGGTGGTTTCGTTGGTGGTGATGGAGCTACTCATCATGGCATTCTGGATCTGTCATACCTGCGCATGATTCCCAATATGAGCATTATGGTGCCCAAAAACGGGGCGGAAATGCAGGCCATGATCAACCTGGCCCATCAATATGACAAGGGACCGATCGCCATGAGATTTCCCAGGGGCAACAGCTGCGAATATTCCAATCTCAGTCAGGATACGCTGCCGGAAATCCCCTTCGGAAAGGGGGAAACCCTGCGGTCCGGGAATGATATCCTGCTGCTGGCGGTGGGCGCAATGGTGGATGAGGCGCTGAAAGTGGCTGAAAACCTGGAAAAAGATGGGATCTCTGTTGGGGTCATCAATGCCCGTTTTGTCAAACCGCTTGATCGAGATCTGATACTGTCGGCAGTTTCCTCTGTCAAACTGGTTGCCACCATGGAGGAAAATGTCCGCATCGGTGGATTTGGCAGCGGCGTTCTGGAACTGTTGGCTGAAAGTGGTGTGCTAAAACCATTCGTTCCATTTGGCGCACCGGACCAGTTTATTAAGTTCGCCAGTCGGGATGAGCAGATGAAGGAAGCAGGCCTGGATGTACCCTCAATGACAGCTAAACTGCAACAGACCTGGGCGCCAATAGCCGCACCTAAGAAAAATCAGGTGGCGGTGTAAATCCACCGCAAACATCCGCCATCAGCTGCGCGAAATGGATGGAGGTCCTATCTTCCAAATAGGGCGCAACCACCTGGATGCCCACCGGTAAATTCCCGGCGCTCAAACCCACCGGCGCGATAGTAGACGGCAGGTAAACCACGTTAGTCAACCCGGCCCACCCCATCAAATTTGTATAGGGCTCTTCCTTGCCATTGACGGTCAGCGTTCTGCTGTACCAGGAGGTGTGGTCATGTGGAAAAGAGGTGACGCAGGTCGTCGGGCAGAGAAGCACATCAAACTCCTTGAAGAAATCAGCCCATTTTTCCCTCAACAGTTGTCTTTGACTGTCCACCAGCAGCCAGTCACGATGCCGCTGAATAGCTCCCTGAATCTGAAGGGATTTATACTGTTTATCCTCATGTGACAAGCCGTGTTCCTTTTCCAGCCATTTTTCAAATATGATCGGTTCAGCACTGGTTCCCATTACAGCATTCAGAAGCAGGATGAATACCCGATAGGTTTCCCGAAAGCCGACGTCCGGTCTTTTGTCCTGAACATTTGCTCCTGCCGCAGTCAGTCTGTGTACAGCTGCCTGCAGGCAGTCACCTACTTCATTATCAACCGGACAGACAGGGTCGTCCATCCAGAGGCCTATTTTATAGTCCTTAAGTGCTTTTTTCCGAGGAGGTGGCAATTTAATTTGCCAGCCTTTACGATCCGCAGGTTCAGGCCCGACAATCAAATCCATAAGCAGTTGCAGATCCTCCGGACTTCGTGCAAGTGGTCCGTTCACTACAATATCCTTTTCAATGCTGTAGTCTCCCTTGAATATGCCAGGCAAAGGCGGTAAGACACCATGGTCGGGAACTATCCCGAAGCTCGACTTATGCCCGTATATCCCGCAGAAATTAGCCGGATGACGAATCGAACCACCAATATCATTGCCTATTTCAGCTGCAGTGAGTCCGGCTGCGACAGCTGCTGCTGACCCACCAGAGGATCCCCCCGGTGTACGGGTCAAATCCCACGGGTTCTTCGTCGTTCCATGCAGCTCATTATAGCTCTGAAAATCAGCGCCGAACTCCGGAAGATTGGTCTTGCCAAAGATAATAGCACCCGCATTCAGCAGCCCATCTACCAGGATTGCACTCCTGGCGGGTTGATGATTTTCCAGGAATTTCGATCCGGCGGTGCAGGGCATTCCGGCCACTTCGATATTGTCCTTGATCGTCATGGGAATGCCATGCAGCGGTCCCCAGTTGTCGCCAGCAGCAATTGCCTGATCTGCTTCTTCAGCCCTTTTACGGGCCTGGTCAAAGCCTGTCGCAATAATGGCATTCAGTTCAGGATTCAAACGTTTGTATCGTTCAATATAGGAGTCCAGTAGTTCAGCCGAGGAATTTTTTTTCTCTCGAATCAACCGAGCCAGCTCAACGACCGGCTTAAAAACCAAATCTGTCATTTTTTTTATTGGAGTGGATTATTGTTTTGCAACTGCCGAACGGGGTGTTCGGCATGAGCCCCGGTATGGATCAGTCCCGGGTCAATTGGCGGTATTTAATTCTATGAGGCTGATCCGCCGCATCTCCCAGCCGCTTTTTTCGGTCTGCTTCATAATCAGAATAATTCCCTTCAAACCAGACCACCTGACTTTCGCCTTCAAAGGCAAGAATGTGGGTCGCAGTCCTGTCCAGAAACCAGCGATCATGGCTGATGATCACCGCACAACCCGCAAAATTCTCCAAAGCCTCCTCCAACGCCCGCATCGTATTCACATCCAGGTCATTGGTTGGCTCATCAAGTAGCAGGACATTGGCTTCTGCCTTCAGCATCTGGGCAAGGTGCACCCGATTGCGCTCTCCACCGGACAAAATTCCAACCTGCTTCTGCTGATCAGAACCCGAGAAGTTGAACCGGGCAACATAAGCACGCGAATTGACAGAACGATTTCCGATCTCGATGGTGTCCTGTCCGCCGGAGATCACCTCCCAAATCGACTTTTCAGGGTCCAGAGAATCCCTTTCCTGATCAACATAGGCCAGTTTAACACTTTCGCCAACCCGGATTGTCCCGCTGTCCGGCTGCTCTTTGCCGGTTATCATTTTAAACAGAGTGGTTTTCCCTGCGCCGTTTGGACCGATAATGCCAACAATACCACCCGGAGGCAGAGAAAAAGACATATCCTCAACCAGGAGGCGATCGTCAAAAGACTTCTTTATATGTTCACCTTCGATCACCATTTTCCCCAGGCGAGGTCCGGGTGGAATGAAAATCTCCAGATCCCGTGCCAGTTTATCGTTTTCCTGTTGCAGCAGATTTTCATAGGAGCTGATTCTGGCTTTAGACTTTGCGCGCCGCCCCTTGGGAGACATCCGAATCCATTCCAGTTCCCGCTGAAGGGTCTTTTGCCGCTCACTTTCGTGTTTTTCTTCCTTCTGCAGACGGTTATGTTTCTGCTCTAGCCAGGATGAGTAATTCCCTTTCCATGGAATACCGTGTCCGCGATCCAATTCCAGAATCCAGCCAGCCACATTGTCGAGAAAATATCGATCATGCGTCACAGCGATGATGGTCCCTTCATAGTTCTGCAAGTGAATTTCCAGCCAGGCAACCGTTTCAGCATCCAGATGGTTGGTCGGCTCATCCAACAGGAGAATATCCGGTTTCTGCAGTAACAGTCTGCAGAGTGCAACCCGCCTCTTTTCCCCGCCGGAAAGAACCTCAATCTTTGTATCCCCTTCAGGACAGCGAAGCGCATCCATCGCCATTTCCAATCGGGAATCAAGGTCCCAGGCATCCAAATTGTCAATTTTTTCCTGCACAGCCCCCTGTCTCTCAATCAGGGCATTCATTTCATCATCAGACATGGGCTCTGCAAACTTCTCATTAATTTCGTTGAACTCCTTCATCAGGCTGACCGCTTCATGGGCCCCCTCTTCAACAATCTCTCTGACCGTCTTTTCATCGTCCAGTTCCGGCTCTTGTTCCAAAAGACCAACAGTGATACCTGGACTCAGCACGGTCTCCCCGTTGAACTCCGTGTCTTTTCCAGCCATGATACGCAGCAAAGAACTCTTCCCAGATCCGTTCAAACCCAGCACGCCTATCTTAGCACCGTAGAAATAGGAGAGAGAAATATCTTTGATGACCTGCTTCTGGTTGTGGAACTTGTTTACCCCCATCATTGAGTAAATGATTTTATTATCTTCCGTTGTCATTGTATGATTTTCTCTCTTGTCTAATTTTGAAGTTGTCCTGAATATTGTCAGGCCGTTTTTAGGCTACAGGTTTATTTTCTACCAGAAAAAACAGAAGTTGAAAAGCATAGGGCTGAAATTCTCCACTTCAGCCAACCAGACAAAATCCCTCATTAAACAGAGTTTGGCG
>JAOZRE010000039.1:0-4504 GCA_029940215.1 bacterium | reverse complement strand
TGGTGGGATCATACCCTGAGAGGGTGCAAACAAAATCCAACAATATGTCGAAAAAATCTCAAGATAAAAAGGTGATACTATACTCTCGTCTTTACAGATAGTTAAATAATATTTTTTAAATTTGTTGGTCGATTCGATTAAAGTTTGACAAACTTAACACTCGCTCAGCTTCCATTTGCTCGACTTAAAACCAGATCGGAATTTTAACTAACTGGATTTCTATCGGAAAGAGATTTTTTCCGTAGCTCCGGCATCGCTAAACCTGAAACGATATATAACCATGTGTGGTGTATTCGGCATTGTTGGTCATCCCCAATCAAAACAGTTTTTTTCGACTGTCCTGGCCTCACTGCAGCATAGAGGTCATGATGCTGCGGGAATAGCCGGATACCTGACTGAAGATCCCACCAGCATGGAAACCGTCAAGGGAATCGGAAAAGTGGCAACCGTTCTCAACAATCAGGCATTCGAGAAATTCAAGGGCACGACCTTTATCGGACATACCCGCTATTCAACCCGAAATCAAGCCGGATCTGTCAGAGAGATTCACCCCCACTGGGCTCAAAGTATGCGCGGAAAACTGGCTATTGTCAGCAACGGTGATATTGTCAATGTCAGTGAACTGAAAGATCATGTTACTGCAATGGAGGTAAAGGTTTATACATCCAATGATGCTGAAATAATAGCAACCCTGATCAATATCCAGATCCGCAAGGTGGGAAAAAAGGTTTTTTCAGCCATCCAGGAGAGTATGAAAAAACTAAAGGGGGGATATGCCGCGCTGGTTATTATGGAAGACGATAATCGGATTTTTGCATTCAGGGACCCCTGGGGCATCCGCCCGCTTCACGTAGGGGAGTTTGTCATCAATGGCCAGAAATGTGTCGCGTTTGCTTCCGAAACCTGCTCATTTGATGTGATTCAACGTTACAACGAAGCACGATACCCTGAAAATAAAATTTCATACACCCACCGGGAAGTAATGCCCGGTGAGGTGGTTGCTGCTGATGCAAACGCCGTTATTGAATCTTCTCTCTTCCAGGATCCACCACTGGATCGGATCGGTTGTGTTTTTGAGAGTATCTATTTCTCCCGGCCGGACAGTCGCCAGCGTGGGGAATCGTTTCAGGTACTCCGGGAACGAATGGGAATGGAGCTGTTCAAAGAGTCGCCCATCGATGCGGATATGGTCACGTCAGTGCCAAAGGGAGGCATTCCATCCGCTGTTGGATTCGCAAAAGCCTCAGGCCTGCCATACAGTATTTCAATCCTGGAAGAACCCACTACTGGTGGTACACGCTCCTTCACAACGAATCCGGATGACCGGCAGGCGCTCGCTACCATGAAATATAACATCCTCCCGGATGTTGTTGCCGGGAAGCGTTTAATTGTCATCGACGATTCCATTGTCCGAGGAACCACCACCCGTCTGCTGGTTCGAAATCTGTTTCGCGCAGGTGCAAAAGAGATCCATCTTCGTATCCCCTGTCCACCCTATAATTATCCTTGTCTGTACGGTATAGCCACTCGTGACCCCGAAACACTGATATCCCATAAGCGGACTGTTGACGAGATCTGCAAGGAGATCGGAGCGACGTCTCTCGCATACTTAAGCCTTGACGGGTTGTATAAAGCTATCAGAAAAGAGCGAGATCTGTTCTGCGACGAGTGTCTTTCCGGTCGCACCCCATTTTTTCTTGACGGCCTTGAAGGTGGTTTGCAACATTAACCAGTATCGCGAACCTGCACCCGACAATAGACTGTTTACGTCCATCATTTCTGATTCTTAGATCAGGTTTAGCTCCGTTCACCCTAAAAAAATGGTTGCTATTGGAAAAAAACTTCCTGTACAGTATGAGGTTCAATGTTACCGATTTGAGGATTATATGATCTTCATCAAGTTTTACATGTGAAGATCAGACATTCGTAGGATCCACAATTCAAATACCCCGCAAGTATGATGGTCAGCCATCATTTATCCAGAAATCGCCCGAGGGGCATTCTGGTTATTTCTTAAGTCCACAGCATTGATTCAATTTGATTATACAGGACATTCTTCCAGGCCAGCCTGAAAGAGTCGTCTCGATAATATCCCAGGTAGGAACCGGAGTTGACACTCGCGACAACAGTCGTACCAATCAATACTCGTTCAATTCTAATTCCTGCAAAAATACAACTATACTGATTGCCCAACCACGTCTGATTAAGCCGAAATTGGATTTTTAGTCCTGTTCCCTGACGGTTATCCGACACAGCGGCATCTTTGACTCATGCAAGACCGAAGGTTCTCTGCAACGGGACGGACTCCCGTCATGGGCCTGAAGCTGGTCTTGGAACTGATGGGAAAATCTAAGGATTGGATCAGCCAATGGCAAAAAAGAATAAGCAGATCAAAAAAGTAAAATTTCCTGGCACTCCAGTTACAACCAATGGAAACCAACTTGTTTCATACTATACAGAGGCGCGCCTGGCAGATGCAGGCGTCTTTTATCCCATTACCCCATCCACTGAAATGGGGGAAAACTTTCAGCTCTCTTTTGCCAATGGGGAACTGAACGTCTTTGGTAATTCAAAAATTGCCATCGAAGCGGAAGGAGAACATGCTGCACAGGGTGGTGCAATCGCTATTTCGCTGACAGGCAAGCGAGTGGTTAATTTCACCTCCGGCCAGGGAATCGTCTATGGAAGCGAACAGTACTATCACGCGCCAGGTAAGCTGAGTACCATGGTACTGGAAGTTTCTGCAAGGGCACTAACCCGACACGCCTTGAACGTTCATTGCGGCCATGACGATATCTACGCAGTACTGGATACCGGCTGGACTATTCTATTTGCCAAAGACGCGCAGCAGGCTGCAGATCAGGCCTTGATCCTCAGAAAAGTCACTGAAAAGGCATTAACACCTGGGATCAACGTCCAGGACGGTTTTCTCACTTCCCATCTGGAGAGAACCTTTCACAAACCCGAAGCAGACCTGATCCGTGAATTCCTTGGTGCTCCTGAAGATATGATTGATTGCCCCACGGATGCACAGAAGGAACTGTTCGGAAAGAAAAGAAGGCGGATTCCGGAGATGATGAGTATTGAAAATCCAGCTCTGCTTGGTACAGTCCAGAATCAGGAACACTATATGAACGGGGTCGTTGGGCGTCGGAACAACTTCTGTGAACCCATTCTGCATTTCCTGGAAGAGGCCTACCAGGAATTCAGCGACCTGACCGGCCGCTCTTATGGGCTTATCTCGGAGTATAACTGTGAAAAGGCAGAGACAGTTTTTGTCTCTTTAGGATCCTCCGCAGAAAATATTGAGGCTGTTGTTGACCATATTAAAAACAGCCGAAAAGATGAGGTTGGCGTCATCCATGTAAATGTCTTGCGTCCATTTCCTGAAAAAGCCGTCATAGAAGCATTACGGGGTAAAAAACGTGTGATCATCCTGGAACGTTGTGACGATCAGCTAGCAGGTGACAATGCCCTGGCGAGGGACATACGAACCGCCCTTTCCAAAGCACAGGCAAACGCCACAGGCCTTGCTCACAAGGACCTTCCAAAGATAAAAGCCAGCGAGATGCCACGGCTGTTCTCAGGTGTCTATGGGCTCGGGTCCAGGGATTTCAGACCAGAACATGCCCTCGGCGCCTATGAATTCAGCTTGGGTAAAATAAAACGCCAGGACGGCATGAGCGCCGCAAAAGGAGCAAGTTTTTTCTACCTGGGGGTTAATCACCCTTATGCTGTTATATCCAAGGACGCACCCAGCTGTCTGCCTGACAAATCAATCGCCATTCGCTTTCATTCCATCGGTGGATGGGGTGCCATTACCACCGGAAAAAACCTGGGTGAAATTATTGGTGAATTCAGCCAGGTAGTTGCGCAACGGGATGACATCAAGGACGAAAACGGAGACTTCAAGGATTTATACCATATCAGCGCCAATCCCAAGTACGGATCTGAAAAGAAAGGTGCGCCAACTTCTTATTTTTTGGTGGCAGCTCCGGAACGGGTCCGTGTTAATTGTGATTTGCAACACGTAAACGCAGTCCTCTGCTGCGATCCCAAAGCCTTTACCCACACCAACCCTCTCGAGGGGATGGCTGAGGGGGGTGCCTTTATATTCGAAACAGGGGAGACAAAACCTGAGAAGGTCTGGGAACGTATTCCCAAAAAGTACCGTCAGGAGATCATCGACAAAAAAATCAAACTGTTCGGTATCAATGGATTTAAGATTGCCCACGATGCAACGGATCGACAGGAGCTGCAATTCAGGATGCAGGGCAACAGCTTTCTGGGAGCCTTTTTCAAAGTATCCGATTTTCTGGAGCACAACCAGATATCAGACCCGCAATTTCTGGAAACGGTCGAAGCCCAGTACAACAAAAAATTCAGTCGCTTCGGCAAAGCAGTAGTCGAATCTAATATGACTGTTATGCAGGCTGGATTTGAAGGTGTCTGGGAAATTCCCTACGGCAATGTTGAAGCCAAAGACCGCTCCAGCATGAAAGGC
>JAOZRE010000298.1 GCA_029940215.1 bacterium | reverse complement strand
GGTACCCATCAGACGGAAATCTGCGCCAGCGGCCAGTACCACGGATGCCTTGCTGATATTCTGCACCTGATTCTCGGACTTGGATACGTATTCCTGCACCTGCTTGATCTGTCGAGCGATCTCACCGTTGGCGTCTGTAGTCTGCTTGGCCAGTTCCTTGATTTCGCCGGCAACCACCGCAAACCCCTTACCTGCCTCGCCGGCGCTGGCAGCCTCGATGGTGGCGTTCAGGGCCAGCATATTGGTCTGGCTGGCGATATCGTTGACCAATTTAAGGATTTTGCTGATCTCCTGTGTTACCGCCACTAGATCGCTCATGGACTCGAGAGTCTCTTCCACGCCGCTGGTTGTCTCTTCCGAGTACTTCATGGCTTGGGAGGTGTTTTTATTGATGTTGTTCAGGGATTCGGAAAGGCTTTCCACCGATGTGGAGATGCCGCTGATCTCTGTTGAAATATTGGTAACGTTGTTGCTGATGCCGTTCATGGTGGCTGATGCCTGCTCCGCAGCCGCTGCCACCGTGTTCATGTTCATGCTGAACGATTCAATGCTGTTAGAGATGGTGCTGACGTTCACGGATGCCTGCCCGGCAGCTGCTGCCACCGTAACCATATTGGTTGAGATTTCGTTGGAGGTGTTGGCGATGATGCTGGTTTTGCTTTTGGTTGTCTCGGCAGAACGGCCCATGATATCAGATGATTGACTCAAGTCATCCATGAAACTGCTGATGGTGTTGGACGCGCCGATGATCTCGCCAAGAATTCGCCTAAGGGTCTCTCCCAGTTCATTAACCAGCTGTGCAATCTGCCCGATTTCGTCCGCCTTGTCGACGGTAAGCCGGGCGTCAAGATTGCCCTGGTTGATGCTTCGGATCAGCTCCTGAATGGTCTTGATGGGCCTGATAAAACTTTTCTGGAAAAATCCGGCCAGTAGAACCAGAATGATGATAATCGCAAGTGTGCCAATGATGATGAACATGGACAGGCGATCGACCTGCTGTTCAGTGGTTTTCTGGTATTGGGTCAACAGCTCGATACTCATGTTTTCCAGGCGGGTTTTTTCAGCCAGCGGGCTTTTGCGGCTCAGTTCCAGGTGCCGGTTGACCCTTTCGATGATCACTGTATTCTGCTTTGTCTCCTGCGCGAGAAACAAGGTTGAGGCACCGGCCACTAATGTGACGATGATACAGATGGCAATGGCGATGCTTGCTTTGGCCTGTATGGATAAATCCTTCATGATCTCCTTAAATATCCTGTAAAGGGGCTGACACGTGTGTCCTTTTTTCCACAACGACCCATAAGAACTCAAATGTCGGGATGCCCAAACCAGTTCTATTTCTTTTTCCTGCCTGACTTTCCGCGGAGCAGCTTATGGTAGAGTGTGGCAATCAGATCGTTTTCCGTGACCAATTTTTTTCCGGTGACGGTCTCTTCGGCGGAAATGATTTTAAATGGCAGCAGTCCCTGATTTATCTCCTGCTCAAATTTTTTGATACTTTCCTGAAACCGGTCCATAAAATTCTGGGCTCCCTTTGTATCTGCTTCGGGCAAAATGACCAGGAATTTGTTGTCTTTCAATCGTCCGGCATAGTCGCTATCCCTGAGGTCGGTCAATAATATATCGGCGATTTTTTTCAGCAGAAATCGGTCCACAAGAAAGTTGTGTAGCTTATTCTCCTCGTTGGGACTCGTGATACTTACCAGGAGAACGGAGAAGGTCAGTTTGTGCCGGAGGCTGCGGGTCAGCTCGCTGTGAAGGATGTCATAGATAGCCGTGGTGCTGCGCAGACTGGTAATGGTGTCTGTGTACTGATTTCTGGTACGCGACAGGCAAATCTGTCGGGTCTCTTCCAGGATGGTCCTCATTTCGAAGCCCCAGGGTTTCTCAATGAACCTGAAGATATTTGCTTTGTTAATGGCTTCCTTCATGGAGACCGCATTGGATTTCTCGGCTGATAGAATCCGGATGATGCCGGGGTGATCATTTTTCATACGGACAAGCAGATCAGATCCCCTGCCGTCCGGCAGATCTTCCTCGCAGAGGGCAATGTGGATGGTGTGCTGCTTGATGAGGGCGATGGCGCGATCGACTGATGTGGCAATGAAGAGGTTGAAGATTTCATGCATCTCTGAATCCTTGGGAAAGAGACGGGGGGCTTCACTGTCAACAACCAGCAGATTCAGTTTTTCGGGCGGCTGAGCTGCTTGTTTGGCTTTAGTCTGGCTCATGGGGTTGCAGGCTGAGGTATTTGTGTGCCTTGGCACTGTTTTTTGACCACCCGGAAAAGAATGGGCGGTGTTACAGCTCCATCGTAGCGATTTTTTTGCAGTTCCTCAACCCAATTCATTTCCGGAGGTGAGTTGACATGGCTGGGCTGCTGGTGCTGGATGAAGGCACCACCATCTCAATCTTCGTACTCTTCCTTTATTTTAAGGATGGCAGGCAGCCGGGCTTTGAAGGTACGGAAGAGCATCGGGTCGAAAAATTTGCCGCTGTCCTGTTCCATGACGGAGAGGGCCTTTTCAACAGGCCAGGCCTCCTTGTAGGGGCGTTTGGAGGTCAGGGCGTCAAATACATCAGCGATGCAGTTGATGCGACCGATCAGTGGAATATCCTGCTTGGAAAGTCCATTCGGGTATCCGGTGCCGTCCCACTTTTCGTGATGGGTCATGGCGATGGTCTGGGCTGCTTCCAGCAGGTCTGAGGCTCGTCCCTTGAGAATTTTGGCGCCGATGACGGTATGGGTTTTCATGGTTTCCCACTCCTCCTGATTCAGTTTGCCCGGCTTCAGCAGGATGCTGTCAGGTATGCCGATCTTTCCGATGTCATGCATGGGAGATGCGTGCAGGATGAGCTCCGATTCACTTTGGTTGAGGCCGGCAGCCTTGGCGATTTCGAAGCAAATCCGGCTCATGCGGATGATGTGAAATCCGGTTTCATTATCCCGGTATTCAGCTGCCATACCCAACCGATCAATAATCTCCAGCCGCGTATCCTGGAGTTCCTTGGTGCGTTCCCGAACTTTCTGGTCAAGGATTTCGTTATGAAGCCGCAGCTGTTTCTGGGCCAATCGTACCTCCAGCAGGTTCCGGATACGAACCAGGACCTCGGCCGGGTTGAAAGGCTTGATTAGATAGTCACGAGCACCACTACTGAGGGCCTTAAGCCGTGTTTTTTGATCAGACAGGGCTGACAGGACCAGGATGGGGATGGAAAGGTTCGGCTCAATCAATTTGAGATTCTCAATCACCTCGAAGCCGTCCATTCCCGGCATGAGAATGTCCAGCAGAATCAAATCGTAATTGTTGACCTTAAAAAGCTCTACGGCCTCGAACGGGTCTGTGGTGGTCTTGACATTCAAGTAGTTATTCTCCTTGAGAATCTCCTCAAGCACATCCACATTCAACGGATCATCATCTACAATCAGAATATTGGAAGCAAGCGGGTCCTGATCGAAGGTGAAGGATTTCCGGTTAAAAACATTCTTCAATTTTTGGTTCTGCGTCTTGGCCATTCTGAATTGTCGTGGAAAATTCTTGCCGATCCTCTGTGATCAGAGACTGGTGAATGAATCCCCATCCCGTGCATCCGGAAACGGGGTTTTGCAAAAAATCGCTTAGGGATCGTACAAAAATAACGTGGCATAATCCGTCCGTAAAAGTCCTGAAAAGACTGGACATTTTGCAGACAAAATGCCAATTAATTTTTGAGCCGACCCTTAACTCTCGCAAGTATAACAACTATTAAGCTTCTTAATGAAGAAAAAAATGCATTTTTGTTGAAATCGTCAATGGAAACGTTTTTTTGTGGTGTGGCAGACTAAGTGTCAGCCGGACGGCTGTTCAATCGGCAGGATGAACTCGAGGATAATGTCGCTGTCACCATCGCTGTCAATCTGAATGTGACCGCCGTGGCGGGCAATGATTCGCTGGCAGACGGCAAAATTGAAACCGATCTGCCCGAGACCGCTTTTAACCCGACCGTCCTGGTTGAACAGAGTCTTTATGTCATCCAGTCGCTTACCGGAAAATCCGGCTTTTTGCTGATGCAGTGAAAAACGGATAGCAGGTTGGTTGAGGATTGCGTAAGTCGCTGAAGCGGGATCGAGAGTTTCGACTGCGAGCGACAGGCTGATCGGAGCCTCTGAAGACTGCAGGCAACTGTTGACAAACCGGTGGATAACGTTGCTGATCTGTCTGGAGTCAAAATGGCCCTGAACCGGAGTGGTTGGTTCATTGTGGGCTATTGACAGTTGACCCTCTTCGATCATTTTGGAAAATGTGGATATGACGCCCAGGGTGACGGTTCCGAGATCTCTCTGAATGATGTCAAATTGAATCCGGTCGATGTTGAGTTTCGCGAGAAAAATGAGATCTTCGATCATCTCCAACAGACGATTGCCGGAGGTCTTGATATTCTGGTAGTAATGCCGCGATTTCTCATCTGTCAGCTGCCCGCTTTCGCCTTTCTTGATACCGAACTTGGCATAACTCAATACCCCATGAAGCGGATTACGCAGGTCGTGGGACATGTCCGCCACAAAACTGTTGTCCGAGGCTGCCCGGTCGAGCCTTTTCTGCAGAATCCTCACCTTCAGAAGCACAGAAATCCTGGCTTCCAGGCATTGCAGGTCCGATTTGGGATCGATGAAATCGTACCAGCCGGACTTCAGGCCATGAGTCACTGAATTGGCTGGAGTGTCGGGACCCTTCAGGAAAAGAACCGGGGTTGTCTCCGGCGTGATCTTATTGGGTGGGGCCGCACTGTTTTCAGTGAATAGATCACAATCCAGAATCAACAGGTCGACCGTTTCAGGAGATTGCTCCAGAAACAGTGCCAGTGCGGACTTCCCTGTCAGACAGGTTGTCCGATAGGCCTGCTTGTCAAGCAATGCGATAATTTTCGATACGGTAGACTGCTCTGCTGCGATGATACAAATCGATGCCACCATAATAAACGAATCCCACCGAAGTGTGACGAGGTTGTTTAATCAAGTTTGTTCCATAGTACCTAGTCCAATCCATGCGAAAAGTAAAATAAAAGGACTTAACATACAGAAATAAAGAGCATAAGTTTTATTTAACATGGAAAGTAATTCGGAGCAGCACCCATCCGGCGAATCCCGTTGACGTCAATAACAGCAGATGGATATAATGTGTTCACGCCTTGAACGCACTTGGCTTGAATCGCTGAGTTCCTTATTATGGAGTTAAGCCGTTTACACGATTTTGTGAAAAAGAGTTGAATCATGTACTATTTTCCCGACGAACACTGGTATGCCATCAGGGTGAAGTACCGCCATGAACAGGTGACGGAAAGAGCTTTGGCGGCCAAGTCCTTTTCGCCTTTGAATCTGACCTATCAGGAGAAAAGCAGGCGCAAGGACCGCAGCAAAATCCTGACAAAGTTTTTTTTTCCGGGTTATATGTTCATTCGAACGGCACTCGACGCAGACCGGCATGTGGAGATTCTGAAAAGTATCGGCGTGGTCGAGATCCTGCGCAACAGCCAGGGCCCAATACCTATTCTGGAATCACAGATCCAGAATGTCCTGAAGCTGAAGTCGTACGACGGAAAGATCCTGACATTTTCCGAATACTGCGAGGGAATGCGGGTGCGGATCATCGAGGGCCCTCTGGCAGGCGTCATCGGCCGGATCGACGAACTTCACCGCGACCTTCTCAAAATCTGTGTTGACTCCATCCCCGGCTCCGTCGCCATCCAGGTCTCAGCCGACATGCTGGAACCCGTAGACCCCCAACACACCCTCTCCGACCTGATCGTTTAATTGTCCTCCTATTCGTAATCTTACTGTTTTTAATCCCCCTTTGAAGGGGGTTTGGTGACCTGATCGATTAATATTACTCCCCCTTTGAAGGGGGTTTGGGGGATGTATCGCATTTAGCGAACATTCCAACATCCCCCTGCCCCCTTAAAAGGGGGAATTAACTTTGCGGAGACATAAAAAAACACAAATCACCAGCTTGACA
>JAOZRE010000297.1 GCA_029940215.1 bacterium | reverse complement strand
AGATATCCTCAATTATTCCAAGAACTCAGAGGTGTTATTGATTCGGATAGAAAACAAAGAAACCGATTCATTCTAACAGGATCCAGTTCTCTTGAGCTGGTAAAAAATGTATCAGAAAGCCTGGCTGGTAGAGTCGGGATAATTGAGCTGGGGACATTCAAGGTAAATGAACTTTATAGTTTGCAGCTGCCTGGATTTTACCAGATATTTCAACAGAAAATTGATGATAACACCATTCAATGGATTAAAAACCTAAAACCATCTGTCAGCCATGATCAAGTCATGGAGACTTTCTTAAAGGGTGGATATCCTGAACCAGTTTTGGAAAATGATGATCAGTTTTTCCAAGCATGGATGGAGAATTACTATCAGACCTATATCCAAAGGGATATCCGATCTCTTTTTCCTCGTTTGGATTTAGTTAAATACCAACGCTTTATCTCCATGTTATCCTCTCTGAATGGTACCATTATCAACCGCTCCCAGGTTGCAAGGTCGCTTGATGTTTCCGAAAAATCGATTCGTGACTATCTGGAAATTGCTGCAGGTAGTTACATTTGGCGAAACATTCATAGTTATGAAAAAAGTGTAAGTAAATCTGTGGTAAAAATGCCAAGAGGGAATTTCAGGGATACTGGCTTTTCTAACTATATTCAGGGGATTCGCAATAGAGATCAATTAATTAACCATCCTACAGTTGGTTCTAGTTTTGAATCTTTTATATCTGAGGAATTGATTAAAGGAGTTCAGGCTCTAGATATTGCAAAAGTTAACTATTACTATTTTCGAACTCGAAATGGAGCTGAAGTTGATCTGATTTTAGAAGGCGATTTTGGCACTCTTCCGTTTGAAATCAAATTTGGAAGCTTTGTAAAACGTCGTCAAATTCAATCACTGAAAGCTTTTGTAGAGAAAAATGATCTACCGCTTGGAATTTTAATAAACAACAGTGATCAAGTTGAGATGATTTCTGAGAAAATTATTCAAATACCTTCAACTTATATATAGGGCAAAGGACAATAAGGAATCGAAGACATGTCATTCCTCAAAACCACATCGAATACATAATTCCCGTAACTGAAAGTGAGTATCTGAAAAAATATCTGTTCTCCCTTGCTTATGATGCAGACATTGTGCTTGATCTCCACTGTGATTTTGAAGCTGTAACCCATATTTATCTTGGAACGCCTCTTTGGGAAAACTCAGAAAATCTTTCAATGGAGATGGGTACCGTGGTAACTCTGATTGCTGAAAGTTCAGGTGGAGATCCCTTTGATGAAGCGTGTAGTAAAACCTTCTGGGAACTTGCAAAAAAATTTCCCGATTATCCATTACCAAATGCTTGCCTTTCAGCAACAATCGAACTTCGAGGACGATGTGATGTTCAACATGAGACTGCAATTAAGGATGCAAATAATATTTTTTCATTTCTTGTAAGAAGGAAGCATATTGATGGGGAACCTTCTGAACTGCCCGTGCTTTTAAATGATGCGACTCCACTTTCTGGTGTTCAACAGATTCTCTCTGTGGATGCAGGAGTTATTGTATATAAAAAAGAAATAGGTGATTTTGTTAAGAAGGGCGAAGTAGTGGCAGACATAGTAAATGCCATTGAAGATAGAGTGATTCAGATTAAATCTGAAACAGATGGAATACTTTTTACAAAAAGGGCCAACAGATTAACCCAAAAAGGCTTAATTCTTGGTCGAATAGCAGGTAAAAACTCCCTTGAAGGTAAGGGCGAATTCCTGCTATCTCCATAGATTCTATTTACTGGATCCCGGATCGGCGTCCGGGATAAGGGGACGCCGCTAGTGAGAAGCGAAACTTGCAGCTTCGAAGGGGGTATTAAACCCATGCTTCGCAATAAAACAGTATTACTCCAGGCTTTAAATAGAGAGACCATCAGTAGATACCTGGACCAGTTTCGGACGCTTTATTTACCGATTTTTAAGAATGGATTGATGATAGGCACGGGGGCTTTTGCCAAACCATCGTTTAAAGGCATGTTGGAAAGAACTACTGTCGGAAAATCCCAGCAACTCAGATATTTCGGTGATACTGACCCCTTTTCGCAAATTCTGCAGCGACTGGCTCTGGCGTTCCGTATTCAGCAGATAAGAGAAGGAGGTCCCCTCTTTATTCAACTGGCGTCGCAGAGTACTGCGATTCATGGCCATGGCATCGGATGTTGATTTTACATCCACAGTTCCGGAAGAGAGGTGAGTTCTGATATACTGTTCGACTTTTTCCCGTAAACTCCCGCTGTGAACAATCTTACGCAGCAATTCATCTGCCTGTTTTTCCAGAATCAGTTTTAAGGAGGGATTGGCAGTCGTAACAGGTGTCAGCAAATCTTCTTTTTGAAGAACTATGGCTGTTTCATTCATGCTGAATAGAATGGGGGCTTGAAATATCTGTTGATATTTCTTCCAATAGTCCGGTGCCGGATAGGTCAACCGAATTTCCACCGGCTTGATATCTTCACTCCCGAAGGACTGGCAAAACATCAGATTGGCGGTCATATGCAGTTCGATGATCCAGTTAGCCTGATAGCCGGACCTGTTGGAGTATACGATGGCGATGTTGTCTGCCTCCTCTCTCAGCTCAACCTCGCTATAGTCAGCGTCGATTCTGGCGTAACGCGAATAGCACTGATAGCCTTCCAGCAAAGTACTACAACTGAGCATCAGGTAGTTGATGAGATGGTGCGGTTTCTCGACGTAATCACTGACAAGGTGAAGCCCAAGGGCAGGATTCCCTGTCACCCTGTACGCCATATCAGCCAGCTTTTTCAATGTCGCCATCGGTAACCGATTCTCGATATTGTCCAGTTCGGCCAGAACAATTCCCGTTTCTTTTTCTATTTCGCTGGATGCCTGCCCGTGTTTCAACAGCACACGGACCAGAACGCGGGCACCAAGACCAGAAACAGTCGTGTTCACTGGGACCCCTGAGATGGTTATTGGGGTCTTTTACATGGAAAATTGGTAGATGATGTTTTTTTAGTGCTCTATCCCCATCTTGTCAAGACATTATCCAGAGAAATCTGTTGCGCATTTTTCAATCCAAAGGCATTAGCGATCACTAAAGACCCTGGGCCGAGTGATAGACGTACCTGGCAAAATGATGGTATCAAGGAGAGTGGTTGAGGGAAAAACCACCTTAACATTCACCCTTACAATGAGAGCTATTTCATGAATAAAGAACAAAAATCCATCTTTATCACCGGGGCCGCCAGCGGAATCGGCCGGGCAACCGCCAGACTTTTTGCAGGACATGGATGGTATATTGGCTTAAATGACGTAAATGAACAAGGACTTGAAGCCCTGGCGTCCGAAATCGGACCCGAGAATTGTCAGGTTGCCATACTGGATGTGTCTAACCGGGAACAATATCAAGCCGTACTGAAGGATTTCAGTGCCAAAACCGGTGGTAAACTGGATCTTCTGTTTAACAATGCAGGGGTTGGCAAAGGGATAACCTTTGGGGAATCAGACTTTTCAGACCTGAAGGATATGGTCAATGTCAACCTGATGGGCGTTATCATCGGCATTCATGCTGCCTACCCCATGTTGAAAAACACGCCAAACTCCCTGTGCTTTTCAACCTCTTCCTCTTCGGCCATAATTGGTGTGGCGGGACTGGCTACCTATTCCGCTACCAAACATGCTATCAAGGGTTTGACAGAGGCCCTCTCCGTGGAATTTGCCCAGTTTGGCGGGCGGGCGGCCGATACGCTCCCTGGACAAATTGAGACCGGCATGCTGCTGGACGAAATGAAGGAAATCGCCCCCAAAAAAGGCATGTGGCGACTTCTGCCCGCTGAAGCTGTTGCAGATGCGGTCTGGGCGTCTTATCACGATGAAAGTGGTAAATTGCACTGGTACGTGCCTGACGATCTTGAAAAGCTTGAAAATAAAGTCACAACAGACATCGAAGCTGTGCGTGATGGTAGCATCAAATTTTTCTCGGGGGCAATGTCAGATATCATTGCGGAGCGGGGCAAATAGAAGGTTTTTTTTGCAGTGCCCGGGTCGTAAAGACGGGTTTATGAATCCTGTTTTACGCTGCCCTTCCAATGAGGAAATCATAAACCTGAACAAAATATCGATATATGGATGGCAAAAAAAGATCTCATATCAAATCGGGCCTTGAGGTCAAAATCGTTCTTAAACAAGACCAGAGAAGCGGGAAACTGACCGAGGGGATTGTTAAGGATATCCTGACAAACAGCGCTTCTCATCCCTATGGTATAAAGGTCAGATTGACCAGCGGCGAGGTCGGACGTGTGAAAGAGGTCTGCAGATAACCAAAGGACCCGTACCCTTCAGTCAGAAGGATGCCCATGAATTTGCGAATCGATTGGATCAATTTTTAACCAGGCATAAATCCAATTGAACCACGATTTATGACCGATACGATGTATCAGGGAGAATGAAATTGGCGGCACCACAACTCAAGGAAAAAAAAGGACACGATTTTACGAAAAAGAACAAGGTATCGATCTGGGTTTCTCAGCACCCATATCAAGACATCCCGGATGCCTATTTCGATGAAACTTTCAGCCATAAGAATAAACGTGCAACCAACACCTGGTCGGACAATTTCAAGCTTCAATATTTTGAGCCTGATTTCATGGAGACCAACGGGGTTCAAACCGGTACGGTGAGCATCAAAAAGGCGGCAGGTGAATGCTCTTTCTCTTCCTCCTATGTTGAGGCAATGGTGAACAAGGCGAAAAAGAAGAAACTGACATCGATTACCTGGATCGTTCTACTGTATGAGCATGAGTACAGTGTTAAACGCTCCGGCATCAGCAAGGATACCTACCTGACCTTCGTCGGAGCCTTTGATTACGACGATAGCGCTAAGAACCTGTACGAAGATGTTTCAGAATAAAAAAATCGGATCGAAAAGATGGGCAAGTAGAAGGCTTTTTTTGGAAATCGATCATTTGATTCTTATGCTATTGAGCAATCCTCCCGCTATGATACAGAGCAATCCAATACCATAGGCCAGGATAAACGGCTCCCCAAAGAACAGAACCAGATAAATAGCCGATAAAATGGGGGAGATAAAGATGAATGGTGCCAGGTATGAGGCTTCGGTCAATTGTAAGGCGATTACCCAGAAAATATAGGAAATACCGTTCACCAATACCCCATTTAAGAGAACCGGCAGGATTTCAGACGTTGCCGGGAATGCAAATTCAGAGAAATAGAGCATTGACATAAACGAAGCCACAAGCGCAGCGAAGAAATAGACGACCACAACAGAATAGGCCTCTTTTTGAACCGTTTTACTGAGTACTGAAAAAAGAGCAAAGCAGAAAGCACCGATAGCAACAAGCGCAATGACGCCGGATTTACTGACATTGATACTCTGACAATCTCCTTTTGTCAGTACAACAACGACACCAATACCCCCAAGTACCAAAGCCCCCAGTTTTCTGGCATTCAAACGCTCTTTAAGAATAAAAATGGAGAGCAGCACAATCAGAATGGGCCAGGTGTATTGAAAAACCAGAACCTCCATGCCCACTGCCTGTGAGTAGCCTAAATACAAAAACAGATAATAGATATACGTCCCCAGCAATCCAAGAAACAGGATATACAGCCAATCCTTCGTGCTGTATTTCTTTATCTCTCCTATTGTTCCCACAACAGTTGATGTGATTCCCAGAATAATAACCGACACCAGACTTGACCAGAACAGGAACTGGTGATTATCCAGAGTTGTTTGCCCAAATTTAGCTACAACCGGGACTAAAGCCCACAATGACACACATATTAAAATAAAGACGG
The DNA here is from genome assembly GCA_029940215.1 of bacterium. Classification (GTDB taxonomy): domain Bacteria; phylum SAR324; class SAR324; order XYD2-FULL-50-16; family XYD2-FULL-50-16; genus JAHJRI01. The sequence goes on along the minus strand of JAOZRE010000297.1, from coordinate 206 downwards.
TACCTTTCTGTTTAGACGTCATAAAAATCTGTCTGTTTTTTTGATTAAAGGAACGACGGGGAAGTGACGAATTTTTCTAAATATATAATCCCAGATTACCCATTTTAATTCAACCGGGCTTGAATGGATTTCTGATCCATTCAAGTTATATTTTTTATCTGGATCCCGGATCAGTGTCCGGGATGACGCGTCGCCGCTAGTGAGAA
>JAOZRE010000296.1:4808-6019 GCA_029940215.1 bacterium | reverse complement strand
CCAAATTGTGCGATGGGCCAGGCGTATGTCAGATCACCACCCATACTCTTCAGTCCGCCCATGATCAATCCACCTGTATCCCCGTATACCTCTCGCAGGATAACGCTGATCTTGGGAACCGTGGTCGTGGCATAAACGTCAACAATCTTTCCAATGTGTCGCTGCAGCCCTTTTTTCTCTTCGGCTTCTCCAGGGACTGTCGGTGGGGTATCCACCAGGTTGATCAGCGGAATATTGTAGCTGTCCAGTATCTGCAGAAAACGGTAGTACTTATCGCAGGCGTTAATGCCCAGCATACTGCCGGGCTGGCTGGGATTGTTGGCGACGATTCCTACCGGCTGGCCGTTGAAACGGGCAAAACAGGTGATCAGGCACTTGGCATATTCGTCCTTGATCTCCAGGTACTCCCCGTGATCAACCAGTTCGCTGATCACCTCATGCATGTCATAGGTGAACTTGGAATTATCAGGCATGACGTCAAGCAGTGAATCCTCTGTTCGCTCCGGGTCATCACCAGTTTGAACGGAAATTGGTTTCTCCCAGCAGTTCTGGGGAATGAAATCGAACAGTTCACGTGCTTTCTCTATGGCTTCCTGATCACTCTCAACGATCAGGTCGCATTGTCCACTCTCCTCCATATGAAACTCGGCAGAACCCGCATTATCCGACTCGATATCACCGCCATGCCAGAGAAAACCAGTATTCTCATTGATGATCAGGAAATCAGACTGAATGGGTACCTGGGCGAAGGGGCCGGTGCAAGGGCCAAGCAGTAGCGCAATCTGGGGGATGACACCGGAGTATAGGCAGTAGTTGCGAATCAATTGTCCCAGCCCTTGGTATCCGGCATATCCGTCTTTAAAGCCGACACGGGACCCGGCTCCATCGAAGATGCCAATTATCGGCTTGCGCTCCTTGCCTGCCATTTCGATCAATTCGGCAATCTTCCAGACCCCTTGATCACCTATGGCGCCGGACATCACTGTGAAATCCACGGAGTAGACCGCCACCTGCCTTCCCTTGATTTTCGCCTTGCCCATGATGACGCCATCAGATGGGCTTGGCTGCGGGTTTTGTTCAACACGCTGATACACGTCCCTGACCAATGACCCGAATTCATCAAAACTCCCCGGATCCACCAATTGCTCGATTCGCTCACGAGCAGTCAGTTTTCCGAGGTTGTGTTGTATCTCTATACGCTCTTTTCCGCC
>JAOZRE010000296.1:0-4708 GCA_029940215.1 bacterium | reverse complement strand
CACGAGCAGTCAGTTTTCCGAGGTTGTGTTGTATCTCTATACGCTCTTTTCCGCCAGTCGTTCGAGATAAGTATCCATCCATTTTCCCATATCCCCGTTCTCCTTGCGGGCTACCTGCTAAGTGGCAATTTGATGATGAAACTGCTTCCCTGTCCGGGGGTAGATGCCACTTCCATCGTCCCCTGATGGTTATTTGTGATGATCATGTAGGAAACCGAAAGTCCAAGTCCTGTCCCTTCACCCACTGGTTTTGTTGTAAAAAACGGTTCAAATATTTTCCTTCTGATGTCTCTGTCCATTCCGGGACCGTTATCCTCGATTTCAATTCGAACCTTTTGTTCTTCGGTGGAGACGCGTATCCTGATTTGCGGCTGCTTCCGACTACCGCTGTCATGCATGGCCCAGGCAGCATTGTTCAGCAGGTTTATCAGGACCTGTTCCAGTTCTGTTTCCGTACATGGCACCTTCGGCAGTTCGGGTTCAAAATCCTTAATAATCCTGATGTTTCGGAAGTCGTAGTGTTTTTTTAAGTTGTAATCCTTGCCAGCTAAATCCAATACCTTATCAATCAGTTTAGTTATGTTGGTTGGCGCAAATTGGGATTCACTTGTCCGACTGAATTGCAGCATATTCGCAATAATATCCGCCGCCTTTTTACCAGACTCCTGAATGCTTTCGAGAAACGTCAGGATGTCTCTTTTCTCCATGTATAACCGAAGTTTATTCAGGTCAACGTCCGTTTCCTCTGCGGCCTCGATGTTTGCTTTAATGTCTTCAAACAATCGTCGCTTAATGGTCTGAACTCCTTGTAACATGCCGCCCAAAGGGTTGTTGATCTCATGAGCCATCCCGGCGGCCATCCCGCCAATGGACATCATTTTTTCTGTCTGAATCAGTGCCTGCTCTGATTTTCGCAGTGCTTCTTCCGCCTGCTTGCGTTCCGTTATATCACGCACAACAGACAATATAGCCTGATGGTCGGAATACTCTATGATATTGGAATTAATTTCAACTGGAAACACCTCCCCGTTTTTTCTGATATGATAGGCTTCGAAAATCATCTGTCTTTCTTCGAACAGTTTTGCTCGAGAGTTGCGCTGAGCATGCCTGTCAGCATCAACCGCTTTTGAAATATCTTTTGGGGTGAGTGCTAGAAATTCCTCCCGCGTATATCCATATCGCTTACAGGCGATGTCATTTACTTCAATAAATGGGGCAAATCCCTCTTCCTGAAAAGAGTGCACCATAATGGCATCATTGACAGCTCGGAAAAAAACCTTGAAACGGTTCTCAACTTTTTTCCGCTCGGCTTCAACCTTGGCGTTATGCAGGGCCATCTCGATTGTTATTCGGAGTTCCCTTTCATGAATTGGTTTTAAAATATAGCCGAAAGGCATGCTCAATTTCATCCGCTCAATTCTTTTATCATCCAGAAAGGCCGTTGAAAACACAATGGGAATACTCCATCGAGATCGAATGATATCAGCGGCTTCTATACCATCCATTTCGCCATTGATGCGAACATCCATCAGAATAATATCTGGCTTATCCAGCTCTGCCTGCCTGATTGCTTTCTCAGCTGTATCAACAATAGACGTATCGACATACCCGAGAGTCTTCAGACTGTTTTTTATTTCCAATGCAATAATGGCTTCGTTTTCAACGATGAGGATTCTTGCGGCATTCATAGAAATTCGCTCTCAGAATTTTTCACATTATCAGACGTTTAAATTTCTGGTCAGGCTAGCACGGGGTGATGTGAAAAGCCAATATGCACTGATAGACTGCAGAGATTATTCGGGAGTTTGCACGAATCAATCGCGATCAAGGGCCTAAAAACAACTTGAAGAACCCGATTTCGTTTATAAACCCGGGTGGTTGATGAGAGGAGAGTCAATCTGTGTGAGTATTTTCCGGAATTCGGTCTCCGGGAGCTGGGACTGCCAGTGTCCAGTGAGGGTTGCAGTGTAGATTAAGCCGATACAGATGATGGCAATGATGCCCCCCACCGCTTTGGTAGAGAATATTTTTCTGATCTTCAGCAGCCGGAATTCAAAAGACAGCGTGCCCTTCGCAGGACAGATATCCACACAGTCCATACATCCTGAACACTCAGGGTTTATGATGGTTCCCTTTGTCTGCACATCAATACGGTGAGGACAGACCTTCGAGCACTGGCCGCAGTCGGTGCAGGTTTCAGAATTGCGTTTGATTTTTGTGGGGCTGAACAAAGCAAATAATCCTGTCAGTGCACCATAGGGGCAGAGATACCGGCACCAGAAATTTTTGATAAACAGGGAGCCCACGGCAAGAATCACCAGAACAATCCCGGTAGTTAAGGTCATGTGCGTGAAAAAACGCAGCATTTTGATATCTGAAATTTTGTAATAGGGGCTGTCAATAAAGGCAGAAATGCTCCCCGTGGACATAGTTAGTATGATCCAGAGAAAAAATCCCAGGAGCAGGTATTTAACCCCCATCAACGGATAGTCAAGCCACGCCGGCAGTTTGATATTCTTTCCGAACAGGCGCCTGCCGATCTTCCACATCCATTCAGAGAGTGTCCCCACCGGGCAAAACCAGCTGCAGAACGCTTTGTGCAACAGCAGGGAAACAGCGAGTGCAAACCCGAATATTACCATAGCGGCAGGATGGATCACGTCCCACTGCCCTGTCCGCAGTAACTGCTTCCAGCCCATCAACGCACCAATGGGCAGGAATCCCTCTACCCCGGCAGGGCGGGGGATGGTATACGGTCCTTCGCCTGCAGCCTGAACAACGTAAAGATAAAATTGCAGGCCGATAGCCAGCGTGATGATAAAGACAGTGAGCTGAACGATATGACGTGGTTTGAGTTTGAAAAGACCGGTATTCCGCATGCGTTATTTCCATTCAATGACAAATAGTGTTTGGTGCATCCCGTGCGTTATTTATCATTGTACCGGAGAGATGGATTGCTTCACTTGACTTATGTCAAATCGATGCCTGAAGGGAGTGGGATGGAGCGAGTAAAGTTAATCGACAGCACTGAATTCGTGAAACTTGCAGCGAAGAACGCGAGCCAATCCCCTTTCAAAGCGGCTCTACAAGATAGTTTTTAAATAAAGGCTGAGAATCGTACCTAAACAAGAAACCAAAAAGAGATCTGCGGGGTAGTTTATTGCGAAGCATGGGTTTAATACCCCCTTCAAAGCTGCAAGTTTCGCTTCTCACTAGCGGCGACGCGTCATCCCGGACATCGATCCGGGATCCAGATAAAAAATATTGATACCCCGCTGCTAGCGGCGGGGTCCTTCATTCCATTCCCATCTTATCCCGGTAGATCTCTTTGGCCCAATCCCGCCACTTTTCAGAGGCATAGATTGCTGAAGCAGGATAGTGATTCAGCCTTTTGTCCCTGGCGATAAAGGTTGTCACCGGAACCCCGGCATATTGCAGGATTTCTGTTTCATAGGGTGTGCAGAGACCGGCGTTCACGATCAGCTCGGGGCCATGGCCCTTCAGCTCGGACATTAGCGATTCCGGTAACTGGGGCTTGGTTTTTTTTATCCCGCAGACCCTGGAAGTTACAGAAAAACCGCTTTCTTCCAGTATGCGGCAGGTTTTTTTGGCTTCCCTTGCCAAATCCGGGCAGAACAGGATCGCGATCTTTTGATAATCCATCCGCCTGGCCAGTTCGATGGTATCCTTAAGCCTGGGCCAGACCATATATCCTTTGGATTCGATCACGGCTGCATGCTTTGCCAGTAGTCCTGTTTCTGTATCTTCGGCATATATTTTCTTGGCTTCGACAAACACCTCCGGGTGGACATGGCTTGAACAATAATCCTTCTCCTGGTGTCCGCCACCTACACAGGATTGCTTAAAACATGATGAGCACTGTACTGGTTTCATGGTTAGCCCCTCCTTCTTGCTCTGATCGTTCTGAAAATATCAATCAGCTTCATACGCTTGGAATTGAACTTGGTAGCCCCATCCGGTCTTGGTCTTCTGGTAAAAAAGTTATCGCCGTAAAAATTATTCAGGATTGACGCAGAATTGTGACCATTTGTCCTGTCCTTGGCGATCAGTGTCACCACCGGCGCTTCCGAGTGCTTAAAAAAGACGGAGTCATGGCCCACACATAATCCAAGGATACAGTTCAAATCTGTTTGATGCTTGTTGAGAAGCAGTGCCTGGGCTACAGGATTACAGGCTACCGCACCAATACCATAGCCGGTTTCGGTTGTTATCAGATTTCTGGAGGGGACACCCACCTCTTTTTTTTCCAGGCTCCCGGTTTTGCACATCACCGTATTGACCTCAAAACCCTCTTCTTTCAATCGATCGCTGATCACTCTCAGTTCGTCGTGTAGACCGATACAGCCCGCGATTCCGACGGTTTTAACCCCTTTAAATTTGGCATACTCAATCATTTCGCTGATACGGTCTGTCTCTTTCTCCCTGATGGTTGATGCATAGTCAAGAAACCCTTCAGTGGATTTCATAACCGCATGTTTGTCCCGATTCAATTCAGGACATCCAACCGGCATTTCACCCTCATTGGTGAAGCAGGTTTGTAACTCACAACTAGCACAAGGCATGGTTTTCTCCTTTTACAGGTCGGCTAAATGACATTATCATTTAACGATCCCTATTCAAATAGATTGGATGAATTTATTTCTGTTTTAAAACCCCGTCCTTTGGGCGGGGTCAGAGACATTCGGCT
>JAOZRE010000607.1 GCA_029940215.1 bacterium | reverse complement strand
TAATTGACCGATTCAGATGGACTGACTATGGTGCAAGGATGAATTGAAGCAAAAGGTGTTTTCTCCCTCAAATTAATTCTTAGCACTGTTTATGAATACGACTGACATATCTGATGCGGATTTGGTTCTGTCTGTTTTAGGTGGGAATCAAGCTGACTTTAAGACGCTCATGGAACGCTATCAGCAGAAGATTTATTCGTACCTTTACCGGTTTTTATATGAAAACCGAGATGCTGCTGAAGATGTGACCCAGTCGACATTTATTAAGGTTTACAAGAATCTGAAAACGGTTGATACCAGTCGGCCCCTGCAGCCCTGGATATTTCGTATTGCTCATAATGAGGCGGCCAACTATCTCAGAACAATCTCCCGTAAAAAAGAGTCGAGGCTGGATGATAGGCAGTGGGATCATGTAGCGTCTCCTGAAAGCACTTCTGAGATTGAGCAGGAAGAGAACCAGGCTGCGATCAATCGGGCGCTGGAAAAGCTTAAAACTAAATATCGTGAAGTCATTGTACTTCACTATTTCGAAGAAAAGTCGTACCAGGAGATCGCAGAGATTTTTGGCACCTCAACCAGTTCTGTTGGAACGCTTTTAAGAAGAGGGCGGCTGAAATTGCAGGATATTCTCAAGCAGTTTGGTATCACCACCTTAATGATTTTTGCCTTTCTCCTTAGAACATCCGCAAAACACAGGACCTGAAAGTGACTAAACTCGAAGACATTCTTAAATCAGCCAGGCCGTTAGTCCCACCATTGCCCGCGAACTTCAGTGAACGGGTAATGACAGAGATTGCCGGGCTGGAAGTGGAGCCAGTCAGAAGAGTGTTCAGTATTTTTAATTTTATTGCTGCATGTTTCCTTCTGCTTGTTGGGGTGCTATCGGTTAATAGTATCCTGTTTGAGGTGCAGATGAACGGAAGCCTGGAGCTGTTGTCCTTTGGCACCCGTTTTCTGGCGGATGTTTTTGGCTATATTCCCTTTGACCTCATCATACCGGCTGTCCTGATTGTGGGATTGGCGTCCCGAATGATGTGGGCGTCTAAGGCATTTAAAAAAGGTATTGCCGCCGTTATTATCAGCAGCTATCTGGTAACAGGTGTCGGAGGCGCAGCCCTGGCAGCAACTGGGGTGAACGAAAAAATCCGGGATACCTTGATAGAGGGTAAAATTGATTGGCCTGTGATCAGTTGGTTTTATAAAGAGAGAGCCCGTTTTTTGGAAAAAAGTCCCCATTTCAGCATGGGGCGAGTCGACAAACTGGATAACGGGTTTGCCTGGATCGTTACCCCAACCGGAAGGCAGGTAAAAGTTGAGTTGCCAGACGGTCGAGTCGTTAAAAAAGGTCAAGTCATTCGGCTGGCTGGTTCAGACAACAACGGGGTTTTCAAAGGGTATGACATGAATTTCTGCCATCCGGTCAAGGCACAACGATACTATCACCACATGTCGATGATGCAGCATCATATGAAGATGCACATGAATATGAAAGGGCACCAACAGATGATGAAACGAATGACAACGTCGCAATAGGCTGGAACCCAAAATCTTTATGAGCATACAATCATATCATGCTTGTCAAAACAAGACTGAGACAAACTATTCCTTTCCTGTAACTACTCACCCCCTTTAACCGGAATGACAATCCAACATTTAG
>JAOZRE010000606.1 GCA_029940215.1 bacterium | reverse complement strand
AATGGCGTAAGCAGTGGATACCGCCTCCCTTGGTAATATTGGCCTTTTTCTTCGCTTTGTAGTAGATTTGCTGGGCTGCGCTTCTGCACAGGGGTTTTTCGATGTCGGCCCCGTAAAACAAAAACTCCTGCGGGCGGAATCTCGTGTAATGACTTCTGAGTTCTTCCAAAAGTCTGGGGGATAAGACTGTATAGCGATCTTTTTTCCCTTTGCCTTGATCCACCCGAATCAAATTACGCTGGCTTTCGATGTCTTTAATTTTTAATCTGGTTACCTCACTAACCCGTAAACCGGCTGCATAAGTCGTCATCAACAACGTACGATGTTTGGGGTTCATATCAACCTGAAGGACGCGTTCGATTTCCTTCATGCTCAAAACCTCGGGAAGACGTTTCGTCGTTTTTCTGAGAGGTATCTTCAGGCGGATTTCACCTTGCCCCAGGATATCGTTGTAGAACAATTTGAAAGCTGAAATTGCGACATTGCAGGTACTGTAGGTCAATTTCCTCTCTTCTGTTAAAAACAAGAGATATTGCTTAATCTCCTGTTCCGATATTTTATCGGGAGATCGCCGGTAGTGACCGGCTAAGCCTGCTACTGCACCTGTATAAGAAGACACAGTTGCAACAGAAAAATTCCTAAGTTTCATTTCATCAATGAATTTTTGACGAAGTGGGCTCATAGTTCCTCCTAATGGATTTTTGGAAAGCAAAAAAACAAAAACCATAGGAGTAAAAATAGAATCGGGAAAGGACGAGGGCTAAAAATGTGTGGGAATTATTGGCAGGGGGTGTAAAGAAATTAGAACGTATGGCTTGGATACATCACGAATCTGAATTACTGGAAAGGATCTTTGTTGGCAGGCAGCTACTGCGATAGCAGTTTAGTCCAATCACGTATTATGTCTTGTTTTTCATTAAGCTGGGTTCAAGAGAAGTACATACTGCAGGAATAACTCCACACCAAAATGAAGCCTGGATGAATCAGATAGCCAGAAATGTCACCATGGCTGACTGGGGTTTTTTAAAAGATTGTAGGTATTTGATCCATGATCGGGATACGAAATTCTGTAGATCCTTCCGTTCAATTATCGCGTCGATGGGCATCAAGCCAATTCGATTGCCACCGAACCCCAAAAATGAATTCTTTTGCGGAACGGTTTGTAAGGTCCATAAAAGATGAGTGTTTGAAAAAGTTAATCTTTTTCGGAGAAGAGAGCCTGAGAAAGGCACTTGTCGAATATACAGCTCACTATCACAAAGAGAGAAATCATCAGGGAAAAGATAATTTGTTGCTATTCCCGGATCCCAGACTTATAGCTAACGGGGGAAAGATAAAACGGCTTGATCGGCTACATGGATTACTAAAATATTATTTTAGAACAGCAGCTTGAGAAGGGCAGGCAGGGAATTAGGCCAAAATCTCTTGTCAAGCTGTGCTATTCTTAAGTTTGCGGAGGAAATAATATTTTGACTCTACAGGATAACCACGGAAATTGGCACCCGCCAAAAGCCTTGTGTATTCTGGATGATCGCTCTCGGCTCTGCTGTCATATTCAGTGGTACCTGGATGAAACGGCTGAAACCCTGATTCGAGGACTGACATCCTTAGAAAAGTTGCGGTATCGCTAAATTTTTCGACGAGAATATCATCACTAAA